>RFOZ01000051.1 GCA_009926405.1 Cytophagia bacterium
GATTTGGGTTCCAGCGCGTATTCGGCTTGACCGTCCCGTCAAATTGGCCGGTTGACCATGAGGCCCTTTGTTGAAACCGATGCCGAATGATGCCGGTGGTATTCTGCCCAAGGGTATCGCGACGAGCAAGGCAAAATTCAATGTTGGGATATCCCGCAACCGCCGCAAAACCGGCCGGGGTATTCACTGTATCGGCGTTGAGTCGGCGAAAATCTTCGTTCAGGATTTGAATCTGAGATAGCACCTGCTGGTCCGATATGTTCCAAACATCCGTTTCGTTTTGATAGATAATATGGACCACCACCGGGATGGTGTACAGAGTCCCCGGTGATAAGGCACGACCCTGGCCTCCCGAGGTTGCTGCCTGCTGTTGAGCCATCCAGGCTTCGAATTGCGCATCGGTCTCCGGCCATAATCCTTGGTTCCTCATCCGCTCCATCACCTCCGTGGTCGCACAACGAACAACAGGCGTCTGGCTCTGAGCCCAACCCGTTGACCCGAACCCAGTCCCGACCAAAAGGGCCACGATGACCCCCAATCGAATAATTGAAATAAAACGCATACGTAGAAGTCCGGGCTTTGTCCGAAACGGAGGCCAATTTAGTCGTAGAGGCCCTAAACTTGCAGGGTTTTGGAAGGAATTAATGGGAAATCAATGGCGATAATCGGAACCTCGATCCAAGAAGCGGGGGCCTGGCTTCGGGACGGCTGGCCGGTCGGTATTCCAACCGAAACGGTGTACGGTCTGGCCGCCAATGCCTGCGATCGGGAGGCCTTGCTGAGGGTCTTTGAAACCAAAGGACGCCCCTTGACCGATCCACTCATTGTCCACTTGGCCAGTCAGGAGGAACTGAATCGCTATGCCGTGGATGTACCTGATACGGCCTATGCCCTCCTCGAAGCTTTCAGCCCCGGACCCTTGACCCTTATTTTGCCCAAAGCCTCCATTCTACCCGACGAGGTTTCGGCTGGATTGAAGACCGCCGGTTTCCGAATCCCCCGACATCCCCTCACCCTGGAACTACTTCGTTCCTTGGATTTTCCGCTGGCAGCTCCCTCGGCCAATCTCTTTGGACGGACCAGCCCGACCACCGCCGACCATGTAGCCGACCAATTGGGCGAACAAATTCCTTATATCTTGGACGGAGGTCCCTGTCAAATAGGAGTAGAATCCACCGTGTTGGATCTGAGTGGAAGGGAACCCATTCTATTGAGGGAGGGCGGTCTCACCGCCGAAACCCTGGAAGCTTTTTTGGGTAAGGCCCTTCAGCGGCCCCACCGTCCTGCTCAAGTGGGTCAAGCCCAGCGTGCTCCTGGAACCTTGGCCCATCATTACGCCCCCTCCGTGCCCTTGTACTTGTTTTCGGACGATCAAGAACTTGTGGATTGGCTGCTTCAAAACAAAAGGCTAACCCTGCAGACAAAACCACCGACCCTGCTTCGTTTTGATAAAACCCTCTTGGATTCCACAACCCAGCATTGGCATCAAGAAATCCTCAGTTCATCCGGAAGCCTGAGCGAAGCGGCTCACCGATTGTTTGGGGCTCTGCGTCGCCTCGAAAAAGAGTACAGTTTGATCTTAGCCCAAAAAGTCCCCAACACAGGATTGGGAGCAGCCATCAACGACCGCCTTCTGAGGGCATCCTTGAAGCCACTTCACTGAAAAACAACGTTCGAGAGACCCTAGGCCGTTAATCGTGCGGCTCCTTGGTGTATTTGGTCAGAACAAAAACGAAACCGCCCAAGGCGATTACTGCAAAAAAAATCCATCCGATCATAGCCTCGGGGTTTTGGGGTTAAGGAGCGAAACACGAATTTACGAAAAACCTGCTTGGATTTCGTAGCCAATCACAGGGCCTATGGGGCAGGGAATCTTTAGGGGCATTGCAGGAGGAAGACGCAAGGTCTTTTGTGAAGGGACGGCCCCTCCCCTCGTTGCATGGCTTCCACCCATTCATTAACACGCCGGGTTTTAATCCATTCCTTGGGACCACCGGTAATTTCACAAGCGACGCATAGGAGGGTATTCGGTTGGAGGCATCGAAGGGCCGATTCCAACAGGGCATCGTTGCGGTACGGGGTTTCGATCCAAACCTGGGTTTGATGGGTGCGCTGGGAGCGCTGCTCCATTTCGCGCAGTTGCCGTATGCGATCGTTGGCCTGAATCGGCAAATACCCGTGAAACTCCATTCGCTGTCCGTTGAGACCGCTGGCCATCCACGCCAACATCAAACTGGATGGACCGCTGAGTGGCTCCACCTTCCAACCCATTCGATGGGCTTCGAGAACCAAGCCAGAACCCGGATCCGCCAAAACCGGAAGACCTGCATCGGACATCAAACCGACGGAATACCCTCTTTGCATGGGTTCCAAAAAATCTTCGTAGCGAGGTTCCCGCTGATGCTCGTTTAGCAACACAAGGTTGTATCGATTGAGATCCACCCCCGGTAACAAACGGCGAATCATCCGCCTTGCTTCCCGTTCTGATTCAACCACCAAGTACTCCAAACCCGACAATACCTCCCGGACTCTGCTGCCGATATGATCAGAACCCCACTCGGCATCCAAAAGCGAGGGTAACAAGTACAAGATGGGTTTTGAGTGCTCCGATGCTGCTTCTTTGGACTCCATAACAAAAAGATTGGGCTAGGGTCGCCCTCTTAATCCTTCACGGATACGCTGCAACCGCCTGAAATGCAAGAAACGACGAATCCGACGGGTGATTTCTCTCAGGGAATAACCAAAGAGAACAGCGGTTCCAAAACTAAAGGAAGAATAAACAACCGCTACCAGGGCCATTGCGTTGTTGTTGAGCATCACCTGTGAAACAAAAATGGCCAAGGATACGTTTTGGAGACCAACTTCCAGCGGTATGGTGATCCGGCTCATGGGACCCAAGCGAAAGAAAAAAGCCAACATAAGACCCAACAGCATTCCCAATCCGTTCAATAAAAGGGTAGGTGGTAACAACAGACGAACGGAAGCAACCAAGGAATCGGTACCCCGATGCTCGGCACCTGCAACCCCTGCAAAAGCTACGATTAACATTACAGGCATTAGATACCTCAATGGACGATCGGCCGCCTTGGCAAAGTCCGGGTAACGGGAGCGTAACCAAAGGCCAACACCCGTTGGTAACAACGTAAGCAAAGCAATATCCTGAACCGTACTCCAAAACGGCAGAGAAATTTGGGCATTTTGATCCAGAAAATACCCCAAAGCTGCATCAACCAGCCAGGGAATGGTGGCGACGCATAACAAAGAATTGATGGTTGTTAGGCACATGGACAAAGCCACATTGGCTTTGAGTAAATGACTAATCAAACCAGCGGAGGCGCCTCCTGGACAAGAGGCCACAATCATGAGTCCGGCTGCATAGGTCGGAGATAAAGCGAAGGCATGAGCAAGCCCAAATGCCAAAAGAGGTAGCACCACCATCTGGGCCACCAGACCAACCACAACGGCTTTGGGAAAGCGCAACACATTGCGAAAATTCTGCAAACTCAAAGACAAACCCATACCCCCCATGATGAGCACCAAGGTAGCCGGCAAAAAGTAGGTCGAAAAGAAGGCCTGTCCCATGGGTGGTTTAGAGTATAGGTTGTACCACCCAAAAATTAGGCCTTGAGGCGAAGCCCAAAACGATTGAACTCATCCTGGGTCTCGATTTCCAAGCGACCGACTTGCAACATTTCCAACATTGCTAGAAACGTAAAAATAGCTTGCATTTTGTCGGTGAAATCCAGAAAGAGGTCCTCAAAGGTGATGAATTCCCGGGCATTGAGTCGATTGGCCAGGTAATTTCGTTGAGCAGCGATCGAATACGGGTAAGGAGTGACTTTGTGCACCACCTTTACACGGGCGCTTCCCCGAGCCACAGCCTGATGAAAATACTTAAGCAGCTGGTATAGGTCCACGTGCAAAAGATCTTGGTCAATACCCAGGCTTTCCTCCACACGGCGCCATTCTTCTTCTTTGTTACCGCGGGGTAGCAAGGATTGCCGATGCTGCTCCATCGACTGCAATTCCTCGGTGACCGCTTTGTACCGTTTGTATTCAAGCAATCGAGCCGCCAGGTCTGCACGGGGATCAATTTCTTCGCCCTGCTCGTCCAATTCGGGACGGGGAAGTAACATACGGGCCTTGATGCGGATTAATGTGGCGGCCACCAAAATGAATTCAGAGGCAAGCTCGATGTTAAGCTCCGCCATCTGCTGCATATAATCCAAAAAATCGGCGGTTATCTTTCCAATAGGGATATCTTGAATGTCCAGCTCATCCCTTTCAATAAAGAAAAGGAGAAGATCAAAGGGGCCTTCGAAGCGATTTAGACGAATTTGATAAGTCTCGTTCATGGAAGAGGACGAAAGATACTTTGAAAATCAAAGACCAGGGCCGGCCAAAACGACCACCGCGCGATCAGGATCCAGATAGGTTTGGGCCATGCGACGAAGCGTGGCAGGTTCCAATTCCTGCATGGTTTGAACCGAACGTCGAAGGAAATCCTCGCCCAGGCCGTGGTGCCAAAGGTCCCAATAACGATCCATCATGGCCAAAGGACCGTCCATACCGGCCATCCATTGACCACGCAAATAAGACAAAACCCGATCAAATTCAGGTTTGCCTACATCCTCAGCGCCTAACCTTTGCATTTCGAAGCGCACTTCTTCCAAGGCCAGGTCGCTGGAACCTGCCTGCAGTTCGGATTGCACGGTCATCAAACCATGGTCTCCGAAAGAACGAAGGGCAGCTCCTACGCCATAGGTCAAGCCTTTGTCCTCGCGGAGATTTTGCATCAGCCTGGACCCAAAATACCCCCCCAATAGCACTGTTAAGATTTTGAGGGCATGGTAATCAGGATGGGATTTGGAAGGAAAAACCAAGGTCGAGCGCAAGGCAACCTGAACGTTTTCTGGCATTGGTACATGAATCAGGGCAGGCGTTGGGTTGGGCACGTCAAAGAGGGCAGCCGGGGAACGATTGAAATCTGGGGACCAGGCCTCCTGGACATCCTTCAAGATCCGCTGAGCGAAACGCTCCGCTGATGGGCCGCAGAGGCCCAAGGCCGGAGCGTTTTGGAGAATCAAAAGACGGTGGGCTTCGCGGAGATCGGCAACAGTTACGGCTTGGTAATCAGCAGGAAAGGACAGACGCTCTTCGGGATGCCCGTAAGGGTAAACCAAAGACCGGGTTCGACGCGAAGCAGCCACCGTGACTTTGCGTGATTCGATGTTCCAGTGTTGAACTTTTGACTGAACAACCCGAATCAATGCCTCCGGGTCAAAGGCCGGTTCCAACACTGCCTCAAGGAACAAGGGCCATACCCGGTCCACATAGGCATCCAGGACATACAACGTGGCAGTGCAACGCTCTTGCTCAATCGAAAAATGCGCTTGCGCCCCCCAAAAGTCCATCGCACCGGTCCATTCGGAGGCTGAGTGCCGAACGGTTCCTTCGCTCAGAAGTCGAGTCATCAAACGCCCGGACAAAAAAACCGGTTCATCCCAGGTACCTAACTTCCAATGGAGTTCTACTCGCAGCAAAGGTTCCCTGCCAAGGTTCAAAAGGGTTGCTGAACCCTGTTCGTTACCCACCTGTAGGGGCCAAGACCAGGTTAGGTCAGGATGCTCCGTGACAGAGGGTCGGCGCTGAAGGTCAGGATGCATGGTCGGAAGGAATGTACCGCAAAACGGAGGCGTTGCGGGGTTGAAGAACGATGGATGCTTGCTCCTTGATCATGGCAGGCGTAACCGCCCTGTAACAATCCAGTTCGAGGTCGTAATTTTCTGCACTGCTGAGGTATTCAAAATAACACAAATTCATGGCCATGTTGAGTCCCTGCAAGCGGGCAAAAACCAAGGAAGACTCGATTTGATGCAGGCTTTTATCACGTTCAAATTCGGTAATTTCTTCGTGTCGTAGCCTTTCAAGGGTTTCCCAAACAGCATTTTCGGCCAAGTCAAGATCCACACCCGGTGCACAATGCCCGCTTACCACCAACAAGCCTGGATCCATATCCCCCGTTACATAGGCATTAAGATCCGAAAAAAGACCGCGCTCCATGACCAGATTCCGGAACAAACGAGAGGATTGACCGCGTGATAACACATCAGTAATCAAATCGCAGGCGTGGTACCCGGTCTCCCCCCTACCGGGCATATGAAAAGCCATGTATAAAGCCGGAGCCGGATACAAACCAGGCTTGTCCAAGCGACGGATTCCGTTCTGCACCGGTTCCTGGGGTCTTGGCTGGGGTTGGTAACCCGACGAAGCCCAATCCCCGAACCAGCGATGAACCGTTTCCACAACGCGCTCCGCCTCGTAAGGTCCGCTTACAGCCAATATCATTCGATCGGGGGCATAAAAGCGATTTTTGAAATCCAAAACCACGTCCAAGGTGGCTTTTTCGATATGAGCGAGTTCCTTGCCAATGGTGGCCCATCGGTAGGGATGAGTCTTATAAGCCAGGTTCCGCAATTCAAGCCATGCATCCCCGTAGGGTTGGTTGAGATAACGTTGTTTGAATTCTTCGATAACCACACTCTTTTGGGTATCCAAAGCGTTTTGGTCAATGACCGGGCAACCCATACGATCCCTTTCCAACCACAGCGCTACCTCCAGCTGATGGGCCGGAAAGGTGAGGTAGTAATCGGTCAGATCGTTGGATGTAAATGCGTTGTTCTCGGCCCCCATGGATTGGGCGACTTGGTCATAGGATGGAATGTGTTGGGAACCCGAAAACATCAAGTGCTCAAAGAGATGCGCAAAACCTGTATGTTCCGGGTCTTCGTCCCTGGAACCAACCTTGACCATTATATTCAAGGATCCCATCCGGGTGTCCGGGTCCGGGTGCACCAAGACCGTCAAACCATTGGGTAAGATCTTTTTGGTGAATTCTGTTTTCATGGTTTACCCGGGAGTTCCAAACTATGACCCATTTTGTCCCGCTTGGTTTCGAGGTAACGGAGGTTGTGGGGATTGGGCGGTGTCAATATAGGGATGTAAGAGACCACTTCCAATCCATAACCAATTAAGCCGGCGCGTTTGGTGGGGTTGTTGGTCATTAACTCCATGCGATGAACCCCCAATTGTCGCAAAATTTGAGCACCGATTCCGTAGTCTCGTTCGTCCATCGAAAAACCCAAAGCCAGGTTGGCCTCCACGGTGTCCATGCCTTCTTCTTGAAGGCGATAGGCTTTGAGTTTGTTAATTAAACCAATGCCACGGCCTTCCTGATTCATGTACAGAATCACCCCGCGTCCTCTTTCTTGAATCATACGCATGGCTTCGTGCAATTGGGGTCCGCAATCACAACGACACGACCCGAAAATATCACCGGTCATGCACGATGAATGAACCCTGACCGCGATGGCTTCATCCGGCTTCCATGCCCCTTTAACCAAGGCCAGGTGTTCTTGGGCAACGCCGTCTTGACCAAAAGCCACCAGACGAAAATCACCGTGGGCCGTCGGCAAGTCCACTTCTACCAGGCGGGTCACCAAGTTCTCCGTCCGCAAACGGTAAGCAATCAAGTCTTGAATACTGACCAAAGGCAAACCATGTTGGTCGGCGATACGGCGCAAATCAGGGAGGCGGGCCATGGTCCCGTCTTCGTTCATAATCTCGCAGATCACACCTCCGGGGGGCAGACCGGCCAATTTGGAAAAGTCAACCGAGGCCTCGGTATGACCCGCCCGACGCAGAACGCCTTCTTTGCGGGCCATGAGGGGGAAAATATGACCCGGTCTTCCAAAATCCGCCGGAACCGAGGCTGGATCCATCAAGGCCTGTATGGTTCGTGCGCGGTCCGGGGCCGAGATTCCAGTCGAACAACCATCCCCGAGGTAATCGACCGATACCGTAAAAGGTGTCTGGTGGGAGGTGGTGTTGTGGGTGACCATGGGGGTCAAATCCAAATCAACGCAGCGTTCTTCGGGCAGAGGCGTGCAAATCAAACCCCTCCCGTAGGTGGCCATGAAATTGATCATCTCGGGGGTTACCAACGATGCTGCGGCGACAAAATCACCTTCGTTTTCCCGATCCTCATCGTCCACCACCACAATAACGCCCCCGCGGGCAATCGCTTCTATAGCCTCTTCGATGGTGTTTAGCATGTCGGGGAAAGGGTTTGTTTCCGCAAAAATACGGCCCTGGCGCTACCATCGTTAATTTGGGAGCTTCAAAAGCACCCCCAACGTTGAGCCTAACCACTGACTCTTACGCCGCCCCCGGTACCCATTCTTTGGGGTATTCAAGGCCTGAACAGCGGCTTTTTGACGTTGCGTGGATACTTTTTGTGGCTTCCATTCCCCTTTCGAAAGCCATGGGCTCCTTGGCCGAGGCCCTCATGGCTTGTTGCTGGCTGGCTTCACTGCGGAGATCGGGCCGGGCTGCTCAGGTTTGGGAAAATTGGAGAATGCAACCATTGTTATGGGGATTCCCTGCCCTGTATATCCTGTTCCTTGTGGGCGGGCTGTACTCTCAGAGCGTAGGGGATACTCTTCAAGAACTCAATCAGAAACATTATTTTTTGACCTTGCCTCTGATGTTGGGGACCCTGACCCCCTCGCCCAGGGTCATGCGTCAAGCTTTGCTCGCTTTTGGGGTTGCGAATGTATTGGTTGCCTTGATGATCGTGGGCCTAGTATGGAATGGGAAACCTTGGTTTTTGGGAACCCCCGATATCCCATCGCCCTTGGTTCAACGCCCTCGGGCTTCGATGTTTCTGGCCTTTGCCTTGCTAGGCTTCCTAACCGAATCAATGGAGAAATTCCGGGCTGGGCAACGCGATTCCACGGGTTGGTGGATACGGGGCCTCGCAATGTTCTTCCTTTTGGCTGGACTCCTGCTGCTCAAAGGCCGAATTGGCCAAGTAGGTCTCTTGGTCGGTTTGGCATGGATTGTTTGGAATACGTTTGAAGGTATAAGGCAGCGGCTTGGGGGCCTGATCCTCCTGGTTACTTTGAGCCTCTTGGCCTGGAATACCCTGGATTCGGTGCGTAAGCCATTCTTGGAAGCCTTTAACGAAATAAAAGAAAGCCAACAAGGCTACCCCAACAGCGAACCGGAATTTTCATCGATGGGCATGCGCTTCACGTATTGGTCAACCTACCTCAACCTTTGGTCTCAACACCCTTGGTTAGGGGTGGGCACCGGGGATATGGTTCCGATAGGCCGTCAACTTTTTGAGGACCATCCCTTGGAAATCCCCTACCATCGACCGCACCAACAATGGTTGGAATTGGGGGTCCAACTTGGGTTACCAGGGGTTTGCCTCCTGGCTTGGGCCTGGTGGCTGTGGTGGAAGCACCGTCCCCTAAAGAATCGAGTCCTGGTTGAGGCGGTGCATTTGATTTTTTGGGGGAGTATGTTTCTGGATAGTACCCTAAGCACCCAAGCGGGAATCAGCGCTTTTATGGCCTTGCCTTTGGCTTTGCACTACCGTGACGGCGGTTCTCCGATCGAGTCGCTGAAGGCAATTAATCCAGCGCGGCCCATTCAAAGGCCTGAGACAATGCATTCCAGGCCTTTACAGGATTTT
>RFOZ01000052.1 GCA_009926405.1 Cytophagia bacterium
GGCAGGCAGGCACTCCAAAACTCAAGACATCCAACGTGTTAAAACCTGCCGTTCGAGCGGAAGCCGATGCAAAAAAAGAATCAATCAAAATTCGAGCCGGGCTCTGTCCCTCCAGCGTGCCACCGATCCTGTATTCCAGCATCCCAAAAAGCAAGGTTCCGAACACAAGCAGGATAATGGCCGTCCAAACCGAAATTCGAGTCGAAAGCTTCCATTTTTTCCAGGGGGCTCGCAACCTGGCTGCTACCTGACGGTAACCCAAAAGATCGCGCAGCACCGGAAATCCCAGGCCTCCAAAAACAATTAACAATGCAATAACCACGCGAAGGACAGGGGCATGGTACAGGAAAGGTTCGGCTAAACCGGCGGTGTACAATGCAAAGCCAGCGTTGTTAAAAGCAGATATGGAATGAAAAATCGAGTGAAAGGCTTTGACCGATGGTTGATCAGCAAAGGGGGCTTCCACCGGCCAGGCTAGATAGATGAGCAGGGCCCCACCCAATTCAAAGAGCAGTGAAAAAAAGATGATTTGACCCAAAAGTTTTTTGGCGTCAAACAAGGTCTCTTCGGACATAAAATCCTTGATCATCGCTTGGTGGGAAATCCCCACCCCTTTTTTCAAAAAAAGGGCAAAAAAAGTCGCAAAAGTTAGAATGCCAATGCCTCCTAACTGAATGAGTCCCATCAAGACCCATTGACCTTTGAGGGTTAAGACCTGACCAACATCGATGGTGGACAAACCGGTAACACAAGCCGCTGAAACCGAGGTAAAAAGGGCATCCTCAAACCCCAGTCCATACCTTCCCACGCTCATTTGAGGCAACATCAGCAGCCCTGTCCCTGCTAAGATTAACACAAGAAATGAAAAGATAAGGGTTGCAGCCGGTTTGAGTTGAATGGTGACCACTGAATTGCTGAGGCGGACGATTTCCTGTCCGGCCAATCCTACAGCCAGGGTATGCACAAACCAAGCGTAGGGTAGAAGCTGATCAAAAGACACGACCTGGCTCGCAAACCATGGGTGTCCGACTCCGACCAAGAGGCCTTCCAAGGCCCAAAGTCCCAGCAGCAGAGTTTCCAAAGGGTTCGCTACCAAATAAGACAAGCCAAAGCGTGCGTAGAGCCAGCGAATGAGGTAACGAATCCCAAAAATCCCAATCAGGGAATTCTGGTAATTGATGACCTCAAATTGCCCCTCCAGGCTTAGGGGAAAACCAAAATACAAGACCATTAAGGCCACGGATGCCAAGGTGCCTATGGAACGAATCCACACCAAAACGGCCTCTACCGGCGCTTGCCAACGGAGTAGGTGCAGAAACCAGGCGGATTGAAAAAAGGGCAAGGCCGATTTATTTGGGTGTGGGTGTATTCAAATGACGAAGAACCTCTGCCAAAACTAAAGGCTGTGTCCCGGATTTGAGGCAAGCCAGCCCACCACAAAGATTGGACCAGGCGGCAATATGGCGGACCTCCATGCCCGAGGCCAAGGCACAGGCAGCGGCAGCAATCACCGAGTCCCCCGCTCCGCAGACATCCACCACCGCGATGGGACTTGTTTCCAAACGACCAAACCCTTGCTCATCCATCCAGCAGAGCCCCATATCGGCCATGGTTACCAGCAGCAATCGGCAATTCAGCCGTTCCCTTGCCTCGGCACAGGCCTGTTCCAATTCCTGGTTATCGGTTCGGATTTTGCGACCCAAGGCCTGTTCTAGTTCCTTGAGGTTGGGCTTGAACAGGTCCACCCCTTGGAATTCCCAAAAATGTAAATGCTTGGGGTCAACACAAACGGGGATACCCCGTTCACGGCCCAATTGGATGAAGCGAGCGATGCGCACCGGGTTGAAAAACCCTTTTTCGTAATCCTGCAAAACCAGGGCGTTGCAGCCATCCAAGGCCTGGTCCAAACCTTGTTCCAAAAGCAAATCAATGGCCGGATCTTGAGGGTTCCTTTGTTCCCGGTCAACCCTCAAAAGGTGTCTTTCACCGTCGAGAAAACGGGTTTTGTGGGTCGTTGGAACACCCGAAAGGGTCCCCAAGTATCGGTCGCTAACCCCAGCATGGTGGAGCAAGCCACGAAGAATGCTTGCCTCTGGATCTTGGCCCACCGTAGCCAAGAGTCGAACTTCATGGCCCAACCCGACCAGGTTGAGGGCAACGTTGCCGGCACCTCCTACCCGGTGTTGCCATTCGAGCAAGTCCAAAACCTCAACGGCTGCTTCGGGAGATTGACGGCTTACTTGACCAATCCCATAGGTATCCAGGATTAAATCCCCTGCCACCAAAATTCGTAGCGAGGGCCAAACCGGCAAATCAGCCAACACGGTGTTCACCCAATCGTTCTTCGATGGCCGACCGGATTCGCTGGGCGGCTTCCAAAAGTTTGTCTTCTGAACTGGCCGTGGATAAGCGTAGACAGTCCGGGCAACCAAAGGCATCGCCTGCTACGGTGGCGACACGGGCCTCTTCAAGTAAAAACGATGTAACCCTCTCGGCATGACCCAGGGGCTCACCTCTCCATGAAAGTTTGAACCACGCAGCAATGCGTGGGAAAAGATAAAAAGCGCCCTGCGGAAGCGGGCATTCCCAGCCGTAGAGACCCTCCATGGCTTTGTAAAACAAATCTCTGCGTTGACGAAAGGCTTCACGCATCCGGTAAGTGGGTTCCATGGGACCGGTGAGGGCCGCCAAGGCGGCCCGCTGGGCAATGGAACAGGTGGCGGAGGTATACTGCCCCTGCAATTTGACACAGGCCTCTGCAATTTCGGGGGGAGCCACTGCATAGCCTAAACGCCAACCGGTCATCGCATAGCCTTTGGACATGCCATTCACTACCACGGTGCGGTCCTTCATGCCTTCGCATTGAATGATGCTGGCATGCGTTCCTTCAAAACGTATGTGCTCGTAGATTTCATCCGAAACCACCAAGACCTCAGGGTGGCGGCGCAGGACTTGGGCCCAGGCCTCCAATTCCTCCGCGGTGTAGGCCGCCCCGCTGGGGTTGCAAGGCGAAGAATACAAGAGCATACGGGTTTTGGTGGTGATGGCATTTTCCAGTTGCTCGGGCAAGACCTTGTACCCGTTGGAAGGGGAGCCCACCACCACCACGGCTTTGGCTTCGGCCATTTGAACCATCCCGGCATAACTGACCCAATAAGGTGCGGGCAACAAAACTTCATCTCCGGGATTGAGTACCGATAACAAGACATTAATCAGGCTTTGTTTGGCCCCCGTACTAAAGATGACTTGACCGGGTTCTACCGTCCAGCCCAATTCAAGATTCATTTTTTGACAAACCGCCGTCCTCAAATCAGCGTATCCGGCAACCGGGGTGTAATGCGAGAAATTATCTTCAACCGCCCGGCAGGCTGCGGCTTTGATATGATCCGGGGTATCAAAATCCGGTTCACCCAAACTTAAGTTGATGATTTCGATTCCTTGTTCGGCCAGGGCACGACTGCGGGCAGCCATCGCCAAGGTTTGGGATTCTTCCAATTCCAGGACTCTCTTGGAGGTCCAGAAAGGTGCTTTGGTCATGGCCCTAAAGATAAGCCTGCAAAAGTTGATTGGCCTGCGAAAAATGCCGACAATGCACAAAGCCCCGGTAGGCCGACAGGGGTGAAGGATGCACCGCCTCCAGGCAATGAACACGCGGGTTCCGATGCTTTTGGGCTTCTTTGCCCCATAACATCCACACCATGGGTTTTTGGGTTTGGGCCAAACCTTCCAAAACTTTGGCGGTCCACCGCCCCCAGCCCCAACTTCGATGCGAACCCGGTGCGCCGGCCCGGACCGTGAGCGTCTCGTTGAGCAAAAGAACCCCTTGTTCGGCCCATCTTGGGAGATCCGGGAGGGAACCGCTGCCTTGTCCCTGGTTTAACCAACGAATAGGTTCCTCCATGAGTTGGGGTTGACCCTCGTTTACGCAGGCCTGCCGATCCCATTCCAAGGCTTTGGCGATGTTAAGCAGGGAGGGCGGCGCCGGGACATGGGCTGGCACCGCAAAACTGAGTCCGGTGGCCAGCCCTGCTCCGGGGTAGGGGTCTTGACCCAGCAAAACCACCCGAACCCCTTCGGGAGGCACGGCCTCCAAGGCCCTAAAAAGATGCCTGGATTCGGGGTAAACGACTTCGTTTTGAGCAAGGGCCCGTCGGAGATTTTTGAGGGGCCCTTGCAAGGCATTAAGGGCTCCCCACTCTTCCAAAAAAGGACCCCAAGCTGAGGGAATAATGGGTTCTTCTATCAAGCGGGCATCCTTCATCCCCAAGATGTTTTTTAGTAGGGCGCAGGCCCTTCATCCATCTCGTTCAGGCGGGAGGGAAAGGTTCGGTCCAAACCGGAGAAAGGGTTGTTGGGTTCGTTGGGATCCCGCCGTCCCGAAAAATCAGCGGCGCCCCCCGGTCCTCCTGGATTCACAAAGCGGGCGTATTTGGCTTGGAACCTCAAATTAATCTCCCCGGTTTGCCCATTCCTGTGTTTTGCAACAATGATTTGAGCTTGGTCAGGATAACCCTCGCCTTCCATGTTGTAATAATCAGGGCGGTAAATAAACATGACCATATCTGCATCTTGTTCGATGGCTCCTGATTCACGAAGATCGGATAACATTGGTTTTTTGTTTCCTCCTCGAACTTCGACCTGACGGCTTAACTGACTCAATGCAATCACAGGAACCTCCAACTCTTTGGCCAGGGCTTTGAGTCCGCGAGAAATGGACGCAATGACTTGCTCGCGGTTCATGCCGGATGCGTCGTTGGACCCACCGCCCATGAGTTGCAGGTAATCAATAACAATAAGTTGTATGTCGTGTTTGGATTTAAGGCGTCGACACTTGGCTCGTAACTCAAAAAGCGTAAGTTGAGGGGTGTCGTCAATGTACAAGGGAGCCCTGGTCAAACTATCCGTGCGACTACTCAACTGGATCCATTCGTGCTGTGCGAGTTTGCCTTTTTTGAGTTTTTCTCCTTCTATTTCTGTTTCGGAGGACAAAAGGCGGTTGATTAGCTCAATGCCCGACATTTCGAGCGAAAAGAACGCCACGCCTTTCTGAAAATCAACGGCGGCATTGCGTGCAAGACTCAGGACAAACGCCGTTTTACCCATACCGGGTCGCGCTGCTATAATATTCAGGCTTCCTCTCTGCCAGCCAGAGGTCAGGCGGTCCAGTTCAGTAAAACCGGAAGGGATGCCCGATAATCCATCCGCCTGTTGGGAAACGGCTTGAATTTGTTTGAAGGCCTTTTGGACCAAATCGTGAATTCCGTCCCCATTTCGTCTTATGTTACGGTCAGCAATCCCAAAGAGTCTTGTTTCGCAACGATCCAATAATTCAAAGACATCCGTTGTATCATCAAAGGCTTCGGTGGACATATCCCCCGATAAATGAATGAGCTCTCGCAATATGTATTTTTCCAAGAGAATGCGCGCATGGTAATCAATGTTAGCGGATGAGCTGACGCGGTTGGTTAACTCGGCAATGTAGTAGGATCCGCCAACTTCCTCCAAACGCCCCAAGGACTTGAGCTCTTGGGTGACGGTCAATATATCCACCGGTTCGGATTTTTCGAAAAGGAGGCGAATGGACTCAAAAACCCAGCGGTTCTTCTCCATGTAGAAAACATCCGGGTGCAGAAGGTCGATAACCTGGGAAAGGGCCTCTTTTTCCAACATCAAGGCACCCAGAACCGCTTGTTCTACCTCAAGGGCCTGCGGTGGTAATTTGCCTCCCAGGCCTGCAATGGTAGGGAGGGTGCTGCGGCCCACGCCGCGCTTTTTGAGCAAAGTATTGGTGGGTTCCATCCCACAAACTTAGGCTTTTGGCCGCTCCTCTTTTTTGTTATTGGTTTTTTCTTTTCCTCATTTTCCGAGGATACGGCACCGGATCGTGTATAAGCCAAGAATCCAGGTGGATAAGTGGGGATTTTCGGTGGATAAGGTCTGGCTGCCCTCATATTTGCATCCACAACGGAAATTTGTCCATGGCAACGCATCGATTTGAGCTTGATCCGGCTGAGGCCTACGCGGTCGCGGATTTGGAGGGTTTTCTGCGAAATCGCTATCCTGATTCGGCACCCGCAGGCCTGACCATTCTACGTCGAAGCCTGGATGCAAGGGGTTCTCGTCCTTTGGTGAGTGTTCTTGCGGCGGATGCCGGCTCTCCCGAAGCTGTTTCGGCCCGGGGGAAGCCCTTTGAGCCCGTCCAATTGCCCGAAAATGCACCCGTTTTGAATATAATCGGCGCGGGCCCTGCCGGTCTCTTTGCTGCATTGCGGTGCCTTGAGCGGGGTTGGCGGCCTGTGGTTTGGGAAAGGGGACAGGCCGTGCGTGAACGAAGGCGGGAAGTTGCATTGCTCAGCCGGGAAGGGCGACTCAACCCTGAGTCAAATTATTGTTATGGCGAAGGGGGGGCTGGCACTTTTAGCGATGGTAAATTGTACACCCGGGCAACGAAAAGGGGCGATGTTGCCACCGTACTCCGCCTTTTGGTTGACTTGGGGGCCCCTGTGCAGATTATGTACGATGCTCATCCTCATATTGGTACGAACAAATTGCCTGCCTTAATCGAAAAAGCCAGGCAGACCGTTTTGGAGGGAGGCGGTTGCATCCATTTTAACAAGCGCGTGGTGGGGTTGGAGCGTGTCAAAACCAAGATTCGGGCCTTGGAATTGCAGAACGGCGAGCGGATCCCCGTTGAGACCGTCATGCTATGCACCGGACACAGCGCGCGAGATGTTTTTGACATGTTGTTGCGAGCTGGTTTGGAATTGCAGGCAAAACCCTTGGCCATGGGCGTTCGCATTGAACATCCCCAGGACTGGATCAACCGATGGAGGTACCGTAGAGAAGGGGGCTTGACCGAAGGTTGGCCGGCCGCTTCTTATGCGGTGGTGGAGCAGGTGGATGGCCGGGGTGTGTATTCGTTTTGCATGTGTCCCGGGGGCATTATGGCTCCCTGTTCCACTTCCGTTGACCAGGTTGTGACCAACGGTTGGTCCCCCAGCAAACGCAACAACCGCACCGCCAACGCGGGCTGGGTGACCGAGATCCATCTTGCGGATATCCCCAAGGCCCGCAGCGATGATCCTTTGGCCCTTCTTCGCTTTCAAGAGCAGATCGAAAGGAACGCCCTGACCATGGGGGGTGGTCACCAATGGGCTCCTGCCCAAAATTTAAGAGATTTTGTGTTCGGCAGACCAAGTGCTTTGTTAGAGCCTTGTTCTTATCGACCAGGTACCAAGGCCAGCGAATTGCATCGTTTGTACCCGCCTGCTATTCAAGCAAGGCTTGCCAATGGTTTGAAACAATGGGCCAAAAAGTGGCCTCGTTTGTTTGATGAGGGGGCGGTTGTCGCCGGTCCTGAATCGCGAACATCCTCTCCAGTACGGGTTCCGCGGGTTCCTGTTGGACTTCATCATCCCGATTGCACCAACCTCTACCCGGTAGGCGAAGGGGCGGGTTACGCAGGCGGAATAATGAGCGCAATCCTGGATGCGCGGCGTAGTGTTGATGCTCTTTCGGTTCAATACCCCAACCCTTAGCCTGCCATGGGGAAATTTTAATTGAAAACCACCTACGATGAATGTTTTGGTCCTTGGCGCGTCTGCCAATCCTGATCGCTACGCTTACCGCGCCGCCATTCTTTTAAAACAAAAAGGGCATGCTTGTTATTTGCTGGGTCAGCGTTCGGGGGATGTCGATGGTATGCCCATCCATAACCAATGGCCCTTGGAGAATTCCTTTAGACCCGATACCATCACCTTGTATTTGGGGCCGACTGCCCAAGTCTCTTGGATAGAAACCCTCATGGTCAAGGAATACCGACGGATTCTTTTCAATCCGGGTACCGAAAACCCGGCCCTGGAAGAGGCACTGCGCGCAAGGGGCATCGAGTGCATTCAGGCCTGTACCTTGGTGCTTTTGGCCACGAATACCTTTTAGTTTTCCACAAAAAAGGGAATAGCAGGCGCAAAAAGCATAAATGCGCTACCTTTGTCGTCCCGAAAAAATCGCGGAGTTAAGGTAAGTCCTTGAATAACAGCTCCTCGATTTTTTCCAAAAAAAATCCCGCTTATGAGGTCGCAAATGGGATTTTCGGGTTTTACCTTTGCGTCCGCTTTGCCCGGAAGCTGTTCGGGCATCGTTCTTTGACATACTGAATACCAAAGTAAGGAATGCGTCCGTCCGTGAGGATGACGTGCTTCCCCCAAGATTCACACAAAGACAAATAATTAATTTTTTTTACATACTATGGAGAGTTTGATCCTGGCTCAGGATGAACGCTAGCGGCAGGCCTAATACATGCAAGTCGAACGGCAGCAGGACCAGCAATGGTTCTGCGAGAGTGGCGAACGGGTGCGTAACGCGTATGCAACCTACCTCCAACTGGGGAATAGCCCTGGGAAACCGGGATTAATACCGCATAAGATGGTAGAACCGCATGGTTCAGCCATTAAAGCATTGCGGTTGGAGATGGGCATGCGTGCCATTAGCTAGTTGGCGGGGTAATAGCCCACCAAGGCAACGATGGCTAGGGGGTCTGAGAGGATGATCCCCCACACTGGTACTGAGATACGGACCAGACTCCTACGGGAGGCAGCAGTAGGG
>RFOZ01000053.1 GCA_009926405.1 Cytophagia bacterium
CGGTTTTTTTGACGGATGAGGGTGCCTAATTCTCGGTAGGACTGGGATTGTTCCAGCAAGGTTCGGCTAAGTTTTTCGGTTTTGAGCGCGGTCGTGGCCATAAGGGCACCGTACTGATAGGTTGCGAGGTAGGAATAGGCGTTGATATCAGACTTTTGGGGAGCCGAGTTTGAACCAAGGGGTTCGGCCTCAAAAATGACCCGGTAAATGTTCCGATCCCTTTGTTCTAATTCTGCAAGGGCGTTTCTCATAAGGTCCAGACGTCGATCCAGGGCTTGGTACCGCCATTCCATTTCAGCCAATTCCTCCTTGAGTTGTTTCTCTTTGGGCGAGTCCAAAAAGGTATAGGCCAAGGAGATAACCAAGACCGAGGAGACCACGGCGGCCGAAAAGTAGCCCAAGAGCACAAGCAGTTTCTTGTGCCAAGGCTGACGAACCTGTTCAAAGACGAGTTTGACAGGATTGAATTCGTAACGCAGACGGGCCATTTGCCCAAAATTAAGTAATTTCGAGCCTTAACACGAACAGAGCATAGCGTATGAAGGCCGAAGAAGTCAGACAAGTTTTTTTGGATTTTTTTGCATCCAAAGGGCATCATATTGCCCAGCCATCGTCTTTGCTGGTGCAGGGCGACCCGACGCTCTTGTTCACCAATGCGGGGATGAATCCATTCAAAGATTTGTTTTTGGGGAACCGAACCCCTGATTTTCGCCGGGTGGCCGATACCCAACCTTGTTTGCGTGTATCCGGTAAGCATAACGACCTGGAGGATGTAGGCAAGGATACCTACCATCATACGCTTTTTGAAATGCTGGGCAATTGGTCCTTTGGGGATTATTTCAAGGAAGAGGCGATTGCATGGGCTTGGGAACTTTTGACCGGCCCCTATGGTTTGTCCAAAGACAGGCTCTATGTAACTTATTTTGAGGGGGATGCTTCCGATGGTTTGAAGGCGGATTCGGAGGCCAGGGACTTTTGGAAACAATGGATTTCGGAGGATCGAATTTTGCCTGGTAACAAAAAGGATAATTTTTGGGAAATGGGGGATACGGGTCCTTGCGGTCCCTGTTCCGAAATTCATATGGACTTGCGCAGCGATGAGGAGCGCAAGGCTATGGATGCCAGGGAATTGGTCAATCGGGATCACCCCCAAGTCATCGAGCTTTGGAACCTGGTTTTTATGGAATTCCAGCGCCTGGCCGATGGTCGACTGCAGGCATTGCCAGCACGTCACGTGGATACGGGCATGGGATTCGAACGATTGTGTCGGGCCGTAGCCGGTGCCTCCAGCAATTACGATACCGACGTTTTTGTTCCCATCCTCCGTCAAATCGAGGCCTGTTCAGGTCATCGCTACGGGGCGGGCCATGAATCGGTGGATATCGCTATGAGGGTGGTGGCCGACCATATGCGGGCGGTCTGCCTCGTAATCGCGGATGGTCAATTGCCATCCAATGCCAAGGCGGGTTATGTATGTCGTCGAATTCTTCGTCGTGCAATTCGATACGGTTACACGTATTTGGGTTTCGAAGAACCGACGCTTTATCGTTTGGTTGACACGGTGGTTGCCGGTTTAGGAGGCGTTTTACCCCAATTGGTCCGCGAAAAAACGCTGATTATTCAGACCTTTCAGGCCGAGGAAACCAACTTTTTGCGCACCTTGGCCAAAGGGCTGCAGCGTATGGATCATTGGATGATGGCCCAAAGGCCCCAGGCATCTTCCAGCCAGGCGGTCCAAATGGACGGGGAGACTGCCTTCGAGTTGTTTGATACCTATGGATTCCCCCCGGATCTCATCGCTTTGGTCCTGACCGAGAAAGGTTTTGGTATGGACCAAGCCGGCTTTGAGAAAGCCATGCAAGTGCAGCGGGAACGTTCCCGTTCCGCCACCCGCCTGGTGACCGGGGATTGGGAGTGGATGGAATGGACCAAAGGGGATACCACCCTTGAATCAACGTTTGTGGGGTACGATCAAACCGAAAGCACCAGTCGTCTGCTTCGTCAACGGATGGTCCGCAGTGGTGATTCGGAACAAGCCCATGTGGTGCTGGAGATGACTCCTTTCTATGCCGAATCCGGTGGTCAGGTAGGGGATACGGGTCAACTGGTAGGTGAGGATGGAGAAATTTTAGAGGTATTGGATGTCTTCAAAGAAAACCATGTTTGGATTCATCGGGTGAATCAATTACCCGCTAATCCCGAACAAAACTTCAGGGCGGAGGTGAACGCCCAGCGTAGGCAAAACATTAGTGCCCATCACAGTGCGACGCATTTGTTGCACACCGCTTTACGCAAGCACCTCGGAAACCATGTTCAGCAAAAGGGTTCCTTGGTTTCACCGCATCAATTGCGTTTTGACTTTGCGCATACAGGTCGTGTTACAGAACAACAGATCCACGCCATCGTCGAGGAGGTTAATGACGCCGTACGCCAAGCCATGCCCTTGGTAGAATCACGTAATGTGCCGATCAGCGAGGCGATGGAGCAAGGTGCGACCGCCCTTTTTGGTGAGAAATACGGGGATTCGGTTCGGGTTGTATCGTTTGGCGGAACGTATTCCATGGAACTATGCGGTGGAACCCATGTGGACCATACCGGTCGCATTGGTTTCTTTCGGGTGGTTTCTGAAAGCGCCGTGGCTTCGGGAATCCGACGGATGGAGGCCGTATGCGGAACCCATGCCGAGGCTTGGGTGGAGGAGCGTTTGCAATTGCTTGAACAGGTCAAAGGCCTTTTCAAAAATCCGGTAGACCTTTTGGCTCAAGCAGGGAAAAGCCTTGAGGAATTGGGGCAATTGCGCAAAAAAATCGAAGAACTGGACCAAAAACATGCCGATTCTTTGGTCGAAGAGGCCTTGAAGGGTTTTGAAAAGCATCTTGGGGGCCATTCCGTTTTGGTCAAAGTTTGCGATGTTCGCAAACCCGATACGCTCAAGGCCATGGCAACCAAACTTCGAAGTCACGATCCGCAGGCCTTGGTGTTGTTGGGAGCCCTGGTGGAGGGCCGTTTTTACGCCTGCCTCGCATTGGGTGAAACCGCATCCAAGACCAAGAATGCGGGTCAAATTCTACGAAGCCTTTTGGGAGCGATGGGGGGACAGGGCGGAGGGCAGGCCCACCTGGCCATGGGGAGTGCGGATCTGCCTTCGGGTTCAGTTCCAATGAACGCTGAATCCCTTCGATTGGCTTTGGACCAAGCCCTGCTTTCGTTGATTTAGAATTATAATTCAGGATGATGACCGATGTTTTAACAATGTATGAATTGGTGGTGGGCTTGGAGGTCCATGTTCAGCTTCGGACCCAATCGAAAGCTTTTTGTGGGGATAGCACCGATTTTGGAGCCATGCCCAATACCCTCTTATCGCCTATTTCCATGGGTCACCCCGGCACCTTGCCTCGTTTTAACGGTCAAGTTTTGGAATACGGCGTCTTGTTGGGTTTGGCTATGAATTGCCAAATTCGAGAGTACAATGAATTTGCCCGCAAAAACTATTTTTATGCGGACTTGCCCAAAGGTTACCAAATCACACAGCACCTGACCCCCTTGGCCTACGGTGGGTACTTGGATCTTGAAATCGAAGTAGGGAAGCACCGCCGGGTAGGAATTACTCGGATTCATATGGAAGAGGATGCGGGCAAGAGCATTCATGATCAGGATCCGCTCGACACCTTGGTGGATTTGAATCGTTGCGGGGTTCCTTTGTTAGAAATTGTTTCGGAACCCGATCTGCGCACAGCCCGAGAAGCTTATCTGTACTTGCAAGAAATTCGTCGATTGGTTCGCTATTTGGAAATCTGTGACGGAAATATGGAGGAGGGCTCCCTTCGATGCGATGCAAATATTTCGGTACGTCCCAAGGGTTCGTTGGAATTTGGGGTTAAAGTCGAAGTCAAGAACATGAACTCCATGCGTCATGTCCAAAAAGCCATCGAATACGAATATTTGCGCCAATGCGAGGCTCTCCAAAACGGGGAACGCATCGTTTCCGAGACCCGATCCTTCGATCCCCAGGCCCAAACCACCTATTCGCTTCGTTCCAAAGAAGCGGCCAACGATTATCGGTATTTCCCTGAGCCAGATTTGCCACCGATTTTGGTGACTCCAACGGTTGTTGAAGGAATCAAAGCCAAAATGCCCCCGTTACCGGCCGCTTTGATGGCCCAATTCACCCAAGAGCTAGGACTCAGTGCGTACGATGCCGGTGTACTATGCGATCAAAAAGAACTGGCCTTGTGGTTTCTTTCGCTGATTTCGGGGACGCCACACACCAAACAAGCGGCCAATTGGACGATGGGACCGGTCAAAACCTGGTTGAATGCCCAGGCCTTACCGGTTTCGGCCTTGCCGATTTCGACAGCCTCCCTCGCTCTTTTGATCAACGCGGTTCAGGAAGGCCAACTCAGCCATCACCAAGCGGTGCAGCAGGTGTGGCCTGCGTGGATTGAAGAACCCGCACGTAGCTTGCAGGATCTTATGCAGGGATTGGGTTTGGTAGGTGGGCCCGGGGACGATGACCTACCTGCCTTGATCCAAGAAGTTTTGGCCTCCATGCCTGCCAAAGTACAGGAATACCGCGACGGCAAAAAAGGCCTCTTAGCATTGTTTATGGGAGAAATAATGAAAAGGACCGGGGGTAGAGCCCAACCTTCAAGGGCGTCTGCCTTGCTCAAAGAAGCGTTAAATTAACTTAGGCTTAACAAGACGCTCATGCCTTGTTCCCTTTCTTCGTACCGTTCTTAAAATCGATTCGTATGTCTCCGTCCGGTTCCTTTAAACCAACCAAAATCCTGGTGGTGGATGATGAACCCGATATTCTGGAAATCGTTTCCTACAATTTAATCAAAGAAGGCTACCTCGTCAAAACAGCCGAAAACGGTCAGGATGCCCTGAAGGTAGCCAGGGAATTCGTTCCCGATTTGGTTTTGTTGGATGTGATGATGCCCAAAATGGACGGCATGGAAACCTGCAAGCAGCTTCGGATGATACCTGCTTTGAAATCATGTTTTGTGCTTTTTCTCACGGCCCGTGATGAGGAGTTTGTGGAAGTTCTCTCTTTTCAGGCCGGCGCAGATGATTTTTTGACCAAGCCCATCAAGCCTCGGGCATTGCTTAGCCGAATTGAGGCCATTCTTCGTCGTTCACAAGTCGATTCAACCCACGAGGTTCATCGTCGTCTTCAGGTAGGGGATTTGGTCATCGATCGTGAATCCTATCAGGTCACCCAAGCCGGTAAAGTAATTCCCCTGGCCCGCAAGGAATTTGAATTGCTGTTTCTCTTGGCATCCAAGCCGGGCAAAGTCTTTACCAGGGATCAAATTTTGGAACAAATCTGGGGATCCGATGTGGTGGTCATCAACCGCACCATCGATGTTCATATTCGTAAACTTCGTGAAAAGCTCGGAGATGCCTACCTTAGTACGATTAAGGGTGTAGGCTATAAATTCGAGCTTCTTTGATGAACCTAACTCCAAGTCAATTGGCGGGTATGGTATCCGCCGCCGTTTTTGTCTTTGTTGCTTTGGCGGCTTGGGGCTTGGGTCTTGGTTGGTTTGAGGCCTTTGCTTTGGGCTTCGTTGGAAGTCTAAGCGGTTTCCTTTCCTCGACGTATCTGGTTAAGACCTTCGTCTCTCATCAAATCCATCATATTCTCCAAACCATCAAGCAAACCAAAGCGACCTTGGCCAACGACCAATCGACGGGGCTGCTTTCGGATCCTTTGGGTCGGGTTGACGAAGCCGTTACCCGTTGGAGCAAGGAACAGAACCTGAAGCGGGAAGAACAAGAACGCCTGGAACGCTATCGCAAGGAGTTTTTAGGGAATGTATCGCACGAACTAAAGACTCCGATTTTTAATATTCAAGGCTATATCCATACGCTCTTGGATGGGGCCAAGGATGATCCCGCCACCAACCTAGCCTTCCTTCAGAAGGCAGCTCGTTCGGCGGATCGCATGGAGGCCTTGGTCAAAGATTTGTTAACCATCAGCGAATTGGAATCGGGCTCGGTCCGCATGGAATGGGAAGATTTTGACTTGCATGAATTGCTGCAAGATGTTCTTGATTCGGTTGATCACAAAGCAAGGGGACGCGGAATCCAAATTGAAATCAAGGCTGGATGCGAACCTCCATTTGGAGTCCATGCCGACCGAAAAAAAATTCGTCAGGTTTTGGTCAATTTGCTTTCCAATTCTATTCATTACGGCAACGACCAGGGCCTTACCCAGGTAGGGGTTGTGGACATGGGTCAACAATTTTTGATTGAAATCTCGGATAATGGAATGGGGATTGAACCCGAACATTTGCCGCGGCTATTTGAGCGTTTTTATCGGGTGGACAAAGGCCGGTCCCGTTCCGAAGGCGGTACCGGATTGGGCTTGGCGATTGTTAAGCACATGCTCGAGGTGCATGGGCAGACCATTCATGTGCGTTCCACGGCCGGGATGGGTTCCACCTTTGGGTTTACCCTGAACAAGGCCCATACCTAGGTCGCGAGCTTTAGCTTTGCGCCATGAAGAGACCATCCTTTGAGGATATGGTTTTGTGGCAGGAAGGGGATCTGTTGGCGGTGAACAAACCGCCTTTGATCGCCACACTGGACGAAAGGACCCCCGGCAACTCCAGTCTATTGCGGTTGGCTCGGGCCTGGAATCCCGCCTTGACCCCTTGTCACCGTTTGGATAAAGAGACTTCAGGGGTCATGCTCTTCGCGGGTTCTGATGAGGCGTACCGGTCGGTGGCCATGGCCTTTGAAAAGCGACAGGTGAACAAGGTGTACCATGCCCTGGTGGGTGGTATTCATCGATTTGATAACCAAGCGATTGACTTGCCACTTGGGCAAGGCCGGGATGGCAGCGTCCGGGTTGATTTCCGCAACGGCAAATCAGCCTTGACCTACGTGAACAGTTTGGCTTATTTCCGTCATTTTACCCTTTTGGAATGCAGACCGGTTACCGGTCGTACCCACCAGATCCGGGTTCATCTTGCTTCTCAAAACTGCCTCATCGTCGCTGACCAGGTCTACGGAGGGGAATTTCCTTTGCTTTCGGCGATCAAAGGCCGCAAATACCGAATGTCCAAGAATCAGGAATTGGAGACCCCGATGATGCGGCGTTTGGCATTGCATGCCCATGCCGTTAGCATCGATAGCCCGGAACTGCAAGTTCCCGTTATTGAGGCGCCTTATTCCCGAGACTTCGAGGTCTTGTTGCGGTTGTTGGGCAAATACGATTCTTGAAGAGGCTCTGAAGGGACCCTTTTATTTTCGGTTCGGGCTGGATTCGGTTCGGGATTGGCGAAGGAGTCGAAGCCGAGCTTCGGCCTGTAGAAGTTGGGCTTTGAGGCCTTGAATCTTTTTTTCGACCTCGCTCTTCATGAGATCGGCGTTTTTGGATCGACCAAAAAAACCGAGGTTGTTTTCCAACAAGTCGATTTCTTTCCGTAGGTCGTTGACCTTGTATTGAACCTGGGTCTGTTCGCGACTGATATCCTTATCCCCCCCGGGGTTTTGGATCATTTTTTCGATGCGATTTTGGTATTGGGCATCGCGTTGTGCATCCCGGTCCACTTTGAGCCGATCAAACCAGGCATTGGTGAGGGACCGAAACTGCTGTTGCAATCCTTCTTTCCGATTCATGGGTACAAAACCGATTTCTCCCCACGTTTTCTGAATTTGCATGAGGTAAGCCAGGTCATCGGAGGGGTTTCCGCTGCTTTGGTAGGCCGAGAGTTCGGCAACCAAGGCTTCTTTCTTTTGAAGATTTTCGCTTTGCTTGGATTTTTCTTCAGAAAAAAATTCGTTTTTGCGGGTAAAGAAGGCATCACAGGCCAGACGGAAACGATTCCAATACTTGTCGGATAGTTTTCGGGGCAGGGCAGGGGCTTCTTTCCAGGATTTTTGAAGGTTTACCAAGGCCTGGGTTCCTGCTTTCCAATCTTCGGAGTTTTGCCAAGATTCGGCTTCTTTGCACCAGATTTCTCGTTGCTGAACAACGCTTTGCATTTCGGCTTTGACCGATTTAAAATGCTGAAGGCGAGCGGAATAAAAGATATCCAACCCGGTTTTGAAACGTTTCCAGATGGTCTCCTGCTTGTCTTTGGTAACCGGTCCTGTATTTCGCCAGTCTTGTTGAAGGAGTTCGATGGTTTGAGTTAAGTTGTTCCAATTCGGTTTGGAATCCCCCAACGTTTGAACAAGGAT
>RFOZ01000054.1 GCA_009926405.1 Cytophagia bacterium
ATCCAATTGTCGGTCGTGAGAAAGAAATAGAAAGGGTTTCCCAAATTCTCAGTCGTCGCAAAAAAAACAATCCCATTTTGATAGGGGAACCCGGGGTTGGAAAAACCGCCATTGCCGAAGGCTTGGCATTGCGTATTCACCAAAAAAAGGTCTCTCGAATTTTGTTTGATAAACGAATTGTTACACTGGACTTATCCTCCTTGGTGGCCGGTACCAAATACCGTGGACAGTTCGAAGAAAGGATGAAGGCCGTGATGAATGAATTGGAAAAATCCCCGGATGTAATTCTTTTTATCGACGAGATTCATACCATGGTCGGTGCGGGAGGTGCATCGGGATCGTTGGACGCCAGCAATATGTTCAAGCCGGCCTTGTCCCGAGGCGAGATACAATGCATCGGGGCCACGACCTTGAACGAATACCGTCAGTTTATTGAAAAGGACGGGGCCTTGGACCGGCGTTTCCAAAAAGTCATGGTAGATCCACCATCGCCCGAGGAGACTTTTCAAATTCTTAACAATATTCGTCAGAAATACGAAGACCATCACCAGGTGGCTTATACTCAAGAGGCTATCAGCGCCTGTGTTAAATTAACGGATCGCTACATTACGGATCGTTTTCTTCCGGATAAGGCCATAGATGCATTGGATGAGGCAGGAGCGCGGGTTCATATTGGAAACATTCGTGTGCCCGAAGATGTGACCCGCCTGGAGGCGGCGGTCGAAGAGATTCGCGATCAAAAAAACAAAGTGGTCAAAAGCCAGCGTTACGAAGAGGCTGCCAAATTACGGGATAACGAAAAGCGAGTACTGGAAGAACTGGAACAAGCCAAACAGCGTTGGGAAGAAGAATCCCGCAAAAGCCGGTTCACCGTTACAGAAGATCATATCGCTGAGGTGGTGGCCATGATGTCAGGCGTTCCTGTGAAACGGATTGCCCAGACCGAGGCCGAACGCATCGGGCGCATGGCGTCCGAGCTCAAGCAGAGGGTCATTGGTCAAGACCGGGCCGTTGAGGCCGTGAGCAAAGCCATTCTCCGCACCAGGGCTGGTCTCAAAGATCCTCGTAAGCCCATGGGGTCCTTTATTTTCCTGGGACCAACGGGGGTTGGTAAAACCGAATTGGCCAAGGAGCTGGCCCGCTTTATGTTTGATACCGAAGATGCTCTTATCCGTATTGATATGAGCGAGTACATGGAGAAATTTGCTGTTTCCCGTTTGGTCGGCGCGCCTCCGGGCTATGTGGGTTACGAAGAAGGGGGTCAGCTTACCGAAAAGGTTCGCCGTAAGCCCTATTCGGTTATTCTTTTGGATGAGGTTGAGAAAGCGCACCCCGATATTTTCAATCTGTTGTTGCAAGTACTGGATGACGGCCAATTGACCGACGGCTTGGGCCGCAAGGTGGACTTCAAAAACACCTTAATCATTTTGACTTCGAACATTGGTTCAAGGCAACTCAAAGATTTTGGGACAGGGGTTGGCTTCACCACGCCAAGCAAGGTGGAAGCCAAAGAAAAAGAAAGCAATTCGGTGATCCAAAACGCGCTTAAGAAAACTTTTTCTCCTGAATTTCTGAACCGGATTGACGATGTCATCGTCTTTAATTCCCTCGATCGCGAAGAGTTGGCCAAGATTATTCATTTGACCCTTGATTCGGTTCTTAAGCGTATTGAGAGCCTTGGTTACAAGGTCGAGCTGTCACCTTCAGCGTTGGATTTGTTAGCCGAAAAAGGGTACGACCCTCAATTTGGGGCTCGACCACTTAAGCGGGCTATCCAGAAATATGTCGAAGATGTGGTGGCTGAACAAATGATCTCCGGTCAACTCCAACCGGGTTCCATACTCAAGTTGGAAGCCGATTCCGAAGGTCAAATGCAGGCCACGGTGGTTGATCCAACGCCTGCTCCTCGTTCTTCGCGAAAAACCAAAAGCGCTCCCCCAACCGAAGATCAAGAATGAGGTCTGCGGGGCTCGTTTTTTTTGCGGACGATTTGCAGGCCGTTCACCTCCTGCCGCTTACTTATACCATGCCGCCCGAAGAATGCAGGATTGGCATCTTGACCTTAGCCCAAAAATGGGCCATGGAATGGAACCGTCGTTCCCTGGCCTTGACGGTAAATTCCCGGCTATTGCCTGATGAAAAATTACTGGAATCGGTGGCCAAACTTCGTGATGGTCAGGGCTTTAGCATTCAAGACCAGCCTTTGTTGAGGGTGCATGGAGCGGGCGCCGAAAAGGCCGGTGTTTTGGATATTGAAGGGACTGAATGGATTCCATGGGTCCATGAAGTAACCATGATCCATTATCCGGAAGATATCTTTTTGAAAAACGGCCGTGAAATCAAGGCTGATTTGGAACGCATGCACAGGGCCGGTGGTGAATGGGTATGGCCGTCTTGGAAGGAGCGAGCACCGAACGATCCTCATACCGTGGTGTATCACCCGGAGCAGGTTTGGGTGCATCCAACCGCCAAGGTTTCGGCCGCGGTATTGGACGCCTCCGATGGACCCATTTGGGTGGGTGCCCACGCCGAAATCATGCCGGGAACCCTTGTTAAGGGACCGATGGCTTTAGGTGAACATGCCACCCTCAAAATGGGAGCTAAAATTTACGGCGATACCACGGTGGGCCCTTTTTGCAAAGTAGGAGGCGAGGTAAGCAATTCGGTTTTGCATTCCTATTCCAACAAAGGGCACGATGGCTTCATGGGCAATTCCGTGATAGGCCGTTGGTGCAATTGGGGTGCAGACACCAACAATTCCAATCTCAAAAACAATTACGAACCGGTCAAGCTATGGGATTTAGCAACCTCACGATTTCGAAATACCGGATTGACCTTTTGCGGTCTTGTGATGGCGGATCATGCCAAATGCGGCATTAACACCATGTTCAATACGGGAACGGTGATTGGGGTGGGTGCCAATGTTTTTGGCGGTGGTTTTGTTCGGCAATTCGTGCCCTGTTTTGGTTGGGGTGGTATCCATGGCATGGAAACATTTCGATTTGATAAATTTTGTGAAACGGCCGAACGGGTCATGCAACGCCGATCGATTGCTTTGGATGCTTCCGAAAGACAAAAGTTGAAGGAAGTTTTTGAACAAAGTGCTTATCAGCGAACTTGGGAAAAATCTGCTTCGACGCTTTAACGAATCAATGGCTATGATGAACCAAAGACCCCCCCTAATTTTGGGTAATTGGAAGATGAACACCCTTCCGGAAGAGGGTCGACTTTTGGCCCGTCAATTGGTGCCAACCGTCATGGACGGCCTGCATCGCCCGGTGGAATGGGGCCTTGCAGTACCGATGACTCACTTGGCTCTCCTGGCCACCGAAACGAAAGGCAAAGCCTTGCTGGGTGCTCAGGATTGTTCCGTCCACCCGCATGGAGCTTATACAGGCGAAGTTTCGGCAGCGATGTTGGCGGCCTCCGGTTGTGATTTTGCGTTGGTTGGACACAGCGAACGCCGACAATACCATGGTGAAACCTCCCTGCAAGCCGGACAGAAAATTCTTCGTTTGCAGGAACAGGGCCTGATGGCTGTTTATTGTGTTGGGGAATCTCTTGAACAACGCCAAAGCGGGAACTATGCATCCGTCATACAGAACCAACTTCAGGAAGGCCTCATGTTGGAGGGTCTGAGCCTAGGGGTTTCGGAATTGGTCCTGGCCTATGAGCCCGTATGGGCTATCGGTACCGGTTTGACCGCATCGCCGGAGCAGGCCAACGAGGTCCATGCCTTGATTCGGCATTGGCTATTGCAAAATCGAGGATCCAATGCAGCTGAGCAGGTCCGCATTTTATACGGCGGTTCGGTCAACGCATCCAACGCAGGGGATTTACTGTCCGGTGAACATGTGGACGGGGCCTTGGTTGGTGGCGCATCGTTGCAGATTCGGGCCTTTGCTGATATTGTGTTATCTGTTCGTTGACCATGCAACCGACGTTGGTTTGGCGAATCGAGGTTGGCTCCGAAGAGCAAGCAGAGGTCTTGGCCTCTGAAATGGCCGCATGGGGTTACGATTCCTTTCAAACGGTGGGTCCAACGACGGAGGAGGGAATAACGGCTGAACAACCTTGGATACTAGAAGCTTATGGCCGTCAGGGTCAGATTCGTGCGGGGTGCAACGAATGGCTCATGGATCAATTCCCGGGTTGGATTCAGGGCTTCGAAGAACCACAAGTCCTCGCGGACATTAATTGGAACAAAGAATGGGAATCTCGTTTTGAACCCGTAAGGCTAGGAAGGCATTTTGGAATCCGCGCCCCTTTTCATGAGCCTTTGAGGGATGTGGAACAGGAATTGGTTATTATGCCTCGTATGTCCTTTGGAACTGGGCATCATCCCACAACGATGATGTTGTGTTGGTGGCTGTTGGGAGCCCCTCAGCTCGAAAAAGATTTTGGAGGACCGGTTGTGACTCGTCTTTGGGAAGGACCAAACAAATCGCTTGGTTCACCGGCTGGACTACGGGTCTTGGATATGGGTTGTGGGACCGGGATCTTGGGAATATTGGCGCATCGTTTGGGTGCCCAACGGGTATGGGGGATGGATATCGAGGAAGGCTCGGCCGCTAATGCCGCCGAAAACGCAAAACGCAACGGGGTTGAAGGCCTTTGGGAGCAAGGTGACGCCCAAACTTTGGCCGCTTCGCGGGAAGCCAAGGTTGATTTGGTTTTGGCTAATATTAATCGTAACATTTTGTTGGAGGATATGCCCATCTACGTTCAAGTCTTGAACGAAGGTGGTCAGTTATGGCTTAGTGGCTTTTATGCCGAAGATGCAGAGGTACTCTTGGAACGGGCCTCGGCCTTGGGTTTGGAGCCTTTCGCACAGGCCGAAATGAATCGCTGGACGACTCTGTTGTTGGTCAAAAGCGCCGTGAATAATTGACGATGATTTCATTGCCGTTTACCCGCCAAAAAGAGCAAACCCAGACGGGATTGCTTGAGCAAGAGGATGAAGGCGAAAAGCTAATCCTCTACAACGACGATATCAACACCTTTGATCATGTTATTCACTGTTTGATGCGCTATTGCGAACACCAGGCGGAACAAGCCGAGCAATGTGCTTGGATTGTTCATCTCAAAGGGCGATGTATCGTCAAGCAGGGAACGTATGCTGAATTGTTACCCGTGCAGGTTGCTCTCTGCGATCAAGGATTAAGCGCAGCTATCGAAGGGTAGGTTGCTTAGGCCGAGGGTAGGGGTGGGTAGTAACCGGGTTCTGCCCTGGACATCAGGCCCCAAACTGCTTCGACCACATCATCCACCGAAGGTTTGCTAAAATAATCTCCGTCTGATCCGTAGGCCGGTCGATGGGCTTTGGCTGTTAAGGTGACCGGAGCCCAGTCTAGCAAGGGAAAGCCGTTTTGGACTTCCAGAATTTGTTGTAACAAATATGACGAAGCCCCGCCCGGAACATCTTCGTCCAGAATCAGGAGTCGGGATGTTTTGCGCAGCGATTGAGCGCATAGCCCGTTCACGTCAAAGGGTAGCAAGCTTTGTGCATCCATCACTTCGACCGAAACACCCATGTTCTGAAGTAAATCTGCTGCTTCCATCGCAATTCGGCAGCAAGAACCATAGGTGACCAACGTAAGGTCCGACCCTTCCCGTAGGACTTCGGGGTGGCCGGGGATTGCCCGAAACTCGTGGAGGTTATCGGGTAATTTTTCTTTGAGCCGGTAACCGTTCAAGCATTCCACCACCAGGGCCGGTTCATCGCAATGCATGAGGGTATTGTAAAATCCGGCCGCTTGAACCATGTTCCTAGGCACCAAAACCAGCATGCCGCGAAGCGAATGCAGGATCATGCCCATAGGTGATCCGGAATGCCAAATGCCTTCCAGGCGGTGACCACGGGTTCGAACCAGGAGGGGGGCTTTCTGTCCGCCGGCGCTGCGATATTGCAGGGTTGCGGCATCATCGCTCAGAATCTGAAGGGCAAAGAGCAAGTAATCCAAGTATTGAATTTCGACCAGTGGGCGTAGGCCTCGCATTGCAGCCCCCAATCCCTGTCCAACTATGCTCATTTCACGGATGCCGGTATCGGTCACTCGACTTTCTCCGTATTTTTCCTGAAGACCTGCAAAACCTTGGTTGACATCGCCAATTTTTCCAACATCTTCGCCGAGGGCAAAAAACGTTGGCTCCTTGGCCAACCAATAATCAAAGCATTGGTTCAAAACTTCGAAACCATTAAGTTCGGGTGAACTTTCAGAATAAACAGGGGAGACCGGAACCTGGTTGTTCACCGAAGTAGATGAAAGACTGTGCAGGCCCCTGTTGTAAAACACATGGTGCATGCTGTCCATGCGACTGCGCAAATTCAGCAAGCCTTTGGTGGCCTCCCGAATGCCTGGGTCCTGGTGGTGATGGAGGTTGTTTTGGTGCGTAACCCATAAGCTACGTCGCAGGGCTTGCATCAAGTCACGTCGCAAGGGTTCGCGTTCGGCTTGAAGGGAATTAATAATCGTTTGCAATGAGGAGAGGGCCGTTGGGACCTGTTGACCAAGAGCCGAAACCAAAGAATGAAGCCCTTGGTTCACCTCGTCGTACCATGGAGCAAAGCTTTGACGAAAGGCCTTGTAAGCCCTGGTTTGGGCCTCTTTGGCTTCGGCAGCTGCCTCCGCCTCGATTTGATCCAGGGTTGCCTCATCGGCCCAGGGTTGTTCCAACAACCAAGAACGCATACGGATGAGGCCATCGTTGTCTTTTTCCCACTGAAGACGCTCGGCGCTCTTGTAGCGCTCGTGGGATCCGGAGGTGCTGTGGCCCTGGGGCTGTGTCAATTCCGTAACATGGAACAACACCGGCATATGATCCTCGCGGCAAGCATCGGCTGCCTTCAAATAAAGAGCACAGAGCCTTGGGTAATCCCAACCTGGGCAGGTATAAAAGCGATAGCCTTTGCCGTCCGGCCCTGTTCGAAATCCTTGAAGCAGGGATCCAATGTTTTCTTTGGTGGTTTGGTACGATGCGGGGACCGAAATTCCGTAGGCATCGTCCCAAATGGAAACAAAAAGCGGAACCTGCAAAACTCCGGCCGCGTTAATGGTTTCCCAAAAATGGCCCTCGCTGGTCGATGCATTTCCGATGGTTACAAAAGAAATTTCATTGCCGTTTACGCTGAATGGGGAGTTCTTGGACAGTTCTTGGTGTTGACGGTACCATTTGGAGGCATACGCAATGCCCAGGCCCCGTCCCATTTGACCCCCGGTCGGAGAAATATCCGACGTGGATTGGGGAGCCCGTGTAAGGTCGACAAATTCACCCGCTGAATTAAGCCAGCGCGTTGCAAAATGCCCGTTCATGGAGCGTCCCCCGGAGGCCGGTTCGTGCTCGATGCTGGGATGCGCATACAATTGGGCAAAGAAGGCGTCCAAGGTGGTCATCCCCGTCGCCAACATAAACGTTTGGTCTCTGTAATAGCCTGATCGGATGTCCCCCGCTTTGAAGGCTTTGGCCATGGCCAGCTGAGGGAGTTCTTTGCCATCGCCAAAAATTCCGAATTTGGCTTTGCCGGTCAGGACTTCTTTGCGGCCCAAAAGGCTGGCATGGCGGCTCAGCCACCCCAAGCGGTAATCGGCCAAAATTTCCCCAATTAGCTCCTCCTGGTTGAGGGCTGTGGAGGATGGGGAGGTGGGTGCAAGGTCCTGGTGGCTCATGGGTGGGGGGATCGCCCGGCAAGGACGACGTATTCAAATCGATGCAAAGATAAATCAGGACAATTTTAGGCAGACTTTGCGTTGATTAAGGGTATGTATCTTTATTTTTGACCTTTAATCAAACGTCTCACTTATGAAAACCCTCTTTTCCGTTCTTTTAACGTTGGCTTTGGCCGTTCCCGCTTTGGCCCAAACCGAAAGCAAAGACAAGCCTGTCATTAAGTTCAAATCCGAAAACCACGATTTTGGCAAGATCAAAGAAGGTGTACAGGCTACCCACGAATTTGAATTTGTCAACACCGGCAAAGGCGCC
>RFOZ01000055.1 GCA_009926405.1 Cytophagia bacterium
ATGGCATGCACTTCTCCGGAGGGTATTTCCAGGTTCAGGCCTTGAAGAATGGGGCGGCCCTGAATGGAAGCGTAGAGGTCTTTGATTTGAAGCAAGGGGGTGGGGTTGGTTGTCATACCGGATGGTGATGGGATTTTATCCTACGCTGCCCTCGAGGGAAATGGCCAGCAGTTTTCTTGCTTCAACAGCAAATTCCATGGGCAGTTTATCCAAAACTTCCTTGGCATACCCGTTGACAATAAGTGCAATGGCTTCTTCGGTAGGGAGCCCTCGTTGTTGGCAATAGTACAGGAGATCCTCCTCGATTTTGGAGGTGGTCGCCTCGTGTTCTACCTGGGCATCAGGGCAGTTAATTTCAAAATAAGGATACGTATGCGCGCCGCAACGATCGCCCATGAGCAGGGAATCGCATTGGGAATAATTTCGAGCATTGACCGCGCCTTCACGAACCTTCACCAAACCGCGATAGGTGTTTTGGCCGCGACCTGCACTGATTCCTTTGCTTACAATGCGGCTGGTTGTATTGCGGCCAATATGGATCATTTTCGTTCCGGTATCGGCTTGTTGGGCCCGAGCGGCCAAGGCAACCGAGTAAAATTCACCGGTGCTGTCATCTCCCTGAAGGACGACGCTGGGGTATTTCCAAGTGATCGCCGAACCGGTTTCGACCTGGGTCCAGGATATTTTGGAGCGGAGCCCTTTGCAAAGACCCCGCTTGGTGACAAAGTTGTAAATGCCGCCGATTCCTTGGGCATCGCCAGGATACCAGTTTTGAACCGTCGCATAACGGATCTCGGCATCGTCCATGGCAACCAGTTCGACAACGGCCGCGTGCAATTGGTTTTCGTCTCTTTTGGGTGCCGTGCACCCTTCCAGATAGGATACATAGGAGCCTTCTTCGCCCACAATCAAGGTGCGTTCAAATTGTCCGGTCCCCGCGGCATTGATTCGAAAATAGGTGCTCAATTCCATGGGACATCGAACGCCCCGGGGAATGTAAACGAACGAACCATCCGAAAAAACAGCAGAATTAAGGGCTGCGTAAAAATTATCGGTATACGGGACCACCTTGCCCAAGGAACGGCGAACCAGATCCGGATGGGTTTTGACTGCCTCGCTAAAGGAGCAAAAAATAATCCCTTGCTCGGCCAAACGGGCTTTGTAGGTGGTTGCAACCGATACAGAGTCCAAAACGGCATCCACCGCCACCCCTGCCAAAATCAACTGTTCTTCCAAAGGGATTCCCAATTTGTCGTAGGTGGCTTTGATTTCAGGATCCAATTCGTCCAGGGATTCCAGTTTTTTGGCGGCTTTGGGAGCGGCGTAATACGAAATATCCTGAAAGTCGATGGGGGGAATTTCCAAATGAGCCCAATCGGGCAAAGGCATTTTTTGCCAATAGTCAAAGGCCTTCAAGCGCCATTCAAGCAACCATTCGGGTTCCTCTTTACGGGCTGAAATCAGGCGAACCACATCGGAGTTCAGACCTTTGGGGTCAATGTCCTGTTCGATGTTGCTAACAAAACCAAAAGCGTAGTCGTCTTCGGCCCATCGGGTGAGCAGAGCGTCGTCCTGGAGATTATCGTTGGCCATAAAGGTTTAACAAATCGAAGAGATTTTTTGTTTAGACATTGTCTAAACAGCCGCAAAGATAATTGGTTACCAGTTCAGGGGCTCCTTGTTCAAAAACGCAGCAACACCACGTCGACAGGGCTCGCTTTGGCGGGCTTCAACATTGACATCGATGGCGTTTATCATGGCTTGCTCCAGGGCTTGTCCGGAATTTTGTGAAAGTAATTTCTTGGTCAAAGCCAATGAGTTACCAGAGTTCAACTTTATTAATTGCTGAACAAATTCATTCACAGTGGCGGCCAGGGTCTCCTGCTCGACGATTCGATAGACCAAGCCGCATTCCAAGGCCTTGGCCGCGGTAATACGGGCTGCGTTCAAAAGCAGGGGTCGGGCATGGCCTTCCCCCATTTTACGGCAAAGGAAAACGGATACCATGGCCGGCACAAAGCCAATGGCCGCTTCGGTGTAGGCAAAACGTGCTTCGGGTACGGTAAAGACCCAGTCGCAAACCGATACCAAGCCACAACCACCGGCCAAGGCATGACCCTGAACCATGGCGATCACCGGCTTGGGTCCGCTATAGAGCCTTTGGTAGAGCTTGGCCAAGCGCAGGGAATCCTGTCGTTGCTCGTCTTCGGTCCAAGATTGCATGGCCTGCAGCGATTCCAAGTCCGCACCTGCGCTGAAAACATCCCCATGGGCAGCAAGGACCAGGGCGCGGACTTCATCGTTCGCCATGGCGTCTTCAACCGCTTGGTTTAGGGCCTGAACCATCGCAGGATTCAAGGCGTTTTTTTTGTCGGGACGGTTTAGGGTGATGGTGGCTACCCGGTTCTCGATACGGTATTCAATCATGGGGACAAATCTAGGGCTAAGGCTGTCGTACACTGCATAAATCAAACCAGGTGACGCCATCCTTCATGCATTTTTTGATCAGTTCCAGTCGTTGCTCGTTCGGGTAAAATCCGCTCAAAACCACCACAACCGGTGCCATGGGTTCCATCCATCGAACGTTCGCGCCTTGGTGCAAGACCAGGAGGTCAACCCGCTGGACCAGGTGCAATTCAACCGATCCGCTGGCCAAAATGGTTTGGTGTTCGGGCTGTTCGGGTATCGGTTTCCATGGCCAAGGTTCCATGGAGCCCGCTTGGAAAACCGTCGGACTGCGATGAATCCAAGCCGAAACCTGTTGGGGTTTCTGGTCTTTTTCCCTGGGATTGGTCAACGGATGATAGGACCATTTTTGGTAATCAGCGTCCTTGATTTGGCGGGCCTGGCAAGAAATTTGCCAACCCAGGGCCCCAAGAAGGAGCCCCCAGAACCATCGTTTTAGGTTCGTATGCCTGTTGTTTTGGTTGACCAGCAGCATTACGGCCAAAACCAAGCCCATCAACCAAATCATATCCTCGGTCACAAACATGGGGGTCTCCAAAACGGCCCCGGGTAGCCTAGCGAAAAAACCTGTAACACGCAGGGTTAACCCAAAAAGCGAGGTCCCAATGGTTTGAATGAACCACCCCAAGCAAGGTAAATTCCCCAAGGTGGTCCAAGCCAGGGCGATGGCCAAAAGCGGACCTGATAGGGGGACTACCACCCAATTGGCTGGCAAAAAATACAAGGGAAATTGCTTAAAGTAATAAAGCGTTATAGGTGTAGTAACAAATTGAGCACTAATTGTTAACAAAGAACTTAAAAGCATCATTCTTGGAAGGCCCTTGCTCAAGGCAGGGTTCAAAAGTGCCGCCAAAGGACGGTGCAGCCACAGCAAACCGGAGACCGCACCAAAACTCAAAATGAAACCAGGATCCTGCCAGCAGAAGGGGTCAAAGGCCAACATGCAGGCAGCGGCCTGGAAGAGAGCCAGACCTCCGTTGTGGGTTCCGGCCATGGCTCGAGTGGCTTCCATCCAGGATACCACCAGTCCAGCCCTCCAGGCCGAGGAGGCGCCTCCGGTTAACAAACAGTACCCCAGGACCGGTAAGGATGTTCCAACAAGTCGGACCCACGGAGCGGGTGCGTGGGCGCTGCCTTGGTGATAAGCCAGGCGGTAGGCCCCGCCCAGGAAGAGGAGAACCCAACCGTGGATCAACAAAACATGCATGCCCGAAACGGCCAGCAGGTGAACCGTGCCGGAATGCTGAAAAGCAAGTTTGGTCCCTCGGTCCAAACCGGCTTTCCAGCCCAAAAGCAGAGCCTGGGATAAACCCCGACTGACCGGGTCCCTGATACGTTGCTCCATGAGTTGGGCCAGTTTTTCCTGGTACCTCCCAACCAACAGAGCCACCCGGTCCCCTGGATCAGCTGGTCCAGGAAAAAGCTCGAGAGGAGGCGAAACCCAACGTTGGGCCAGGGCAGGATGGGGTAGGTTAATTTGCCTTTCGATCCCCTGGCTACGGTAATAGGATCTTAAATCTGGATCAGCGGGCCTGAGCGGCCCAGGAACCAAACCAACCCGACCTTGTTCGATCATCCAAAGTTCTCCCACGGAGCAAGCTTGCCCGGAATTCAGGGAATCAGGTAAATTGGAAAAAACCAGGAGAGCGTTCGAGCGATGTGGTTCAATGCGAACCTTTGTTGGCAGGGATGGGGCATCCAGGACGTATTCAATTTTGGCTCGGTAGCGTTTGGTTGATTCCCTACGGTAGATTCTTACCAAGTACAAGCCGCCTTGAACGCATCCCGCAGGGTTGGCCCATTGCGCTGATGCTGTCTGGGGAAAAGGAAGCTTTGCCTCTTGCTGAGCGGCTACCTGCATTGCCAGGCCAAGCCAGGCCAGAAACCCGCCCAGGTTTCGGCATTGGTAGGCTAGTGCCAGGTTGCAACGGTCCAAAATCCAAAATGCACTGACGCAAACAGCATGCGTAATTGATCCCAGGGTTGACCAGGGGATAGGGGTCAGGGCCTGCCCTAGAACAACCCCCAGAATCAAAGCCGAACCCAAACGCGCCGTTCTTCCCGCCGTGTATCCATAGTTTCCCCGTGCCATGGATGGCAAATTGAGGTCATAGCCTCCGACGGGTCGTTTCTAAACGCTTATCAACGGCCTTGGTAGAGGCATCGATAATGGGCAATATCGGCCTCCTCAAATTCATCACCCTCTGGCAAAAAACCCAGCTTGGTGTAAAAGGGAAGGGCCTGAACCTGCGCGTGCAAATAAACAGGGCATTGTTCTCGCTCGGCCATCGGTAAAACCTCCTCCAATACAGCAAGCAGCAGGGCTCTGCCAAGTCCTTGTTGCCGAACGGCCGCATCCACAGCCATTCGTTCGATTTTGAAACCAAGCCGGGTCCTCCTGTACCGAGCACAGGCGACGACCTTGCCTTCAATCAAGGCCGCCCAATGTTTGGCAACTTCCTCAAATTCATCAAATTCCAGGGCAGAATCCACCCCTTGTTCCTCAACAAAAACCATCGTTCGTAGATGGAATATCGCCTCCATGAGGTGCGGATTCTGGGCTGGAATCAGGGTGGGATGGTTGTGCATGAGCCAAATTTAGGGCCTCCACCCCGTCAACTTGGCCTTATCTTCGCACACCAACCCAATCCATCCCGTAACCATGTCACAAACCGCTCAAATTTTGGGTTCACAGGCTGACTACCTTTTGAACCATCGTTCCGCAACGATTGCTGCCTCCGATTTGCACCTCCCCGGTCCTGATTTTGTGGATCGGATCTGGACGGCGTCCAATCGTTCCATTCAGGTTATGCGCAGCCTCCAAGCATTGTACGGGCATGGTCGTTTAGCTGGTACAGGTTTTTTGTCCATCCTGCCGGTTGACCAAGGGATTGAGCATTCAGCTGCTGCTTCCTTTGCACCCAATCCCCTTTATTTCGACTCCGAAAACATCGTGCGTTTGGCTATCGAGTCGGGTTGCAATGCGGTGGCCTCCACCTTCGGTGTTCTGGGTTCGGTAGCGCGTCGCTATGCCCACAAAATACCATTCATTGTCAAAATCAATCACAACGAATTCTTGTCTTACCCCAACGAATACGATCAAATCATGTTTGGATCGGTCCGCGATGCCTGGGATATGGGTGCTGTCGCGGTTGGTGCGACGATTTATTTTGGATCCGAAGGGTCCCGTCGGCAATTGGTCGAAGTCGCAGAGGCCTTCGAAGAAGCCCATTCCTTGGGTATGGCTACGATTTTGTGGTGTTACCTCCGCAATCCCGGGTTCAAGGTGGATGGCGTGGATTACCATACATCGACCGATTTGAGCTCCCAGGCCAATCATCTGGGTGTCACGATTCAAGCCGATATCATCAAACAAAAGCTGCCCACCAACAATGGGGGTTACCTTGCCACCAAGCATGGCAAAACCCACCCCTCGGTGTACAGCCAATTAACCACGGATCATCCCATTGATTTATGCCGTTACCAGGTAGCCAACGGGTACATGGGTCGGGCCGGTTTGATTAATTCCGGCGGCGAATCCAAAGGCATGGATGATTTGACCGAGGCAGTTGCCACGGCGGTTATTAACAAAAGAGCCGGTGGTTCGGGGCTGATTTTGGGCCGTAAAGCATTCCAAAGGCCCATGTCGGAAGGGGTTGATTTGTTGAACAAGGTTCAAGACGTCTATCTGGACTCCAACATCGATTTCGCTTAATTATGGCTTGGTTCAAACGCTCGACGGCCGGTGTGACCACCGCCACCGACGAAAAGCGCGAAGCACCCGATGGGCTATGGTTTAAATGCCCCTCTTGCAAGGCATCGGTTTTGACCAAGGACTTGCAAGAGAACCTTTCGGTTTGCCCCAAATGCGATTACCATCACCGCCTGGGCTCCGAGGGCTATTTCAATCTGCTTTTTGATCAAGGAATCTACGAGGAATTGGATGCAGATTTAATTTCGCTGAACCCACTTAACTTCAAGGATACCAAGGATTACGGAGACCGGCTGCGGGATGCCCGCGCCAAGACAGGGCTCCGCGATGCCCTGCGTTCCGCCCTTGGAAACCTGGAAGGATTTCCCTTGGTGGTAGCTTGCATGGATTTTGAATTTATCGGTGGCTCGATGGGGACGGTGATGGGTGAGAAAATTGCCCGAGCGGTGGATAAAGCCCGTGCCTTGCGCTGCCCGGTACTCGTCATATCCCGATCTGGGGGTGCCCGCATGATGGAGGCGGCCTTTTCGTTGATGCAAATGGCCAAAACATCGGCCAAATTGTCCTTGGCGGACCAGGAGGGGATTCCTTACATCTCCCTTATGACCGATCCCACCACCGGGGGGGTTACGGCATCCTTTGCCATGCTGGGGGACTTGAACCTGGCCGAACCCGGTGCCTTAATTGGCTTTGCAGGCCCCAGGGTCATTCGTGAAACCATCAAAAAAGATTTGCCACCAGGCTTCCAAAGCGCCGAGTCCGTGCTCGAAAGCGGGTTCCTCGATTTAATCGTTCCTCGGCATACCCTCAAGGAGACTCTGGCGAGGCTCTTGTCTCATCTTCGCCAATAGGCTTACCAATAAAACTTGGAATTTGCCCTCCAAATCCGTATCTTTGCGATTCTAAAAATTCAAACCAACAGCGGCCCCAACCAACAGCGACCTCAGCGGCCCCAAATAAGCGGAAAATGTACTTAGACAAAACCAAAAGAGCTGAACTCTACACCCAATTCGGCCACAACGCCCAGGATTCAGGCACGGCCGAAAGCCAAATCGCCCAGTTTTCCTTTCGTATTGCTCACCTGACCGAGCACCTCAAGAAAAACAAAAAGGATTATTCCACCCAGCTTTCCCTCGTCAAAATGGTCGGAAAGCGCCGGGATTTACTCAATTACTTGAAGCAAATTGACATCGCTCGTTACAGGGCGGTGATCGAGAAACTCAATCTTCGCAGGTAATTTCAAAGGCGGTTCCCCAGGGGCCGCCTTTTTGCGTTCACCGAAACGAGGGCCCTCCTGGGCCACCCACCAGGCATCGTTCGGAGCCTACGCTCCCTCTTAACGGTAGATCTTGTCCCGTGATGGCGTCTGCCTTTTCTTCAACCCCGAATACCAAATACCTATGAAACCACAATCCACTGTACAATCCATTCACTTACCCGATGGTCGGGTGATCACCCTGGAAACCGGCTTAATGGCCCGTCAAGCTGATGGCGCAGTCCTCCTAAGCATGGGGGATACCCGCCTTTTGGCCACGGTCGTTTCGGCCAAAGATGCCAAAGAAGATGTAGACTTCATGCCCCTTACGGTGGATTATCAGGAAAAATTCGCTTCGACCGGCAAAATACCTGGCAGTTTTCAGCGTCGCGAAGGCCGTTTGTCGGACTACGAAGTTTTGATCAGCCGATTGATAGACCG
>RFOZ01000056.1 GCA_009926405.1 Cytophagia bacterium
CCAGGATGGCTTTCTGAAGTCCATGCAAGAGATTGAGTATCTGTTCCTGGCTTTTGACCTTGCAGTGCATGGCTGCATAACGACGGATGAATTGAACATCGGTGTCCACATGCTCAACAGGGGTGGTCTCGTAGGATTCCTCGGCAGGGGGCGCCTTGGGCTTAGGTGCCGGACCGCGGTTTGTTTCGCCTTTGGATGGTTGGGCTGCTTGTTTGCTGATGGCCCGCTGGGGAAGGGACTTGGTTTGGGAGGGAAGGTTCTTTGGGCTTCGCGAAGGGGCAGCATGCGAAGGCAAGGAAGCCTTATTTTTTTCCAGGTAGTCGTTTAGTTTCTGGAAGTAGGCTTCCACCACGCGTTGGATGTTGGCGTTGCTGTGGTAGGCTGACCAGTTGTTCTGGGAGGCTCCTTCGACGAGCTGATGGCCTTTGCTGAGTGCGGCGGGAACTTGTTCCCAGTCGATGTTCTTGACTTGGTTGAAATAGTTTTGGATGGTGAGCATACGGTTAGTCGTTTAAAAGTTCTAATTCCAATTCCAGAGCCAGGGCTTCCAGCTCCAATTCGTTGAGGTTTTTTGAGGATGAGCCCTGGGGGACGGAGGGCACATTGCGGTATTCCAACAAGTAGTTCAGTCGCTCGAACTCCTGGGCTCGGCTTTGGGCCGAACGGCCTTCCACCTGGAGCGCTGATTTCTTTTTTTCGATTTCGGCTCTGAGCTCGGCCCATTTGGGGGAGTTTTGTTCGCCCCGAAAGGTTTCCGCTTCCGCTTGGAGGGCGGTCTTGTCGGCTTGGTATTGAGCCTGTACGGGGGTCAGGTCGCTTGTCAGCGAATACCCTTTGGGCTTGAGAATGGTGCGCTCGGTTCTGCGGACCTTGCTCACATACTCTTTGAAATAATTCAGGTAGTACCGGTTGGCAAAGTACACGCCGAGGACCGAGTAACTGCTCTCGATTTTGCGACCCATCGCCAGGATGTCTTTGTCTTGCTGATCGCTGGATTGCAGGAGGGCTTCGATTTCCTCTTTGAGTTCCTTGCCTTTCTTGACCTGTTTGTTAGGGATTTCACCTTCTTCGGACACCTGGGGTTTTTCCTGAAAAAAGGAAGCGTTCAACAGGGAAGTGTGAAAGGCTCGGATGGCCTCCAAACTTTTTTGACGGTAGTCCTGGTATTCGGCGATATCGCGTTGGACCTCTTTGAGCGCATCGATAGCCAGGTTGATTTTCTTGTATTCCCGGTTGAGCTGTTCTTTGGCTTGGTCGAAGAACATTTTCACCAATCGGTCCACATCGGTGATAAGGGCGAGTTTGATTTCTTCCGGGTCCATGCTTTCCAGGTCAAGGACATTGCCTCGGTCGCCCCTGAACCAGATGTCGTTGATGCGGGAGGTTTTCTCTTCGAGTTTCTGAAACACGAAAACATCCATGCTGTCCTGAACCAGGGGCATGACGATGCGCACGTATTGAAATTGGTTGCCCTGCCTCCAAATCCGGCCTTCGAGCTGACGGATATCGGTGGGGTTCCATTCCGGATAGCAGTTGTAAATCACCGTGCCTCGCTTTTGCAGGTCAATACCCTCGCGAATCGTGGCTGTGCCGATGATGATTTTGACCACGCCATCCAGGAAGGCTTCCTTGACGGTTTCCTTGCGCGTATCGTTGATTTCCGAGGAGATGATTTCCACCTCATCCACCCGGGTTCGATCGTACATCACTCCGGTTTGGTAACCGATTTCCTTTTCGAGGTATTCCTTGATGAGGGGAAAGAACTGCTTGCCTCGATTCATGTAGATAACCTGGCCGCTGATGGATTCATCGTGGGCTTCGTGCCATTTTTTGACCGAGCGAATGCAATCCATAACATAGGCCACCTTGGGGCTTTCCTCCACGAATTCACGGTAGTTTTCCGGTGCACCGTTGAGCAGGTAAGGCGATAGGGCGTTATCGAGGCTGTAAGCCAGGGCCCTGAACAAATTACCCATGTCCATTTTGCCCTGCGTGGAGCTCTTGGCCAGGGTCACAATTCCGTTTTGGTTCTCCCTTTGCTTGGGGGTCATGTTGATGTAGGTCAACACTTGCTGGTCCTGGGGTAGGCGCTCCTTTTGGTTTTCAAAGCTGTAGAGCAGGGGCAGGTTGATTTTCTTGGGTCGGATGACGCCGGCTTCTTCACCTGTCTTGTAGAGAATGTGGTTGTAAATGAGCTTTTGGAGGATGCGTCGGTTGGTGAAGCTCTTGATGACTTCTTTCTCGACAATTTCCTCTTTGTAGTTGGCCGCCCATTCAACCGTTGGTAGCACGAACAAGTCAAAGAAGGTATCCAGGTTGACGATACCGTTATCTCGCAATGAATCGTAGGCTACCAGCGAAAGCATCGAGTAGATTTCCAGCGGAGAGTTGGAGAACGGTGTAGCGGTCAGCAGCATGGTGTTTCGACCATACTTGCGCTGGATGAAGCTGAGAATCAAAAAGGCCTTTTGTCCGGTTTCGGAGGTGGCGGCTTGGATGTTGTAGCGCTTGTTGCCTTCGTCATCGCTCTTAACCTGGCTAAAAACGTTTTTGCAGCGGTGCGCCTCGTCGATGACCGCATAATCTAATCCCAGCACATCGATGTCGGCGATGGAGTTTTTCTGACCTACGCCGATCATTTCCCGGAACTTCTGGTATTCGATTTCCTTGTCACGGCTGCTTTTCTCCCGGCTTTGCCCCAGGATGTTCACCAGCTCGGTGAATAATTCCTCCGAAACTGATTCCCCAAAGCCCAAGCGTTTGAACCCCTCGTAGGTCACCATAGTGATGGAGCGCTCTGGCACCGGGCTGTTCAGGTCAATCTTGTCCACGATGTCGGTTCCCAGGTTGTACCAGTCGTTGACCGTGATGCCGGTATGCGATAACACCCCGCAGACAAATTCACCGGTTTTCTTATCCGTGTACCCGATGATTTCATTCATCCACTTTTTGTAGGTCGGTTTGGGGACGACCACCAACGGGCGTTTGCATTTGCCGGAATAGAGGTTGTGTGCCAGGTTAACAATAGCGGTCATGGTTTTGCCAACCCCTACATCAAAGGCGTTGATTCCCGAACCCATAGCTTCCATAAAGGCGACCCCTTCGCGTTGGATGTCGGTGATTTGAAGCAGGCCCGATTTGAAGCGCGTCGAGCACTCAAAACCAATGGGGACTTTGGAGTAGTTGATATCGGACTGACCGTTGTAGAGCCTGTTCCATGCATAGTTGAGCTTCTGCTGGTCGTCGAAGGCCAGCACTTCGTGAAGAAACCTGGAGAACATTTTTTCGCCTTCGATGCGGGCGTTGGCTTTGAGTTCCGATTTTTCTTCTTTGGTGAGTTTGTCGTCCCTAAGCGAACGGTTGGCCAGGTAATAGTCGGCAATGTCGATGGCTGAACTTTTCTCAAATTCCGTGTCGGTATTCAGGGTGAACAACCATTTGACAAAGACATGCTGGAGGGTGTATTGGGTTTCACCGTCAAAGCGGATATTGATTTTCTCGCGGTCTTTCTTGCGCTCGATTTTACCGTTGACCTTCTTGAGTTCTTCGGCGTTCTCCAGTTCCATGAATTCTTCGCGTACCTGGGTGATGGTAAATAGTAGGGGATCCACGGCAAAGTCGGAGATGGCCGTGATGATGGGTCGCTCGTTGGGGTCCGGGTTCTGGACGGCCAGCTGTTCGGGTTTGGCTTTCTCGATGACCTGCTTGTGCAAGTCATAAACGCCGCTACCGAAATGTTTTTCGATGTCTTCCTGGTCTTTGTCCAACTGCACGGTTCGGTCGTACATATTGCCGTAGGTGTAGATGGGAAAGGGAAGCAGTTCCCCGGCATGGTAGAAAAGCGCCCCGGCCTTCACCAGGTCAAAGAGTTGTGTTTCGAGGGCCTTACCGGTTGCGGTGATGTAGTATTTCTCCCAGCCCTTCATGGGAACGCCCATGCGGCGCTTGTACCAGACCCACGCTTTGATTTCAGGGTCGGTAATTCCTTTGTTGTACTTGGCTACGACCTCATCAAAGGAGAGTTTTTTGGCTTCGCTATCGCCCAAGCCGCGCAAAGCTTGGGATTGTTCAAGGACCCGCTCGATGATATCGCGATGGCCCCGTATTTGGGTGGACGTATAAGGGTTGAGGGCTCCAAGGCCTTTGACGGACGGTATTCCAGAGAGGTAGTTCATTGGTCGTTCATTTGTAGTTCAATTTCCAGGGCAAGCGCCTCCATCTCAAGCAAGGAGGCAGCGTTCGTAGGCTTGGAGCCTTCCTTTTGCATCAGCATGAGGGCGTAACCGTTGGCCTGTTCGATGGTGGAGAAGTCCCGTAGTTCGGTCATTTGCTCGCCGCGATACACTTGAAGGTTGTAGCCTACGCCATGCGCAAATACCTGCATCATGGCATCGCCATCGCGGTATTGCACAAAGAAGTCTTCGGTCGGTTCAAAGTTGTCAATGCGCCATTCACCCGGCAGGGAGAGTAGCAAACGAAAATCCCCCAAGCCGTGGCCGATGGTGTTTTCAATCCACTCCATGTCTCCCTTGATGGTGATGGGGAATTCTCGACTGGTGGTGATTTCTTCGGTTCCGCATACCTTCTCGGGATACATCGTGAACCAGGTATTGAAGGTGCATAGTTCGCTAAAGGACAACGGCTCCGTTGAATAGTCCTTTTGCCGGGCGTAAACCTCGACCAAGCCTTTCTCGTCCCTGTCTTTGGGGAATACACCGTTACGAAGTATGGCGGCATTCATCTCCGAAGCATCCAGCTTGGAGAGAACATCCCGGTACATATCGATGCGGGCTCGCAGGTATGGGGGACTGCTGGTGTCCATTAGAGCATCGACATTTCGGATTCAAGAATGGGAATAACCGCCGCCGGAATCATTTGGTCGTGGATGACTTTGTGGATGATCATCTTTTCGGCAGCAGCATACCCCTGCGGGGTTTGAATCATCTCAAAAAGTTGGGGGGAGTTGGCCGAGGTTACTCGCTTGAGTTGAAGGAGGATTTCCTGCCTGAGCTTGGATTCAAGTTCGCTTTCTTTGGGGTCTATCCCGCTCAAGGAACGGTCTCCCGTTTCGGCAAAGGAGAAATACCCCTGGTTGGTAACAATGAGGTGGTCGAGCAGGCGAATGTCAAAGAGTTGGAGCGCTTCCTTTAGTTTGCGGGTAAGGGAGCGGTCGGCATCCGAAGGTTTAGCGTTGCCGCTGGGATGATTGTGCGATATGATAACGGATTTGGCCAGGGTCTTGAGGGCCACGGCAGCAACGATTTCAATATCCACCATGGTGGCGTTGATGGTCCCGGTCGAATGATGGTAATAGCCGATGATTTTGTTGGCGTTGTTCAGGTAGAGCGCAATAAAGTGTTCCTGTATTTCAATGCCTTTGAGGATTCGTTCCTTGAGGAATTGGTACACATCGTTGGAGCTGCCGATTTGCCCGAAGAAATAAGCGTCCTTGTTGAAGGTGACTTCGATTTCTCGAACCCGGAACTCGGCGTTCAGCTCATCAATTTGGCTTTCCAAATTTTGCCAGGTGTCCTGGTCAAAGACCATTTGTGGCTGAAAGGGGGTTTGTTGGTAGAGCATGGCTATTTGCGTTTCAGGACGATGATGTCGGTAGGTACTTTGGAATAGCGAAAGACCGGAGGCAGCCGATAGGCATCCAGGATATCCGCGAGCTTTTCCATGAGGAGCTTTTCGGATTGGTAGCTGATGCCGTTGCGCAGAAAATTGCTCCCGGTCAGATAGACCAGCAAGCCTCCGGGTTTGAGCAGCTGCAAGCCCTGGTGCATGAAGAACAGTTCAATCTGATGCATCTTGGGTTTGCTGAAGTAGGTGGAGTATTTGTTCTTGTATTTGCCGTAGGGCGGGTTGCCGATGACCAGCGAAAAGGGATAGCCTTCCAGCCAGGTCAATTGGTTTTTGAGGGGCGTGGTATAGCGAGGCGGTGACAAAAAAGCCGTTTCAAAATACCCTTCGTAGATTTTGGCCTCCGGATAGAGGATTTGAGCAATTCGCTTGGAAACCGGATTGATTTCAAAGGCATAACACTTGCCGTGGTCCGGGGCATGTTGCAAGAGTTTACCTGTACCAACGCTGGGTTCCAGCACGGTACCCTGGGGTTTGAAACCGTATCGGTACGCCAGCATCCACATCAACTCGCAAATCCTATCAGGGGTGAAGAATTCATACAGGACCCCTTCGCCTTTGGCGCCCTTGGCTCCCTGGCCGCCGGAACCTTCGTATTGGGCAATAAAGTCTTTTTCCGACGCCGTGTAAGGGTCGCCGGAGGCATCCTTCTTTTGGATGAAGGCTGCGATTTTATTGTTCAATTCAAATTGGTTCATCAGCCTAGGGTGCTTTGCGTTTCGAGCAGACCATTCTTTCCCAATACCTTGAGGATATAGGCGTAGCCTTCCTTGCTTTTGGTTTGGATATCGTCCAGGACCTGTTCAACAGTTCCGTCAGCCGGTTTGAAGAAGTAACCCTTTCCGTATCGCAGCAACACCTTGTCCAATCGCAGGTGGCGTCCTTCGTGGTGCTGGTCAATGAGGATTCCCAGAAATATCGAACCGAGCAGAACATTCAGCTCCGGTATGAATAAATCCTGAGGAGTGATGACGTTACCGCTAAAGTTGTTTTCGGGGATTTTGTGGGAGAGGTATTTCTGTCGAAGCGGGCCTTGGAGCCGTGCGCCCAGGTGATTGAACAGCAGGGTTCTTTCCGGTGTTGTGAGGCGGCCTGTTTTGTGTTCCAAATGAATCACATCGTTGGCGGTTTGTGGTTTGAGTTGCATTAAACCGCAAGCCCCTGCGGAGCTTCGCGCTTCGGGGTTACCGCCGCTCTCCGTGAAAATGACCGATAAGATGAGCGCACCGGGAACCTTGGTGAGCGTTTCGGCTTGCTTGATTTCTCGGTACCAGGTACGACCTATGCGCTCCAGCTTGGTCTTGTTTTGGGACAAGGCCGTGTTGGGATAGAAGGTGCGCGGGGTCATGGGGATGGGTACCGAGAGGGCTGCCATTAGTTGGTGCGGTAGAAGGTGATGTTACGGTTTTGCTTTTGGGAGAGGGTTAGCCGTGGCGCTAGCAGTCTTGCGCCCGGGGAGGTTTTGCGTGTTACCAGCCACAGGGATAGGGCCAGCGAAGCCAGCAGTCCGGGAGTGAGGTTAATCATGGTGGTGAAGACGAATGGTTTGGTTGTATTGAATGCGTGAGTAGGGGTTGCTGCTATAAATGCGTTGTTCCAGTTGGCGCGGTGAGAAAATCCATAGCCACGGCTTGATGCGCGATCCTCGGTAAACCACTTGAACCAAGGAATCCCTGGATTCAAATTGTACCTGTTGGCTATCTCCCTGGGCGATGCCTTCGAGGTTCACCCAGTCATCTCGGTAGGAGAACACGCGCACCCGGACCGTATCCCTTATCACGCTATCGCGAACGGTGGTGGTCACCCGGTGTTCGGTGTTC
>RFOZ01000057.1 GCA_009926405.1 Cytophagia bacterium
AGTGGACTGAACGGATTCCAGAAGGTCAGGGGGAGGTTTGGGGTAACAAAGGCCGTTTGCAACGTGTATTGCAGAATTTGTTACAAAATGCATGCCAGGCTTTTAGCGAAGCAACAACCTCTTCTCAGCCAGAAAAACTCCGATTGGACCTAGGTTTGGTTTTGAGGGACGGGCAGATTTGGACCCAAATTCGGGATTATGGGAACGGAATTGAACCCGCTCTCCAAGAACGGATCTTTGAGGTAAGTTTTAGTACCCGTTCTCAGGGCATGGGTTTGGGTTTATCCATGGCTCGGCAGATTGCTGAAATGCACGGGGGGTCTCTCAAGTTGGTTTATTCCAATGCCACGGGGACCTGCATGGAATTGCGATTGCCTCTTTACTTCGAAAATTCTGAAACCAGTCGTTCGTAGACCAGGGGAAGGGGAAGGCCCATGACATTGAGGGGGCAACCCTGAATGGATTGAACGGCGCGAAGTCCCATCCAGTCTTGGATACCGTAGGCACCTGCTTTGTCCAGGGGTTTGTATTGCCGGACATACCAATCGATTTCTTGCGGATTCAGATCGTACCACAGCAACCTGGTACGGGCTCCTAGGATGATTTCCTTTTGGGTGGTCCGTAGGCATACCCCTGTCATAACATCGTGTTCGCGGCCAGACAAGGTCTTGAGCATTTCCACGGCATCCGCTTCGTTCTTGGGTTTGCCCAAGATTTGGCCTTGGCATAGAACCAAGGTATCAGCCGTCAGCAACAGTTCGTGGTCATTGATTGGGACGGCTCTGGCTTTTTGGAGGGCTAGATGCTCGGCCACCTGCTCGGTTTTCCAGGTAGGATCCACGGATTCGTCCACCGGTACGACCCGAAGTTCATAAGCAAGCCCGACCCTTTGCAACAATTCCTGTCGACGGGGGGAGCCGGAACCCAAGACCAAGCGATACTTTAATTCGAGGGGGGCTTGGGGAACCATCATGGGGCCGTGTAAAGAAACAACATATAATATACCCAAAGAGACCCAATGCCGAGGGCCAAATAGGCTTTGAGAAGCAGCGAAACCCTGGCTGCATCGCTGGTGGTTAGAACACGGGGAATTCGGTACGTGATCACCAACGCTACCACCAACGCAAGGCCCGAATAGAGGGCTTCCCCCAGCGCATCCGCCCGGACTTGATGAAGAAGAACCAGGAAATTCAAAACAGGAACCGGTACCCAGGCCCCGAAGGCCATGTTTCGGCAACGTTTTAAACCCATGACCACCGCGACGGTTCGTAGGCCGGCCTCTTGGTCGCCATCCCTATCCTGGCAGGCTTTGATGAGTTCACGACTCAGGGTAATCAGTCCTACCAAAACCAAGTAAACCAGCCAGGTTTGGTTTAGGTATAGGGCATCGGATGGATAATACCGATAGAGAATCCCCATGGCTTTGTATTCGTAGAGCCAGGGCAAGGCCACCCAAAGGAGACAGAGCAAAACAACAACCAGGGGTCCGTACCAACCTTGGCCTTTGAAATGCTCTGAATACCGAAACAAGAGCATCACCGATGCCAAGGGTATCAAAGTCAGGTTCAAGAGCCCTGCTTCCCAAGCGGCCCAACCGCACAACGAAAGCCCCAAAAGGTTCAAGCTTGAGTAAACCGGCCAAAAAATTTTTTCCGGCAAAACACTTCGCTGCTTGAGATTGATGCGATCGCTTTCTTGATCAAAATAATCGTTGATTAGGTTGCCGGCACCGGCAATCATGCCTGCACCCAGCACCAAAAGGGCAAAGCCCGGTTCGCTCAAGCCAAAGTTGAGTAAGCGAGTTTCCATGACCGGTAACATCAAAAAGTATCGGAAAGAGGGGAGAGCCAACATCAAGAGAACCAAGTTGATGGGGCGTAAACCTCGTACGATCAAGTTGAAGGCAGTTAAAGAGCTCAACGAATGGATTTAAGTTGGGTATTGATGGTGCAATCTTTTGATAAGGCTGCTAAACCAGCGGTACAAGGCGGTTCCTTCCGGATCTTCTTGGAGTAAATGCAAATGGGTGTCCAACGTACGTTGGTCGCCACGCCAAGCCGGACCGCTTTGACGGGTCAAAGGGTCTTGGGAATTTTGCTTAAACTCGTTCAGCTGTTGAGCGAGGATGGGCAAGAGGTCCCGGTGGGTTCCCAAATCTTGGGTCAATCGATGCCCCCAATGCAGAAGTATATTGTTAAAATTAGCAGTCATGACAGCGGCAAGGTGGAGTTTTTGACGCTGAACTTCGGTCACCACCCGGGGTTCGGCGCCCATTCGATGGGCCCAGTTTAGGAGGGTTTGTTCAAGCCAGGCATGGTCCGTTTGGATAAGAATGGGAGCCCCAGTCCAAGGGGTATCGATGGCTTTGCTTAGGTTAAGGATAGGCCAAAATACACCTCGAACGGGATGACCGCCCAAGTCGTCCAAGGAACGTGTTCCGCTGCAATGCACCAAGGCATCGGTTTGGTCGCTTCCAAAGGAAGAAGCAACTTCTTGAAGGGCATCGTCCGAAACCGCCAGCAAGGTCAGTCGGGGTTGGTCGGGATCGTTCGGTCCTGCGCTCGCAATGGGTTCGCCGGTCTTCCAGGGGACCCATTGGGCTTGAAGACGCTGGGCCAGGGCTGCACCACGCCCGTTGGGCCTGGCAATCACTTGTTGAACCCGGACCCCACACCCCAGAAGAGCCAGGCCCAAGGCCCAGGCTGCTTGACCGGCCCCGACCAGAATCAGCCAAGGTTCCTTGGTTGGTTTCCCGTTAGTCTGCAGTTCGCTCACGACTGTATTGACGATTGCGATGCATAACACTCAGGCTAAGTCCCCCAACCAAGAGAAAACTCCCATACCATACCGCATTGATCCAAGGAAACCGTAACATTTTGAGCACAACATAGGCACGGGGTGCCGGTTGCAAGGTTTGGACAGATAAAGCAACTTGACCGGTTTGGGGGTCGATTTTTTGCAATTCAACCCGCATGCCTGGTTCCTGGGTCTGGTCCGGATAGCGGAATTCAACCCCACCTCGGAGCACATAAACGGGCATCAGGCGAAATTCCCCTTGCAGGTTCCGAATCCGGAGCGGTGCGCCAACCGCTGCCTCAGCACCTGACGTTTCTTCGGCCCACTGATCATCCAATTGGGTTTGAAGCCCTTCAAAAATCACGAGGGATTCTTTGAGCATCAACGTATCACCGCGGGCGTCCAGGTAATGCAAAACGGGCTCCGCATAAAGTCGGGATTTTTGTTCAAAGTTTTCGGGATCAGGGACTTGGGTTACGTGCATGTACAAATCATGATCCCAGAAATGCATGGTGGCGGGCGATGCGATTAGACCCATTTTGGGATTGATTTGGGCGTTGGGGTAGAGGGTTTTTTGGTAAACCAAGCGCCCGTTCTCGTCCTTTTTTTGGAAATCCAATTTGTAATAGCGATTCGGGCCGGCGATGGAGTCTCCTTGGTAGGTAACCTGGTACCCTGCCATGGTTTTGGATTGGTCTTGGTAGATTAAGACGTTTTCGCGGGCTTGGGCCGGAGAGAAATTGCTTCCCAAAGGCGTTCCTTCAAGGTTAAGAGAAACCACTTCCTTGCGCGATGAGGATACCAAAACGCCGAGCATCATTAAACCAAAGCCCAAATGCGCAAAGAGTCCACCCTGGGTGGATACACGTTGGCGGGCCCTGTACAATTGGTGCAAGTTGCCCACCAAGGCATAACAGGAGGCAAAGATGAGGAGCAAATAAGACCAGTATCCAATCTGCTGGGTGTAGCCAACCAACAAGGTCATCACCACCGCGATGGAGGTCATAACCATAATCCAACGAAGCACCGGGGCCGGCTCGCTTCGACCAAAGCGCAGTCGAAAGGCGGTGGTTCCCATGAGCAGGATGAGGACCGCAATAGGGAGTTGCCAACGGTTGTAATAGGACACAACATCCGCGGGGGGGGCCATGTTGGTGCCGGCCACGGCATTAAAGACAGGAATCGAAGTGGTCAGTAGAATTTGAAAAGCGGAAACCACCAAGGTCATGCTGCCGACAAACAACCAAAATTCGCGGGATGTGCCGGATTCTTCGCCGTCCTTTTCTTTGGAGGGAATTTCTTTCCAACGAAGGGCCAATAGGCCGACCATAACGGCCAAAAACAGCAGGAGAAAGGCCAAAAGCTGCCCCGATAGGCCCAGGTCGGTGAATGAATGGACCGAGCTCTCACCCAAGATACCTGATCGGGTCAAAAAAGTAGCGTAAAGGACCAAAACAAAGCCCAGCATCACCATCATAAAGGTGGATTTGAGGGAATAACCGCTTTTGGAATAGGCGTGGAGACCGTGCAGGGCGCCCACCATGAAAAGCCAGGGCAAGAGCGAGGCATTCTCAACCGGATCCCAAGCCCAATACCCTCCAAAATTCAAGGATTCATAAGCCCATGCAGCCCCCATGATAATCCCACTCCCCAAGGTTAGCACGGCGACAAGCGACCAAGCCAACGCGGGCCCGACCCATTCGCGGTATAGGCGACGCACCAAGGCGGTAACGGCGTACCCAAAGGGTATGGTGCAGGCCGCAAAACCCAAAAAAAGAACCGGGGGGTGAATGACCATCCACGGGTTTTGAAGCAAGGGGTTCAGGCCATTCCCATCGGTAATCCATTGGAGGTAATCCGGGCGTTCAAACAAGGGTGCCTGCAAGGTTTCACGAAGAAGAACAAAGGGACTGCTACCGATTTTGAGATCACCCAGGAAGGGAATTTCAAAAAGTGTTCCGAGCAACATGCTGGACAGCATTAGCTGGGCCAAGCACAAAACGGTCATGACCCCTGCTTCCCAGCGTCGTCCGGTGGTGGCCAAAAAAAACAAACCCAGGACCACATGCCAAAAAATCCATAACAAAAAACTACCTTCCTGTCCTTCCCAAAATGCCGAAAGAATGTATCGAACCGGCAAGGCTTTGGATGCATGAGACCAAGCATAATGGTACTCGTACCGATGGGTGTAAATGATTCCAAAGAGAACCCCAATCACGGTAAAGACCGCGAGGCTGTGCAGGCCATAAGCCCAGCGCCCCCAGGTTTCCCAGCGCCCTCGTTCCAACTTGTGACCTTGCAGAGCATGACCGTAGGCAAGGAAACCCAGGAGGGCAGCACAAAATGAAACGATCACGGCGCCGTGGCCCAGATTGCCCGGCCACAAGAGTTCTCCTTCGTAGGGTATCACGGGTTTATAAAAGGTTTAGAGGGTGTCTTCGGTGTACTTGGAGGGGCACTTGGTTAGAATTTGATCGGCGACAAAGACGGGTTTTCCCTGCTGCATTTGCATGGCACCGACCACCACGACTTGCTCGGATCGCTCAAAATCTTGAGGCTTGGCACCGTAGTACAAAACGGTGGTGCTAAGGCCTTTTTGGTCAATCAGAGCAAACTGCAATAGGTTGGCGTCTTTTTCGGCATCGTAAACCAAGGGCAAGGACCGGTTTAAGGTGCCGACGACATGAAAACTACGACCGGGTTCGGTAGCAGCCGTTTCAAAATCAACATAGGAGCTGCTTTCGCCCAGGGTGCTCACCAAAATGGCCAGTCCCGTGCCCAGCAACAAAAGGAGGAGGAGGGCGCTTCGTTTCACAGCCCAAAGTTCGCCAAGAAATGCCGTTTAACCCCAAAATCTCTACCAATTCCTACTGTTTAGGGTGGTTTTCATCGTTCTTTTGGGAATGCGATTCATCCTATCCCTCTCGTTCTGGTGCTTTGCGATGCTGAGTGTGCAGGCACAGCCGATCGTTGAACGGCCTTCGATCCCTGTACGAATCAGTGGGCGGGTTGTCGATTCCGTCACGGGGGAGGGTTTGGCTGGGGTGAATGTTTTGGTTCTTTCCCTGAGGGACAGCACCCGAAGCTGGGGGGGTAGCACCGGCCTCCAGGGTGGTTTTGAGGTTAACCTACCCCGGCAGGGTGGCTACAGGCTGCGCATCACCTACATCGGTTACAGGACTTGGCAAAGAATGGTCCGTTTAACAGGAGATACTGCCTTGGGGTCCCTGCGTTTGGTTCCTTCTTTGACTGAATTGGGGGAGGTCGAAATTCAAGAAACGGCACGCCGGGTGGAGCAACGCGGTGATACCACCGAAATCAATGCTTCTTCTTATCGAACGGCTCCCGATGCGGATGCTGAGCAACTAATTCGGAAAATGCCCGGCATCACCGTGGAGAATGGTCAACTCAAAGCCCAAGGCGAAGAGGTAAAAAGGGTTTTGTTGGACGGGCAGGAATACTTTGGGAACGATGCCACGGCGGCTCTTCGCAATTTGCCGGCCGAGGTTATTGAAAAAGTTCAGTTGATCGATCGCCAAAGCGATCAGGCTCAGTTTACCGGAATCAACGACGGTAACACCGAAAAAACACTCAACCTAATCACCCGTACGGGCCTAAACAACAGCCGTTTTGGTAAAATTTATTCCGGAGTTGGGGAGTTTACCGGGAGTGAAGCCCAACGCTCCGAACAGGCTTTTGATAACCTGGTTTTAAAAGACGGTACTGCTTCCGATTTTTGGACACCAACCAATGGTAGGCGATGGATGGGCGGAGGGAATGCTACGTATTTCAAGGGAAAACGCAGGCTAAGTGCAGCCTTGTTGTTAAATAACATTAATCAGCAGAATTTTTCGGGTGCGGAATTGAGTGGTTTGCTCGGTGGTGGTTCCAACCTGGGCGGTTCTGCGATGGGTGGAATGCGTGGAGGTGGACGGGGTATGCCCGATCCCGGCTCCTCGCTCCTCAATCCTAGCCAAAGAGGTTTGACCACTACCTTGAGTTCAGCCCTCAATTACAGCGATCAATGGGCGGGAACCTGGAAATTAAACAGTTCTCTTTTGTTGACCCGAACGGTGAACGAACAGAACTCGGCTTCTCTACGAACTTGGTTTAGTATCCCCGGCTTTAGCCAAAGCGATAGCAGCCGTCAAATTCAAGACAACCTTCAGAGCCGATGGACCGCTCGATTGGAATGGAATCCTGATAGCAATCGTTCCATGATTTGGACGCCTCGCTTTAGTTATGCGGCCCGTTTAGGGCAATTGGCTTCGGTCGTATCCATCGACAGCGGATACACGGATGGCAACCAGCCCGGAACATGGGTAAGCCGCAAATTATCTCAAAATGTGTTGACGAACCGTACCGAGAACCTTCAGCC
>RFOZ01000058.1 GCA_009926405.1 Cytophagia bacterium
GAGTATCTCCCCAAACTCCAGACCACGGTGATGTGCGGTGTGGGGGCGGCTTTTGACTTTCATTCCAAAGTGGTCAAACAGGCTCCCCGCTGGATTCAAAGATCCGGCTTTGAGTGGTTGTACCGGCAGCGTTTAGCCAAAGCAAGGCGTAATTTTTCGGTCAATTGGGCTTTGGATTTTCAAGACCAAAACGCTCCCCGCGATCAAGTATCCGAAATCTTTGAAGCCGGGCAGGGACCTGTAATGCCGCCCGTTTGGTGGAATCGTCGGGATACAAGCCAACAATTCTTTGACCAAGATCGGGGTTTTCTTCGGAATCGTTGGGATCTGAATTTTGTTGAGCCTTTGGGAGCCGAGGGTTTATTGGAATGGACGGCCTCTCCGCTGTGGCAACAAAGCCGGTCGGGGCAGCGGATGGATCCCCGAGACTCTTCCCGGGTGATGGGTCTTTACAACCAGCTTACGCGTCAAAACCTGGGCGGTGCTCAATACGGTCTTCGTTACCGGTGGGGCAACGAACGGCGTGAACTCTCCGTGGGTTTGCAAAGGCAGGATTACCGATCTACCTTGTCCGTGGAGGAGGTTTTTACGGGAATTATGCCTTCGAATATCCGTTGGAATGCCTGGTTGCCGAACGCGTCATGGCGGTTTAATCCGACCAGATTTCAGCAATACCGGGTTTTTTACCGAGCTTCAACCCAGACGCCTTCGGTGCAACAATTGCAGCCGATCCTGGACAATACCAACCCTCTCTCGTTATCGGTGGGCAATCCCTTTTTGGATCAGGCCATTATGCACACGGTTGGAGGACGATTTCGCTGGTCGGATGGGGCTGGGGGGCGCTCGGTCTTTGTTTTTGTAAACGGGACCCGGACCCAGGGGGTTGTGGGGAACGAAAATTTGGTTGTTCCAAACGATACCGCCTTGATGAGCCGGTGGTGGTCGGATTGGAAAGGCCCCCAAACTTGGGGTTTGGCTTGGCAAGACTTGGGATTGACCCGGGGTGCACAAATCACCAGGCCGGCCAACTTGGGTGATCAGACCAATCTTCGTTGGTACAGCACGTACGCCCATCCATGGACTTGGCTCAAGGCGAACATGAATTGGACGTTAACAAGCGGGCATTTGGATCAGCCCGTTCGTAACAACGGCAAGGATTCCCGGGTTACGACCCAAAATCTTGGTCTGCAGTGGGGTCTAAGCAGTTCTCGTTCGGAGAAATGGGATTACAACGTTTCCTTGAACCTGGGATGGAACCGCTACCGAAATCTTAACAATGCATTCAAAGGTCCATGGTTGCTTTACCAAACCCATGCCGCCAATGCCCGTATTCAATACACTTGGCGAAAACGCTGGGTTTTGGGTTCCGATTACGCCTGGACGTATTGGGGTGGCTTGGACCAAGGCTTTAATGCCAGTATTCACCTTTTGAATCTTTCGGTGGCCACCAAGGTTTTGCCTAATAAATTGGGAGAATGGCGTTTGTCCGTTTTTGACCTCTTGGGACAGAACCGATCGGTGAGTCGGACCTTGACAGAACTTTATGTCGATGATAACCGGAACACCGCTTTGGGCCGCTTTGTGATGCTAACCTTCACCTACAATTTTCGCAATTTTGGAAAACCGAGCCGGGAATTACCGACCGAGAACCGGGTACCCATGGGGCACCCCGATCCCAACCGGCCCTGGGAAGGTTGGCGTTAACCCGAATCTCTGCTGCCCAATTTGTATTCGGGCCAGTGATCTTGGAGCCAGCGTTGGTAGGCTTGCTCTCGTTCGTTATCAGCCGGCCTGTAAAAAACCCGGCCTTGCAGATTGGGGGGCATAAAATTTTGGTGAACAAAGTGATGCGGCCCGTCGTGGCTGTATTGGTACCCTTCTCCGTACCCCAGGTCTTTCTGCATTTTGGTCACCGGATTGCTAAGAGCTTCCGGCACGGGCGGTTGTTGTTCGGCAAGGCGTACCGTTTCAAGAGCGGTTTCGATGGCCAGGTAAGCGGAATTGCTTTTGGGACTTAGGCTGAGGTACAAGGTCGTTTGGCTCAAGGGAATACGGGCTTCAGGGTAACCGATGCGGGCCACGGATTCCAAGGTGGCGGATGCCAAAATGAGGGCTTGTGGATTGGCCATGCCAATATCTTCGGAGGCCAAGATGACCAGCCTCCTTGCGATAAACACCGGATCTTCTCCGCCTGCGATCAGACGGGCCAAATAATAAACAGCCGCTTGAGGATCGGATCCCCGTATGGATTTAATCAAAGCCGAAACAAGTCGGTAATGCTGGTCTCCATCCCGATCGTGGTAGACCGCAAAGGGGGGCAGGACCGCTAACACAGCCTGATCGGTGATTCGACGCACCCCGTCCTGGACAGGAAGGCTCGTAGAAAGCCACTCTAACAAATTATACATCCGGCGGGCATCCCCTTGGGCGTGGCGTATCAACGCGTTGCTTTCCACCAGTTCCAACCCAAGGGCCCGCAACTCGGCATCCTGGCTGACGGCCTTGAGGGCGAGCTGATGCAGTTCTTCTGTTCCCAAAGGTTGGAGGATGAGCAATTGGCAACGGGAAAGCAGGGCAGGGTTCAAACCAAAGGAGGGGTTTTCGGTGGTCGCACCAATCAAAGTCAGCTGTCCGCTTTCGACGGCCCCCAGAAGGGCATCCTGTTGGGCCTTGTTGAATCGATGGATTTCATCCAAAAACAAAAGTGGTTTGAACAAACCATTGCCTTCCTCGATGATGGCTCTGACTTCTTTGACCCCGGCATCGACCGCACTCAAGAAGTGGAACCGTCTTTTGGAATGCACCGCCAGCATTCGAGCCAAACTGGTTTTGCCTGAGCCCGGTGGACCCCAAAACAGGAGGGAAGGCAGGGCACCGCCCTCCCAAAATCGACGGAGCAAACCCTGGGGACCCACCAATTCCTCTTGCCCAACGAGGTCTTCGAGGCGTTCAGGACGCATGCGTTCGGCTAAAGGCGGCAGGACCATGCATCAAAGGTATGAAACCACCCCAAGGCCTGCTTTGCCCTAATTTTGATGGGTGTCCGAATCACTTAAAAAGACCATGATCCTGACCGGTGATGGTTCCCATTCCGTTCGCTTAGGTTTGGAGGGGCCCACCTATCACAGCCTACACGGGGCTGTCACCGAATCCAGGCATATTTACCAGGAAACCGGGCTTAAGGCCTATTTAGCGGCCCGAATTCAAATTCAGAACCAGACCTCTGGAAGAGGAAATCAGGTTCGTATCCTGGAAATTGGTTTGGGTACAGGGCTCAATGCAGCCCTTGCCTTGGAAACTTCCTTGGAGCATCCCCGAATGGCCATCAAATACACGGCCCTTGAGCCGTTTCCCTTGTCTACGGATTTGTTAATGGGTTTGAATTACGGGTCCTTTCTCAAGGGGCAGGCTTGGCAGGTTTGGTCGCAGTTTTATCCGACATTGCACGAAAGGTTGGGGAGTCTCGGTCAAGGTTCCTGGTCTTGGGGGGATTCTGATGCCGGTTATTCGCTGAGGGTCTTGGGCCAGCCGTGGCCTTGCTCGTTGGATGAGCCGGTTGACTTGGTTTTTTGGGATGCCTTTGGGCCAAGCTATGCCCCGGAACTGTGGGACGAACGAGCGTTGGACTTCCTGGATCGTTGGGCGGCCCCCGGAGCATGGCTGGTGACCTTTGGAGCCAGCGGGGCTTTTGGCCGTTTCCTCAAAGGATTGGGTTGGGAGGTCCAAAGGCTTCCGGGTCCGCCCGGCAAGCGGGAAATCATCCGTGCCAAGAAACCCTAAATTTCATTGCATCTTTGGGCCATGTATCGTTGGTTGCAAGGTTTTCTTTTTGGTATGGAGCCCGAAAGCGCCCATTATCTCACCCTGAATGTTTCGCGGGCCCTTTTGAAGATTCCGGGAATGAGCAGGCTTTGGGCTTTGTTATGGCCCAAGGTTTCGGACCCTTGGGATGGAATGGGCTTGGCTTGGCCCAATCGACTCGGCCTGGCGGCCGGTTTTGACAAGGATGCCAAATACCTACAGGTATGGAAGGCCCTGGGATTTGGCTTTGTGGAAGTGGGAACGTTGACCCCAAGGCCTCAGCCTGGTAACCCCAAACCGCGCTTGTTTCGGTTGGTAACGCAGCAGGCCCTCCTGAACAGGCTGGGCTTTAACAACGGTGGGGTGGAGGCGGCTATCCCTCGACTTCGTCAACGCCCCAAAGGTTTGGTGGTCGGAGCGAACATTGGCAAAAACAAAGACACGCCCAACCAAGACGCCGCCAAGGATTATGTGACTTGTGTTGAGGTATTGCATCCTTGGGTCGATTATTTTACCATCAATTTGAGTTCACCCAATACACCGGGGCTTCGTGATTTGCAAGAAGCAGGGTTTTTGGACAGCCTCTTGGAAGCCATCGACCGCCTACCCTGTCAACAACAACTGCGCCGTCCTGTCTGGGTAAAGCTGGCCCCTGACTTGGCCCCTGAGGACTGGCAGGACTTGTGGCCCGTCTTTGCTAAACATCGAATTCAAGGCTTGGTTTTGACCAATACAACCATCGATCGGGGTGTTTTGGGAGGGCAGGCCACCGAAGTAGCATCTTTGGGAGCCGGTGGATTGAGCGGGGCCCCGTTGGGCTCCAAGTCCCTGGCCTTGTTGGAGTCGATGAAAGCGTATGGAACGGCTTATGGCTTCTGTCCTCTTTTGGTATCGGTGGGTGGTGTTATGAGCGGAAGGGATGCTGCTCAACGTCTGGCAGCGGGTGCGGTTCTGGTCCAGGTCTATACAGGGCTGGTTTACCGGGGCCCGGCCTTGGTAGAGGAATGTGTTACCGCTATGCGGTCCTAGTGCTCAAAAGCGTAGCGGAGGATGTTTGCGCCCATTTGGAGGGCTTGTATACGCAAGGCCTCGGGGTCTTTGTGGACCGAGGCATCTTCCCATCCATCGCCAAGGTCGCATTGGTAGGTATAGAAAACCACGATTTTGTTTTCCCAAACCAAGGCCAAACCTTGGGCCGGTTGTCCGTCGTGTTCGTGGATTTTGGGTAAGCCACTGTTCATTCGAAACGGTTCCCTGTAAAGAGGGTGGTCGGCGGCAACCCGAACCCATTCCAGCTCAGGAAAGACCTTTTTGAACTCAATCCGAACATAGGGATCCATGCCATAATTATCGTCGACATGCAGAAAACCTCCTCCCGTCAGGTATTGACGAAGATTGCGGGCTTCTTGGTCGGAAAATAAAACCCGCCCGTGACCTGTCATATGCAACCAAGGAAACCGAAAGAGATCCGGACTCCCCACATCCGCCACTTCTTCTTGGACCTTGAGCGACGTACCCATGTTGCGGTTGCAGAAACGGGCCAAGTTGGGCAAGGAGGTGGGGTTGGCGTACCAATCACCGCCGCCTCCGTAACGCAATCTTCCTAGACTAAGGGTGCCTGCGATGTTGTTTTGGGCAAGGGCTGACGGCGCTTGCATCCATCCCAACCCAAGGAATAGCCCCAACAAAACCACGAGCATGCGACTTCCTCGTTGGACCCAATGAGCCAAGGCGGCCAGGGTGGCCGTTTCGGTGCGTAGGCGGTGAGGGCCCAGGTCCAGGCCCTTAGCCCCTAGCGAAGCCAAATAGGCTATTTCACGGTCGCTGAAATCGCCTTCCGGGCCCAAAGCCAGGCAGACTGCTTCGTCCGTTTTGATTTGGTAAAGGGGGATCCGGGGGTGATCCTGGTTGCAATGGGCGGTATAGAGAGCGAGGGATGAATTCGGTTTCCACTGTTTTAGTTCCTGCGGTTCGGCGAGCAGGGGTTGGTAGCATCGCAGGGATTGTTTCATAGCCGATTCAATAATACGTCGAAGCCGCTCAGGTTTCCAGCGGTGGTGTTCGGTCCGTTCACATACCAAAGGTTGAATTTTCGTTGCCCCCAATTCGGTGGCTTTTTCGATCAACCATTCCCACCGACTTTCATTGTGCAAAGGCGAAACAGCCACTTCCAAGGCAAGCGGTGCCGGAACTTCTTGCCCGTCTTGAATTTCCAAAACGGCGCCGGACGGAATAGAATTTTGCAGAATGCATTGGGCGAGTCGTCCACGTCCGTTGGTCACCAGAACGGCCGCACCCTCTCGTTCACGGCGAACACGTACCAAATGCCGGGATTCATCCGGTTTGAGTTGAAAGGTCCCGGTTTCAGGCAGGTCCGGGTCCAAATACAATTCAGTGTTCATGGCAGTTTAACCTCCGGCAAATTACGGCGAATCCAGTCTAGCCGTGAATCAACCTCCAGGATAGGCGCTGGAATCCAATGAACCGCTTCACAACGCCTGAACCAGGTTAATTGACGGCGGGCATAATTCCGGGTATGCTGCCGAATCAAATCAAGGCAGGTCCCCCTTGTTAGCTGGCCATCCCAGTAGGCAGGCCACTCGGCGTACCCCGGACTTTTGAGAGCCTTGTGATCAGCGTAGGGATAGAGGGCCTGGGCCTCCGATTCAAGGCCAGCCGCGTCCATGGATTCGACGCGATGATTGATTTGGTCGTAGAGTCGTGCACGTTCGGGTTGGAGTCCGATCCATTGGCAATCAAAGCCCCGCTGCTTGACCGAACGGGTCCATAGATCTGTGACCGGACGGCCCTCCGTGTCCATAATTTCCAAAGCCCGTATCAGGCGTTGGTGGTTCTGCATATCAGCGCGGGCCGCATAAGCAGGGTCCCTTTGACGGACCGCCGTTTGAAGAGCGGTCAAACCCTCCTGTTCCCACAAGGTTTGCCAATGCCTGCGTCGATCGGGTTGTTCCTTCGCCAGGGCATCAAATCCTTCCACCAAAGCCCGAATAAAGAGCCCGGCTCCACCACAAACAACCACGGTGGAATGGCGGG
>RFOZ01000059.1 GCA_009926405.1 Cytophagia bacterium
TGGGCCCTTCGCGGTGAATCCTGAAAACAAAAGGCCTTCACCTTGTAACCCAACTCGGCCAAGGAGGCCGCAGCCGATGCCCCGGCCAGGCCGGTACCCACCACAATAATTTCCATTTTGCGCTTGTTCGCAGGAGAAACCAGGGGGACGGTTGAACGGTAACGGGTCCAGCGTTCTTGCAGCGTTCCTTCCGGAATTTTGGAGTCCAATTTCATGGGTTCTTGTTAAGAGGCGAAGGGTTCAGGGCTTGAGTTAGTATCCGGCTTTTTGGAGGTACATAACCACCGGAATCAAGGCAAAAAGGGCTGGGACAGCCACGGCAAAGAGCGTTCCCACCGTGCGAATCATCGGCTTGTAGCGGTAATTGCTGAGACCCAAGGTGTGGAAGGCACTTTGGAAGCCATGGTAAAGATGAAAACCCACTGCGATCATACTTAGTACGTAAAACATCGCATAGATGGGATTGGAGTAAGCCTCGGAAACAACGCGGTAAGCATCCGGTAGGGATTTTTCTGCTCCCGGATAAAGAATGTCGGGAACTTCTCCGAATTTGAACTCGTACCAGAAGCCCTTGAGGTGAACCAACAAAAATGCCAGAACCAAGGTCCCTAGGATACCCATGTTGCGGGATGACCAAGAAGTTGTTTCCAGAACTGGTTTGCCTTTGTATCCGATGGGTCTGGCTTGTTTCGCTTGGTTTGTTAACCAAAGACTGTAGAGAACGTGAAGGATAATAAAGCTGAAATTCAGCTTGGAGACCGTTTGTATCAACAAACTGTGACTCATGAAATGCGAATATTCGTTGAATGACCGACCCTGGTCAGGGACCAAGAGCTGGAGGTTTCCGGCTAAATGAATGACCAGAAATAAAATCAAAAACAACCCAGTTAGGGCCATAACCGTCTTGCGGCCGTTGGAAGAAAGCAAAAATCGTTTGATGGGATTCATACCGTGGGTTTGTGCAAATTTACGGGCGAAAACCGCCCAAAAACAAAAAACCCCGACCCTTGCGGGCCGGGGCTTCGGAGCAAAACTTACATCATATCGCCCATTCCGCCGCCACCTGGCATTGGGGGCATTTTGTCCTTCTCTGGCTCGTCGGCAATCACACATTCGGTGGTCAACAACATAGCCGCGATGGATGTCGCATTTTCGAGAGCAACACGGGCCACCTTGGTAGGGTCAATAACCCCGGCCACCAGCATGTTCTGGAATTTGTCCAAGCGAGCATTGTAACCAAAGTTTCCAGTGCCTTCCTTGACCTTTTGAACAATGATGGAACCATCGACGCCACCGTTGGCTGCAATTTGACGAATCGGCTCTTCCAAGGCGCGTTTGATAATGTCAATACCGGTTTTCTCGTCTGAATTTTCGGTAGCCACTTTGTCCAAGGCCTTGATGGCACGAATAAAGGCAACACCACCACCGGGAACAATCCCTTCTTCAACCGCCGCACGGGTTGCGTGCAGTGCATCGTCGATGCGGTCTTTTTTCTCCTTCATTTCAACCTCGGTGGCAGCTCCTACATAAAGAACCGCTACACCACCGGCCAGTTTGGCAAGGCGCTCCTGCAGTTTTTCACGATCGTAATCGCTGCTGGTGCTTTCAATTTGGGCTTTGATTTGGTGAACACGGGCTTTGATGTCTTCTTTGTTACCAGCACCGTTCACAAGCGTGGTGTTATCCTTGTCGATGGTCACCTTTTCGGCGCGACCCAGGTAGGTCAAATCAGCGTTTTCTAATTTGTAACCACGCTCTTCGGAAATGACCGTACCGCCCGTCAAAATGGCAATATCTTCCAACATAGCCTTGCGACGATCTCCGAAGCCAGGAGCCTTCACGGCCGCAATTTTGAGTGAACCACGGATTTTGTTGACCACCAGGGTGGCCAAGGCTTCCCCATCCACATCCTCAGCGATAATCAACAGAGGACGACCGGTTTGAACGACTTTCTCCAGAACGGGCAGAAGCTCCTTCATGGCCGAAACTTTCTTGTCGTAAATCAGGATGTAAGGGTTGTCCAATTCGGCTTCCATTTTGTCAGCATTGGTGACAAAATAGGGTGACACGTAACCCCTGTCGAATTGCATGCCTTCCACAACATCCACGTACGTATCGGTGGATTTGGCCTCTTCGACCGTGATAACACCCTCTTTGGTAACGCGACGCATGGCATCGGCAATCAACTTACCAACAACCGCGTCGTTGTTAGCCGAAATCGTTGCGATTTGCTCAATTTTGGAGAAATCATCCCCCACTTCCATGCTGAGGGTCCGCAAAGATTTGACGGCAGCTGTAACCGCTTTGTCCATCCCTCTTTTGAGGTCCATGGGATTGGCTCCGGCCGCCACGTTCTTTAGACCGGCACGAATCATGGCCTGAGCCAAAACGGTTGCCGTCGTAGTTCCATCACCGGCCTGATCCGCGGTTTTGGATGCTACTTCTTTGACTAACTGAGCACCCATGTTTTCGATGGGGTCTTTGAGTTCAATTTCTTTGGCAACACTCACACCGTCTTTGGTGACAGTGGGCGCACCAAACTTCTTGTCCAACACTACATTACGACCTTTGGGTCCGAGTGTAACTTTAACGGCATTGGACAAAGCGTCCACACCTCTTTTGAGAGCCTCGCGGGCTTCGGTATCGAAATAAATTAGCTTGCTAGCCATGATAAATTGGTTTTTGGTTTTTTGGAGTTAAATGTTCGTCGGTCGGATTAGCCAAGGATGGCCATGATATCGGATTCCCGCATGATCAGGTAATCCTTGCCTTCAATTTGAACCTCGGTGCCGGAATATTTGCCGTACAAAATGGTTTGACCCGGCTTAACGGTCATGGGTTCGTCTTTTTTGCCCTGGCCAACGGCAACAACGGTTCCACGTTGTGGCTTTTCTTTGGCGGTGTCGGGGATAATGATCCCTCCGGCGGTTTTCTCTTCGGCAGGCGAAGGTTCTACCAGAACTCGGTCTGCAATGGGTGTGATTTTGCTTGACATGGTTTTGATTTTAAAGGTTTTGACTTAACCAATGCAAAACCTGTGCCAAGACAAGAAACAACAAACGAAGCAATAAGAATAGCCAATGGTTACGATCTTTTTGTCAGTTTCACTGACAATTTCTCCAAAAACCTATGACAAAATGCCAATTCAACCGGCAAAATACCGGAAATCAAGGGGCTTCCACCCCTGTTGAACAAGGCCTTATTGGGCGGTATCCCCGGTTTTAGCGGGAGCGTTCTGGGTACCGGACGCGGCAGAACCGTTAGGAGCTGTGGTAGGAGCTGGTGTAGATGGTGCCTCCAAGACCTTTTCTTCCAGGCGAGTAGCGGCGCCTTGTTCAACTTCATCACCGCGGGGAATCCATAGGTTTATGAGCAAGGCCAGGGTCAGCAGGCTTAGGCTGAGGATCCAGGTGCCGCGTTCAACCACATCGGAGGTGCGCTTGACACCCATAATCTGATTGGTTGATGAAAATCCTTGGGCCAAACCCCCTCCTTTGGGTTTTTGGATCAAAACCAAAAGAATCAGCAGAACGCTGACCAGGACGATGAGCAGAGTAATGAAGGTATACATAGGATTGGGGGGTTCTTTTTAATCGTTGTCGGACTGAATTTGCTCCAAACGGGCCGCAAAATAAGTCGTTTTGGCCGGAAATCGGAGCATTAATTTGCGATAAATCTGCGCAGCCCTTTGCCTTTGCCCTTGCCGAAGGTGTAGTTCGGCCAAAGATTCTGACACGGGGGCTTCGTTGGCATTGAGGCTAAGGGCCGCTAAATCCCTGATTTGGTCTGTCGTGTTGGAATTTAGGTCGTTGGGAATTGGGGTGGCTTTCGGGGTCCGCTGGGTTTCACCAAGAGAGCCGTTTAACCAGCTATCCAAAGCTGTATCGGCCACCAAAAGATCCCCCGCCAAGGCTTCAGCGTAACCCAACGCCAAAAGGTCCTGGTCTTCCGATTCTTCCCTTAACCCAGACAAACTTTCAAACCAAGCCAAACGACTGGGTGCAATCTCGGTCTTCACAGGTTCCAAAAACTCGGGTTCAGTGGTCTCTACTGCATGAAGGGCACGGTAAACACCCTGCCCGTATGCTGCAAGCCCGAGGGACTGTTCCGTCAGCGCTGGCAAGCGGGAGGAATGGTTGGCCTTCAAGCGACGTAAGTTCAGCAATTGACCTGCCTCAAAGGCCGGCAAAGATTGGAGCAGTTGTTCCAATTCATCCCCGGAAACCCCTTCCATGCGCTCCGGGTGCCGGACCCAATCCAACAACAGCCGCTGATCCATCCTTACCAGTTGATAAAGGCTTTGTTAAAAGCATCGTCCACCAATTGGCGGACAATTTGTTCCACCAATTCGTTTTCGATCGATTGAAATGGTGTCCCCGCATCGAAGTCAGCATAACGAACCAGCCGCTGCTCCCATCCCGCTTTGGGGTTGGACAAGGACCGAAACCGTAAACGCCAAACAATGGTTAAACGGTTGAGGCTGGTGGTTTCCCGACCCGATACCGCCGCAGCGCTCACCCCGTAGTCTACTATTTCACCGGTAAATTCCCAGTCAGACTGACCCAAGGCCCCCAAGCGAAGGTTGGTCTCGGCCAGGCATTTGTCCCGAAACGCGTCCGACAATCGCTGGCTCAACGAAGGCAGTACCAACGCAGCGTTGTTTCGCATTTGGGCGATGTGGATTGTCCGCACCTCCGCAGGGACCGAGGCCCCGCTGAAGGTATAGACCCCGCAAGAAATCAGCCCATAGACAGCCCATAGGCCGAACAGCCAACGAATCGGCTTAATCCTCTTCGAGCCCATATTCCTTAATCTTCCGGTACAAGGTACGTTCCGAGATTCCTAATTCCATGGCAGCCTGTCGACGACGCCCGGCATACTTTCGAATAGCCCTTTCAATCATGCGCTTTTCGACCTCAGCCAAGGAAAGGTTCTCTTCCACATCCACCACCTCGGCATGGTCTTCGTAACGAGAAGGCGGAGAAACCACCGCATTCACGACAGGGGTCACCATGGGGGACACCACCGAGGTTAACTGCTCGGAATGCACCACCCCATCACTTTCCATGATTTGACCCATGGCTCTTTTCATTTCGACCATGTCGCGCTTCAGATCAAACAAGACCTTGTACAACAAATCTCGCTCGGACCACTCCGAAGCAGACTCCGTTGTCCCTTCCAACAGGGCCGGCAAACCCGAACGAACCGATTCTTTAACAGGCAAATAAGGCAAAATCTCGTCGCCGCTGAGTTGCCGCGTGGGAGCCAAAACACAAATTTGTTCGGCTACGTTTTTGAGCTGACGAATGTTGCCAGGCCAGGGCTGATCGCATAGCCATTGCATGGCAGCAGGATCCAACTGCACGGGCACCGAAGCGTATCGCTCGGCAAAATCAGCGGCAAATTTTCGAAACAAAAGGGGAATATCTTCTTGACGATCCCGCAAAGATGGAATTTGGATTGCCACGGTGTTCATGCGGTAATACAAATCTTCCCGAAACTTGCCTTTCCCGATTTGGGAAAGCAAGGAGACATTGGTAGCAGCCACCAAACGAACATCCGTTTTGAGAACCTTGGATGAACCTACCTTGATAAATTCACCCGACTCCAAAACCCTCAAAAGGCGAGCCTGGGTACCCAACGGCATCTCAGCCACTTCATCCAAAAAAATAGTCCCTCCGTTGACGGTCTCAAAATAGCCCTGTCTGGCTTCGTGGGCACCGGTAAAGGAGCCTTTTTCGTGGCCAAAAAGCTCCGAGTCAATGGTGCCTTCCGGGATGGCTCCGCAATTTACAGCGATGAACTTGTTATGTTTTCGTCGGGATAATTGATGGAGAATTTTGGAAAAAACCTCCTTCCCAACCCCCGATTCCCCCAAAATCAAGACCGAAACATCGGTCGCTGCTACTTGTTCTGCAATTCGCAGCGCATGGTTCAGGGTCGGGGCATTCCCGATGATACCAAACCGTTGTTTAAGTGTTTGCAATTCCATAGAAACCCGGATTAGCGTGGTTGTTTTTCGAGTACCATAACGGCCATCCAACCCCAGTATTTGAGCCCAGGCACCAACCAAAAAAGTCCGCGATCCACAAAATCCAAACCTCGTAACACAGGTTCAAACCAAGCCTGCCTTCGGAACAAAACCGCAGCCGTGGTTAACATATTGAAATAACGAACCTGCACGTTGGAAAAATACCGTTGAGCCCTCTCAAAATCTGGTCGTCGCATGGGTCTTTCATCCACGGTCCGTAGAGCGGGGGTCATTTTTCGGTAAAGATTTAGAAAAGGATTGTGGCCGGTTGGTTCAATGAAGACAGCCCTTCCACCGGGTTTGAGGCAGCGGGATAATTCTGCATAGGCTTTATCGAGATCCAGGTGGTGTAGAATCGCGGAACCCACGATCATATCGAAGGTATTATCCTCAAATTCAAGACTTTCGGCATTCATGCACCGAAAATCAATGTCCAATCCTTGTTCCAACGCCTTGGCCTTTGATTGCTCGATGGCCACCTCCGAAATATCAATCCCAACAACACGGGCGCCTTGAGCGGCCAAATCAAAGGCAGCCGACCCAGGACCACAACCGTACTCCAGGACAAAGGTGCCCGGAACCAAGGGCGTCATGGCTTGGCGGTGTGCCAAACGGCTACTTTGGATGGTGTCGTAATATTTATCAACCGAATGCCGAAGATCCTCGGCGAAAGCTTTGTTATGGTATTCTTTTTCGCGACGATAACGTTCTTGGGCTGAAGGCGTTGAATCACTCATAGTTCAACCTCC
>RFOZ01000060.1 GCA_009926405.1 Cytophagia bacterium
GAGACCCGTGACCGAGCTTATGCACTGAAGTTTGGTGGTATCGTAGTCTATGGCCAAGGAAATAGCCGAAACACTGATACCCGAACCCATAACAGTCGAAACGGGTAGCACCAGGGTATCGCCGACAGCACAGGTTGTGGAGTTGAAACTACCAATGGTGGCGGTGATGTTTTGGGCCTTTCCTTGATTGACAAAGAAAATCATCAATAAAATGGCACGGAAATACAGCAAAAACCGCTTGTACGTAAAGAAATCATTCATTGGATAAAATTTTATGCAAGTTAAGCATTTGAAAGCCCAAACGAAAAAATATAAAAAAAATACGTCATGGACAATTGGCGGTTTATGCCCACGATACCTTGACAAAAGGACAAGGATTCTGAAGCCCGAAACAATCAAAATTCCAACAACTTAAAACAGTAAAATTGCTTAAACGAATAATTATCATTATTTAACAATTCAAAAACCGTTAATTAATGGCTTTGAATTAGGGTTATGGTCTCGCAGTTTGAGGGTCATACTAATCACTTAATACGATCAAAAAAATTGTCACTCAGAAAAAAATTTGAAATCAAGGTCTATTCTTTTTGTTTTTTCGCGCCACAAAAAACATACCCGTGCCAGTAAAAATTAAAACTAAGGGTAAGGCGCCCGGTTCACTTTCGAATCCAATCATGTAAACCAAAAGCAGGATACCTAAGGCTATTATTAAGATAGAAATAAATTTAATCAAAAGTATTGTTGAAAAAACTTTTATTATGATGATTCAAGGGTAAGAAAAGGGAGTTTGTTTAAGGCGGATGCCATTAGCCGTGGTTTGATTCTTTGTCGTAGGTTAGGTTAACAACCCCTGTTTCAAAGCTTTGAACATGTGTTAGGGCCCAGCTTGTTTCCTTGTTTATTTCCGAAAACAAAGGAATGCCTTCGCCTATGGTAGTTGGAATGAGGGTCAAAATCATTCGATCCAAGAGATCTTTTTCAAGAAAAGCGCTAATAAGCTGACCCCCACCCATGAGCCAAATGTCTTTATTGATTTTTTGCTTGAGATCCGTAACAAATTCTGTTAAGTCGCTTGTTAGGATAAAGGTATCGGGGGTTTTTGTTTGGAATTTTGGGTCGGTGGTGGCTACATAAACAGGTATTCCGGTATAGGGCCACTCTACGCCAAACCCAAGGATTTCCTTGTAGGTTGTTTTGCCAACGACGATGGCTCCGACCGAACCCAAAAATTCATGGTACCCAAAATCCAATTGGTTTGGATTCGGTCGATTCATCAACCAATCCAATTCGCCATTTTTTCGAGCAATTTTTCCGTCCAGGGTTGTTGCAATAAATAGAGTTACTTGGCTCATTTATAGAAGGATTTTTTTGTTTGTTATCTTTTGACACGGACTCTGCAACAAAATTTTACGACCAATGAAAGTACCCCTAACAAGCAGTCAATTCAAAAGTAGGTAGTTCAAGTATTGCCTCAAAGTACAAGAAAAAACAAAACTTATGCATGTTCAAAAGGGTGCCCAAGGAAAACGAACCCATGCAGGACTATTTTTAGTTAATTGTCAGTTTATAGGCTTACTATTTACTTTGTTTTGTCAGTTTATAGACTTACATTTGTATTTGTTTTGTCAGTTTATAAACTTACGATCATGGGAAAGAAATCATTACAGATACAACAACTCAACAGCAAGATGCTGGTCGTTGCCTCCATTAAAAAAATTACTCCTCCACCTACCGGTTGGATAAAAGCAGTACGCACTGCTTTGGGCATGTCACTACAGCAATTGGGTAATAAAATGTCAATCACCAAACAAAGTCTTACGGATATGGAGCGCAGGGAAAAAGATGGGTCCATCACCCTCAAAACCCTGAGAGAGGCTGCCATTGCTTTGGACATGGACCTGGTTTATGGCTTTGTCCCTAAAGATGGTTCACTTGATGCACTGATTGACCGCAAAGCAAAGGAAATGGCCACTCAAATTGTGTTGCGTACATCCAATACAATGAAATTGGAAGACCAGGGTAATTCCAACAAACGTATCCAAAAAGCCATCGAAGAAAGGGCTGCATCGATTAAAAATGAAATGCCTAAAATTTTATGGGATTAGATTTAGATTACAACGATGGAAAAACCCCTTTAGACGAAGATGAAAAAGATGGCCTGCTCATTCCTACCATTGCGACCCGTGGCGAGTTGGACGAGTTTGAGCAACAGAACATTGAACAGGCTGTGCAATGGACTTTAAGTCGTTCCTTCAAGCCGGAGGTCATTTTTACCGAAGAATTCATCCGTACCGTACATAAGCGAATGTTTGCCGATGTATGGGCATGGGCAGGCGAGTTCCGCAAAACCAACAAAAACTTTGGTGTTGACCATTGGCAAATACCATCCAATCTAAAATACCTGTTGGATGATGCAAAGTTTTGGTATGAAAACAACGCTTACCCACCCGATGAAATGGCTCTAAGGTTCAAGCACCGCCTTGTAAGTATTCATTGTTTTCCTAACGGCAACGGAAGACATAGCCGATTAATGGCCGATATTATCATTGAGAAAATTTACAAGCAGACAGTTTTTGGTTGGGGTGCTGCCAAACTTTCTAGCGATGGTGATACCCGAAAAGCCTACCTCAAAGCCGTTAAAACTGCCGATAGGAGCGATTATAGTTTGTTGTTGGCTTTTGCCAGGTTATAGTGTAAACTTCCCTAAAATTCGGAATGATTAAAAGGTGAAAAACATTCCCTTTTTCAGTCTGTGAAAACAACCCGATTTCCGAAGGCTCAAAAGCAGTAGGCCGATCTGCCCCTCAACCAAACATATCAAAAATTCCGTCTATCCGAGTGGGCCCTGTTGGGTTCGAACCAACGACCACCTGATTATGAGTCAGACGCTCTAACCGGCTGAGCTAAGGGCCCGACTGTCCACCTCCGGGGGAGGGAGGTCCAGTGCGCAGCGAAGATAAGGGTAATTGCCCGCCTACGAAAGGTCTTCGAGGGGGCGGATGAATTTGAGGGGGACGGTGACCACCACCGAGCGTTGGAGGATCTCAAAATCGACCCGTACGCTTTGGTTGCTGTTTTGTTTGATGAGGATGCCGGTATGCCCCATCAGGGGGCCTTGTTCCACCCGAACCTGCTGACCCGGCGTCAATTGCAGGGGTGTTACCTCCAATTCGTAGGTCGAGTCCAGCAGGCGCCGAAGCATGTCCATATCGGCGTCCCGGAGGATGGCGGGTTTGCCTTCGTGGTAGATATAACGCACAATCCCGTAGGTATTGAGAATATCGAAGTAGTTCCGGGGCGTGACGAGCACAAACAAATACGACTTAAACAGGGGTTCTTCGACCCATTTGCGGCGGTCCGACCATTGCTTGCGGACCTTGTGGAGGGGTAGCCAATACTCCAGACCCTGGAGTTCCAATTCCCGGGCCGCCTTTTTTTCGTGGCGGGGCAGGGTGTAAACCACATGCCATTGGGGCGGCTGAGGCTTGGCCAGCGGCTCCTTAGAACTCTCGGCCATGGGCTTCTTTGAACCACTCCTCCCGGGGGAGGGACCGGAAATAATCCAGGGTATTTCGAAGCCCTTCGGCACGTTGGACTTTGGGCTCCCAGCCCAACAATTCTCGGGCCAGCCCAATGTCCGGGCGCCGTTGTTTGGGATCATCCTGGGGCAAAGGCAAATAGGTGATGGGTTGATCAGTCCCGGTCAGGGCCTGAATCTCTTCGGCAAATTCCCGAATGGTGATTTCGTGAGGGTTGCCGATATTGACGGGTCCGGCGTATTTGCTGTTCAAAAGCCGGTAGATGCCTTCGATCAAATCATCCACATAACAAAAGGAACGGGTTTGGCTTCCGTCCCCAAAAACCGTCAGCGGTTCACCGCGTAGAGCCTGTCCAATAAAAGCCGGCAGGGCCCGGCCGTCGTTAAGGCGCATGCGGGGGCCGTAGGTATTAAAAATCCGAACAATCCGGGTTTCCAGCCCGTGGTAGGTGTGGTAGGCCATCGTAATGGCTTCCTGAAAGCGTTTGGCTTCGTCGTAAACACCGCGCGGTCCCACCGGGTTCACATTGCCCCAATAGGACTCGGTTTGCGGGTGGACCAGGGGATCCCCGTAAACTTCCGAGGTGGAAGCCACCAAAATGCGCGCCTTCTTATCCCGGGCCAAACCCAACAAATTATGGGTACCCAGGGACCCGACCTTGAGGGTTTGAATCGGGATTTTGAGGTAGTCAATGGGGGAGGCGGGGGATGCAAAGTGCAAAATGTTATCGACTGGACCGGGAACATGCACAAAGCGAGAAACATCCTGATGATAAAACTCAAAGGAGGGCGAAGGCATCAAATGCGCCAGATTACGCATGTCCCCGGTGATGAGGTTGTCCATGCCGATGACCTTGTGGCCTTCGGCAAGGAAGCGATCGCAAAGATGGGATCCGAGAAAACCGGCGGCTCCGGTAACAATGGTCACGGGGGGTCTTGGGCTCATAGAGGGCGGACTTGGAGGGCGATGGACAAGGGCGTTTTCAGCGAAGGCTTCGGGCAAAGAATGAATCGGCAAATTCAATCAGGGATTGCCAATGTTACGGTAATGAAAGCCCCTATCCCTCAGCTCGGAAGCCTGGTATTGGTTTCGACCATCAAAAATAACTTTTCGTCGTAACAACGACTCAACTCGGTCCCATTCGGGAATGCGGAATTCGGGCCATTCGGTAATAAGAACCAAGGCATCAGCGCCTTGCAGGGCCGAATAGGGATCCGGTGCGTAGGTGATGCGGTCCCCGAGTTGATGCTTGGCCTCGTGCATAGCGACCGGATCGTAGGCCTGCACCTTGGCTCCGGCGGCCAGCAATTCTTCGATGATCACCACCGAAGGAGCTTCGCGCATATCGTCTGTCTTGGGCTTGAAGCTCAGACCCCAAATACCAAAACAAAGGCCCTGTAGGTCGGCCCCAAAATATTCCCGTATCATGGAACCCATGACCTTCTTTTGATCTTCGTTGACTTCTTCGACTGCTTCCAGAATGCGCATGCGATGCCCGTTTTCTTTGGCGGTCCGGATGAGGGCTTTGACGTCCTTGGGAAAGCAGGAGCCTCCGTAGCCTACCCCGGGGTAAATAAATTTGTTACCAATGCGCGGATCGCTTCCGATGCCTCTACGGACTTGGTCCACGCTGGCTCCCATGATATCGCAGAGCAGGGCCACATCGTTCATGAAGCTAATCTTGGTGGCCAACATGGCGTTGGCGGCGTATTTGGTCATCTCGGCCGAGGGAATGTCCATGAAGAGAATGGGGTGGCCGTTCAGGGTAAAGGGCTTGTAGAGTTTGGCCATGGTTTCTTGGGCCTTGACGCTCTCACAGCCTACCACGATGCGGTCCGGTTTGAGAAAATCCTCGATCGCTGCGCCTTCTTTGAGAAATTCGGGGTTGGAGGCTACGTCAAAAGGAACCTTAGCTCCGCGTTCCTGCATCGCCTGGCTTACGGCTTGCTGGACTTTGCGGCTGGTGCTGACGGGTACGGTGGACTTGGTAACCACCACCGCATAATGTTGAAGGTGTTTGCCGATTTCGGAGGCAACGCCCAAAACGTACTGCAGGTCCGCACTTCCGTCTTCGCCGGGTGGTGTACCCACTGCTATGAAGATGGCTTCGGCTCCCTGAATAGCTTCGCCCAGGTTGGTGCTGAAATGCAAACGGCCGTTGTGGTAATTTCGTAACACCATTTCTTCGAGCCCAGGCTCGTAGATGGGCATTTTTCCGGCCTTGAGGCCGTCGATTTTGCGTTGATCAATATCAATGCATTGGACTTCAATGCCTACTTCGGCAAAACAGGTTCCGGTGACCAGGCCGACATAGCCGGTGCCCACAATGGCAATTTTCATAAAAACGGTTGAAAGGACTCTTGGAAAGGGACTTAAATAGATTTCAAAATTAAGGTATGAGGCCCCAACTTCCCGCTTTATGCCGATTTTTGGGGGTTCTATGGCCATGCAAAACTCAGTCCGCACCCTGCTTTCCCTGGTCTTGGCCATGTGGGTCACCGTTCCGGTTCACGCAGCTTCTCCGTTTCGTCCCGGTTCGGACTCCGTTCCTAACGGGGGTTGGACCTTGGAGCAATGCATTCGCTATGCATTGGAACACAACCTCACCCTGCGACAGGGGGATTTGGCCGTTGCCGGGGCCCAATTGGACCAAAAAGCGGCCCGTCTTGCCTTTACGCCTTCGGTGAATGGTTCGGCTGGGGTCGCGTTTAACAACGGTCGGGCCATTGACCCGTTTACCAATACCTTTAGTAACCAAACGGTTGAATCCAACCAAATGGGATTGAGCGGGTCCTGGACCCTTTACCAGGGCGGTCAATTGCGGCATCAATTGCAGGCAGCGGGCTACGGGAAGGAGGCGTCGGTCAAAGAGCAGGATGCACTTCGCAACAACATTGCC
>RFOZ01000007.1 GCA_009926405.1 Cytophagia bacterium
CACCCAAAGCCAGTAAACGAAGTCGATAATCCGACGAAAAACCATCTACACGCACGGTTCCTTTTTCGGCTTCACCACGAACCCAACGTGGAACCTTTACCGGTTGCAACCACACCGAATCCAGGCCCAAACCACGGAGATAATCGGTCATGAGCTGAACTGCCTTGGCAGCGCCTACACTACCGCTGAGACGATGCCCGGCTTTCTTACACAAATCGCGTAACATTGAATAAGAACGACCCGAAACCAGGGCTGAATCAAAAATCTCTCGGATTAGCCGATTCTTATCATCTTGATTATAAGATATTTGGCTTTGTTTGTTCTGGACGGGGGCTTGGGCCCATGCTTCGGCAAAACTCGAGATTAAAAGACCTGTCGCAAGGACGAAGCACCTTTGGAATATGCCTCCAAAAAATGCTTGCATTCCGGAATTTCCTATTTGCATAATTGATGGTTATAACCTATGGACGGTCAAGAACCTGAACACCGGGCAAGGGTTGACCTTCCAACAATTCCAAAAGTGCCCCACCTCCCGTTGAAACATACGAAACCCGATCCTGCACACCAAATCGATGAACGGCGGCTGCTGAATCTCCACCCCCTACCAAACTAAATGCCCCACGATCCGTGGCATTGGCAACCGCTTCCGCGATGCTACGGGTTCCCGCCTCAAAATTCGAAAACTCAAAAACACCGGCAGGTCCGTTCCACAAAAGGGTTGCGGATTCCTGAATCTTGGCCACCATATTTTCAATGGCCTTGGGGCCCAAATCCAAACCCATCCAACCCTTTGGTATGGCATTGTTCATGGCCGTTCGACGTTGAGCATTGTTTTGGAAGGCATCGGCAATCAACGAATCTTCGGGAATAACGAGTTCAACCCCCAGGTCTTTGGCTCTTATTAACAGCGCTTTGGCGGTTTCCACTCGATCATCTTCGCAAAGGGACGCGCCCACATCGCCTCCCATCGCTTTGCAAAACGTATAAGCCATGCCGCCGACTACCAAAAGCCGATCAACCTTGGGAAGCAAATTTTCGATTAAGAGGAGTTTATCCGAAACCTTGGCTCCTCCCATAATCGCGGTAAAGGGCCTACGCGGGTTTTCCAAAACACGCGATGCTTGATCAAGTTCGGATTTCATCAAATAGCCTGAGGCCACCTTGTCTCCAAAAAAACGTGCGACCGTAGCCGTTGAGGCGTGCTCCCGATGAGCCGTTCCAAAGGCATCGTTCACATAACAATTTCCGTGACGCGCCAATTTTTGGGCAAATTCCAAATCACCTGCTTCTTCCTGCGGGTAGAATCGAACATTTTCAAGGAGGAGAACCGACCCAGCATGCAGATCCGCCGATGCATCAAATGCTTCATCGGAGATGCAATCGTTGACAAACCGAATCTTGCGACTGAGAAGTTCCTGCAACGAGGGTAAAAGATGCCTCAGTGAATAGCGATCTTCTGGTCCACCTTTGGGCCTGCCCAGATGCGAACACAAAACCACCGAAGCACCGGCATTCAAAAGATATTCCAGGGTTGGTAATGCCGCACGCATGCGGGTCAAATCAGTTGGCTCCAAGGTATTGGGATCCAGGGGGACATTGAAATCGACCCTCAACAAGACTCTCGCTCCTGCGAGGTCCAATTGATCCGGCGTTTTAATCATGGGAATGATGAAATGGTCGGCGGGACTTTAGGCCACTCGAGCAGCCAAATCTGCGATCCTTGAGGAATAACCTGCCTCGTTATCGTACCATCCAACCACTTTCACCGTCTGACCAATCACCATGGTCAAGGCCGCGTCAAAAATACAGGAGTGGGTATTTCCGATGATGTCAACCGATACCAAGGGATCCAACTGGTATTCCAGGATTCCTTTCATAGGACCGGCAGCGGCGGCGGCAAAAGCCTGGTTGATTTCAGCGACGGATGCGGTTTTTTTCAAAATGGCCGTGAAATCTGTGACCGAACCATCGGGCACTGGAACCCGCATTGCGTTTCCGTTGAGTTTGCCTTTCAGATGAGGAAGGACCAAACCAACCGCCTTGGCGGCACCTGTTGAGGTTGGTACGATGCTACAGGCCGCCGCCCTGGCACGGCGCAAATCCTTGTGCGGTGCATCCTGTAGATTTTGGTCAGCCGTGTAGGCATGAATGGTGGTCATAAAACCGCTTTCAATACCCCATGCATCATCCAAAACCTTAACCATAGGGGCCAGGCAATTGGTTGTGCAGGATGCATTGGACAAAATCCGTTCGGATCCATCCAGGCTTTGATCGTTAACTCCCAAGACAACGGTCTTCATTTCACCGGTGGCAGGGGCCGAAATAATTACTTTCGAAGCTCCGGCTTGGAGGTGGAGTCCTGCCTTTTCCTCATCCGTAAAGCGGCCGGTCGATTCGATGACCACATCAACACGCTCTTCTTTCCAAGGGAGTTTAGCAGGGTCCTTTTCGGCACAAATGCGTATCCTGCGGCCGTTAACCATTAAAGCGTCGCCTTCAATTCGTACATCACCCCCAAATCGGCCGTGGACCGAGTCGTATTTGAGCAAATGGGCAAGGGTCTCGGGGTCGGTAAGATCGTTAATGGCTACCACTTCCAATTGAGGGTTTTGGAGTAGGTACTTAAAACTGAGGCGGCCAATGCGGCCAAACCCATTGATGGCTATTCTTTTCATAAAATCAGGGTTTTGGGTCAAAAGAAGGCTTTCAGGGAGCCTGCTGACTTGTTTGGTAGCCCGTAGGGGAATCGAACCCCTGTTACCAGAATGAAAATCTGATGTCCTAACCCCTAGACGAACGGGCCCTAAAGGTGGGCAAATATAGGCAATAGGTTGTTTTGGACAAAATTTGAGGTTGTTCAAGGTTTTTACCCTACCTGCCGAATTGAACATCGGGCCGTGGCAACTTCAAGTCCAGCAAAACCCCAACCGTATGATTCATGATTTTATAAAAGTTTTGAGACTCTCTTTGGATAACGCGACATACCAACCAACAAAAAATAGGCATTTATCGGCAAAAGAGTCCGTGATAAAACGAAGGGATAGCACCCGCAACAACCACTCGAGCAAAAGACCATCCATTTTGATATTTTGAATAAACCAAAAAAGAAAAATAAAAAAATAGCGTATCTTTTTCAAGAAATAAAATCCATCCCCACGCCCCAAAAAAACAATCCCAAAGGATATTAATGCTTGATCAATATTTTCATAACACTTTGATTTGTTGTTTTTTAATCTATATTTATAACGACGTAAGCTTCTCTTTTATAGATTCCAACCAGGCCATAATTGGCGCTGAACGAACTTATTCATTATGACTTTTCAAAAAAAAATAAAAGTGGCTGGCTGAAAACCCGATTTTGTTTTTATATCTTTGTTTCAATCAGTGGAATTTTGACTCAACCAACGTTGAAAATCCCAATGAAAAGAACCTCCATCATCGGTTTTTTTCACTCGGCTTCGAGCCTCTGCGGCGACTCGGAATCAACCGGCTTATCGCCAAAATTAACTCACCCATTCACGGATTTTTTGGAGCAACCCGTTCCCGAATTCTTTGCGGTGCGTACAGAATTTTGTACAGTTGGTGTTTCATTAATGCATTAGTTTTCAGAGAATTGTATTCATCTTAATCTCTAATTCCACCATCTTGCCTGTTATCCACATGTATCCAACGTCTTTACCGTCTGCTTTGCGGATTATACAAAGCTCCTTTTTTTTCCTTTAACTAAACCCCAATAAAAGTGGAAAAAAAATCAACCAAACCGGCAGCGGCCACCAAGGCTGCTCCTAAAAAGGCTGCTGCTCCTAAGAAAGCCGCTGCTCCTAAGAAAGCTGCTGCTCCTAAGAAAGCCGCTGCTCCTAAGAAAGCCGCTGCTCCTAAGAAAGCCGCTGCTCCTAAGAAGGCTGCTGCTCCTAAAAAGGCCGCTGCTCCTAAGAAGGCTGCTCCTAAGAAGGCTGCTCCTAAGAAGGCTGCTGCTCCTAAGAAAGCTGCTGCTCCTAAGAAAGCTGCTCCTAAGAAAGCTGCTGCTCCTAAGAAGGCTGCTCCTAAGAAAGCCGCTGCCAAAAAGGCCAGCAAGCCTCGCACCCCTGTTATCGGCAAAAACACGCCGGTTGGGTACGATGCCGTAAAGGCATCCATGAAGAAGTAATCCGGCCAACCGGATGATTCTATTTCGGTAAGTGTTCGGGGCCTATTCCCTTCTCGGGATGTAGTCCCCGGACCTTGCTGAAATAATCAACAACCATCGAAAGGGTTTCTCGCTCACCCAACCCGGGTTGAATTAGAGGACCTGCTTCGATGGTTTTTTTTTGGAAATCCATTCCCACCAAAACGATGGGCACGCCGGCACTGGCGGCGATATAGTAAAAACCGGTGCGTAGTTTGGGGACATGACTACGAGACCCTTCGGGAGAGATCCCGAAAAGAAAATCTTCGTTTTGGGCAAAACACCGGGTAATGACTGAAACGGTATCTTCCTTGACCACCCGTCGCACCGGTATCCCGCCCCAGTATCGAAACAAAAAACCAAAAGGAGGTTTGAATAATTCAGCTTTTCCAACAAATTTCACATGAATCCCCAAGGCAATACGAGCCAACAAGGCGACTGGGAAATCCCAAGTACTTGTATGCGGACCAACCACCAGGACAGCCCGTCGAAGATGGGTTGGAAAAGGACCCAAGCGCCAACCTGCTAGACGCAATATCTTATTTGCCAGCCACTTATTCATGACCCATTTTGATGGGCATGACCCCGCCCGAAACGATAAACTTCATGAAATCTGCCGAAGGCACATCAACAAGGCGCGTTTGGGAACGGCGAACAACATAAACATTTCCCGAAAAATTATAGGAATGCGGAAAATAAACCGCAACCCAAGCATCCCCGTTGATGACTTCGCCATGTTGAACTGAACGGCCTTGACTGCCAACATGATCTTGGTCCTCCCCAGGCGCCTCCCCATCCACCGATGGGCGATTTTCCACAAGGGAATCAACCGCCAAGGCTTCGGCGGTTACAAAACCAGGCTTGAGGCAACCATTTCCCAAATCAACCAAAACAGCCTTGTTGAATTTTTTCTTATCCCCCACAAAGGCATCCACCAAATCTTTGAGCGAATTGTAGACCAGGTTGATGAGCGGCGCCTTTTGCAAAAGCCTTTCAACAAATCCCCAAAGTGGTCTAAAAAGAAACATCGAACCGACATACCCAAAGACGGTTATACCTGTAACCAAGATTAACAAGCCCAAGCCCGGAACCGGCGTAACAATCCAACTGTCAAGCCATTTAAACAAGGTAAAAGTCACATAAACCGTGAGGCCCACGGGGGCCAACAAGAGAAGGCCGTTAACGAAATAGGCGAACAGGCTCCGGAATCGTGCTTTCATAGGCAAAAAAATTTATTGAAACAAAGAAATTATTCGGGGTCAACATCCACAAAGACCTTAAGCTGAAGATACTTGCGCATGCTTAGCAATCGCCTCAATTCAGCCGGTATCCATTCGGCCAATCGCTGCCTGATTTTGCTGTTTTTTTCGCTTTTAATCCAAAATTCAAGCCGGTGCTCGTTGCGAAGCAAGGCTGTTAACGGTGGCGCAGGACCCAAAAGTCGGGGCCCCAAAACCGGCCGCCATACCCCTGCCAATTCGGACGCAGCTTCTTCGACCCTGGCTTGCTGAGGATGGCTAAGCCCAATACGCAGGAGTCGCACATAAGGAGGATAACCAAATTGGGATCGGTACAAGAGTTCCTGGTCCATGTAGGTTGCGAAATCATCGCGTTCCAACCAAGCAAACAACGGGTGATGAGGCATACGGGTTTGAAGCAGGATCCTACCCTGTCCAAGGTGACGGCCAGCACGTCCTGCCAGCTGAGCCAAGAGCTGATAACTTCGCTCCTGAGCTCTGAATTGGGTACGAAACAGCCCTTGATCTGCGTCCAAGACGCCGACCAAATTGACCCCAGGAAAATCCAAGCCCTTGCTGATCATTTGGGTACCAACTAAAACCTGAATATCGCCCCGCTGAAAGGCATCCAAGGTCCTTCCGTATAGGTTTTTGGATCGGACGGCGTCCTGGTCCAAGCGAGCCACGCGAGCCTCCGGCAACAAAAGCGCCAACGACTCCTCGATCTTTTGGGTTCCATAACCTTTGTAAATAAGCCGCGTACTACCGCAAGCACTGCAACCGGGAGGCGAGGCAAAAACTTGACCACAACCATGGCAACGCAAACGGTGTTCGCTTTTGTGATAGACCAAGGCCAAATCACATTGGTTGCAACGGGCCGTCCAAGCGCAGTCTTCGCAATGCAACGAAGGAGCATACCCCCTTCGGTTTTTGAACAACAGGACCTGGCGCCCCGCCGAGATTTCATCCCGCATCGCCTCCAACAAAGTTGACGAAAATTCGCCCTGCACGCGGCCGCTTTGTTTCTCACGGACCATGTCGATCCAAATCCATTCCGGCATTTTTTGGTCAGCGAAACGCAATGGCAAATCAACTTTGACCATACGGCCAGCATGGGCTGCATGCCAGGTTTCAGCCGATGGCGTGGCTGAGCCCAAAACAACCGGAATCTTCCAAACGGAACCCAACCACAAGGCAACATCCCTGGCTTGATAGGCGGGGCTTCGATCCTGCTGTTTGTAGGAAGGATCGTGCTCTTCGTCCACAATAATCATACCCAAACGCGCAAAGGGAAGGAAGACCCCGGAGGATTAACGACACCCCCCCATCCCGGACCAAGTTCCATAATTCCACCCTTTCGTGGTCGGAATACCGCGAGTGATAAACGCCGACCTCCACGCCGACATAAGCCGCCACACGCTGCACCAGTTGGTGGGTGAGGGCAATTTCTGGCAAGAGGTACAAGACTTGTTCGCCACGGCCCAAAACCTCCCGTAACAAATCAAGGTAAACATGGGTTTTGCCGCTACCGGTCACGCCGTGCAACAAAACGTTTTGACCGAGAGTCAACGCATGCCGCGCCTTATGGGAGGCAGCTTCTTGCAAATCGTTAAGGGTCAATGGATGTTGCAAACCCGCCTTTAACCGTACCCTCGGAACGGAACGAGTGCTCCGGACCACCAAGCCTTTCTCCACCAAGCTTTGCAGGACGGCTGTTGGGGTCTGCTTGAGGTTGAGTTTTGTTAAAACTGCAGAAAGAGGGGCCTGATCAGCGCCATTTGATACCGCATGCAAAGCCATAACAAATTCCAATTGACGGGGGGAGCGTTCCAATTCGGGCATTATCGCAGCCCCATCGGCCAACCAACGCGGGCCTTTGGAAACCCACGCTTCGCTTTTGGGTCGATAAACTTTGGAAAAGGTCTCCTGGGTCCCAATCAGACCGGCTTCCATGAGTTCCTGAATCCAAGGCGCAGGGTCATGCGGCACCATCCATCGTTGAACAGCTTCCAGGCTCATACCTGGACCTTGGCGCAGGCGCTCCCACAACTGCTTGGACAACGGATGCAAATCCTGCCAGCGATCCGACCCCTCTTCTTCGATAAAATCCATGGCCACCAAGACGCTTTCACTACCGACCCTCAAAAGAGCTGGCAAGGCCAGGCCCATCAAAGCACCCGGGGAACAGAGGTAATACCCCAGCATCCATGACCAAAGCTCGTGGCCCCTGGTTCCCCAAATCGGCTTGGCGTCCAATCGTTCCAAGGCTTCTTTGATTGGGTAAGACGGTCGATTTTGGTGAACTTTCATGACCAAGCCTACGTATTGTTTCCGCTTGCCAAAAGGAACCCGAACCCTGCAACCTACCAAGTCCTGGGGTGGCGCGTCCCCTGTTTCCCATAAAGAGGGCATCGCATAGGTATACAGCCCCTCAACGCCTAGGGGCAACGCAATTTCTAACAACCATTCGGGCTTAGGGTCCACTCTACAAATCTAACGAAACAGCCAAGGACACGGGCCGTATTTTAGGCCTCTGATATTGCGTATGAACCTTGCTGCCAACCACCGCCGCCAACGCCTCCAGGCCCTGGCTTTGGAATTGGGTTTTCTGGATTGCAAGGTCGCCCAGGCCCGCAGGCTGGACGAAGAAAGCAACCGCCTCGAAACATGGCTGAGCCAAGGCAAGCACGGGGAAATGTCCTACATGGAAAGGTATTTTGAGGAACGATTGGACCCCCGCCGTCTGCTTGATGGGTGTCGCTCTGTGATCGTTCTGCTGCATAATTATTACCAAACGAACCCATCGAATGAGGCTGAAGCGGGTCCTTCCGATCCTTCCCTGGACCCCCTTTCAATCACCCCAAAAATTGCCTTGTATGCCCAAGGCGAAGATTACCATCGCGTGCTGAAAGACAAGATGAGGACCTTGGTTCAAAGAATGCGGGGTGAATTTGGTGAATTCAGTGTTCGCGTTTTCACTGATTCCGCTCCCATTCTCGAAAAATCCTGGGCAGCCTTGGCAGGTGCCGGATGGATGGGCAAGAATACCAATTTGTTACAAAAAAAAACGGGGAGTTATTTCTTCCTGGCCGAAATCCTTTGCGACTTGGAATTCACCTACGATCATCCGGTCAGGGACCACTGCGGGGAATGCAATCGTTGCGTTGAGGCCTGTCCTACCGGCGCCTTGGAACCTTACCGTTTGGATGCCAGCCGTTGTCTTTCGTACCTAACCATCGAACTCAAAAACCAAATACCGTCCACCTTTGAGGGCCAAAGCGAAGGCTGGGCCTTTGGCTGCGACATCTGTCAGGAGGTTTGTCCATGGAATCGTTTTTCGGTCCCACACCAAGAACCACGCTTCGACCCCATGAACCCTCACCAACCCACAGCAGGGGAATGGTTATCCATGACCGAAGAAGAATTCCGTAACAAATACAAGAACAGCCCTTTGGCCCGAACCGGCTTGCAAAACATGCAAAGGAATATACGGTTTGTCCTTGGCAAAGGACGGGGATAGCCCTCCTTAGGAGGCCTTACCTGATCGCCCTTTCGGGGCTCCCGGTCCAATGACGTTGGAGGCTCGCCAAAAAAGGCTGCAAGGCCTGGATGTCCTCTTGGCCAAAATCATCCAGTTCCAAGCTATCCAAATCCAAAACACCCACCAAGGATTGGCCGGCGTACAGGGGAAGAACTAGCTCAGAACGACTCAGGCTACTGCAAGCAATGTGGCCTGGAAACCGATCAACATCCGGGACCAAAATCGGTTCGTTGCGCTCAACGCAGGCTCCGCAAACACCTTTCCCGCGATGAATCAACGTACAAGCTACCGGTCCCTGAAAAGGCCCCAGCACCAGAGTCCCATCGGTCGGTCGTAACAAATAAAATCCGGTCCACCAAAAACCCAAACCACGGTGCAACAGAGCCACCAAATTGGAGGCATTGGCCAGCCACCCTGCACCGGCATCCTGCAAGGCTTCCCAATCCCGCATCAATTCAACATAACGCGAAGCGCGATGATCGGGCCTGCTACCATCGTAGGGGATATCGTGGGCCATTTTAGAAGATACGGTTGAATGGATGGATGCAGCTTGTTCCTGGATACGGCTTGGCAGTGTAGGCGACCTCTTAGTGTATGCGACCTGTTCGGGGACGAAAACGGAGCATTACCCCGGCCTCGTATTCCAAATAGTCTTCCCAACGCTTTCGGACCTGTTCTTTGGGGAAATAGGCCTCGGCCAGGTCCATAAAAAGTCGGTAATGACCGGCCTCGCTAACCATGAAGGCATGGTAAAAGCGCCGAAGGTCTTCGTCGCTGCAATGCAAAGACAAGAGTCGAAATCGCTCGCAGGATCGGGCTTCGATCAAAGCGCAACACAATAATTTTTCGAGAAGCCGGGCCTTGCGATCCAAACCGCGTGGCTGAAAGGCCAAGAGGGCCACGACATACTCATCGCTCCGTTGAGGGCCTAAAGGAATGTTACGGCGGTCCATCTCTTCGACCACGGTCCGGAAATGCCCCCATTCCTCGGTAACCACCGGGGCCAATTCCCGCACCAAACGAGGGTAATCAGGGTATTGAACAACGAGGGAAATGCAGGAGGAAGCGGCCTTTTGTTCACAAAAAGCATGATCCACCAAGATCTCTTCGATGGATTTTTCAGCTATCTCAGCCCATCGGGGATCGGTGGGCAGTTTCAGGCCCAACACCGGCTCAACCCATGTGGGCGTTCAACAAGGCTACCAAGTTTTGCTTGGGGACCACACCGACTTGCTTCTCCACCACTTCACCGTTTTTGAAAACCAAAAGGGTGGGTATGCTGCGGATTCCGTAGCGGGTGGCAATGTTGGGGTTGCTGTCCACGTCCAGCTTGCCAACCACCGCTTTGCCTTCCATATCGCGCGCGATTTCTTCGACCACAGGACCTACCATACGGCAGGGTCCACACCATTCGGCCCAGAAATCAACGAGCACAGGTTGCGTGGAGTTCAGGACTTTTTCTTGAAAATTGGAATCAGTGATTTCGAGGGCCATGTTCTAAAATTTAATGGTTTAATGGAATTTGAAGGAATCTCCAACAAAAACCATTCCAAAGTTACGGCTCAGGCCAGACGATAGCCCACCTCCAGGCGCTCCAAGGCCTCAAAAAGACCAGGGTCCGGGGACACTTTGAGTAGCTCTGAACGCATGCCCACCGAGCGTTGGTCTTCGGGAACCCACAATTCCACCTTGACCCCCAGCTTGCCGGGGTGGGCGTGAAGGGCTTCGCTCAGGCGGAGGTTAAAGTCCGGGGCCAATTGGTCCAAATGCAGACGAATCGTCAGGCTTTTGAATCTTTTGTCGCGGAGTTCGGACAAAAGTTCCAAATTAGAGAATCGAAAGAAGCCGGCTTGTTGCCCGTCTTTGCCCTGAAAATATTCCCACCGCCCCGAAATCAATAGCGCGGTCCCTGCCTCCACCAAATGTTTGAATTTCATGGCCTGATCGCCTCGGAGCCTGAATTTGCGGGTACTATCCTTGTCCTCCACCGCAAAGGCCAAGACTTCTTGGTTTTTGGAATCCCGGAAATATTGGACATCGGTGACCATCACGGCCATCTGAAGGTCCTGTTCAGGTCGTTCCTCCAAATGCGAGAGGGGGCTTAATGCCAAATGTTTAATTTCCAAGGCGTAACTATCCAACGGGTGGGCGGTGATGTAAAGACCAACCACTTCCTTCTCTCGGCGAAGGACCTCCAAGGAAGGCCACGGCTCCACTTGCCGGATTTCGGGTTCGTTGATATCCACCATCCCGGCCGCTCCAAACAAAGAAGTTTGGGATTGCAAGGTTAATTCCCTGAACTGCTGTCCAAACCGCATGGCCTTTTCCAACAGGTTGCTTCCCCCACCGACTTCGGCATCCAATAACAAACGCCGGTTACCATTCACCCCGCTTAGACGATCCAAGGCCCCGGCCAAGGCCAAGGCTTCCAGGGTTTTTTTGTTGGCCTGCCTTAAATCAATGCGCTTACAAAAATCAAAAAGGCTCTCGTAATTCCCCCCTGCCTTGCGTTGTTCTACCATACTCTCGACAGCTCCTTCACCAACGCCCTTGACGGCGCCCAGTCCAAAACGAATTTGGCCCGCAGCATTCACCGAAAATCGAAACGAAGATTCGTTGACATCCGGACCCAATACCTGCAAACCCATCCGCCTGCACTCTTCCAAAAAGAAGGCCACCTTGGTAATATCCGACATATGGTTGGACAAAACGGCGGCCATGAACTGAGCAGGGTAATGGGCTTTGAGGTAGGCGGTTCGAAAAGCCACCACCGCATAACACGTTGAATGGGACTTGTTAAAAGCATATTCCGCAAAGGCTTCCCAATCTTTCCAAACCTTGGAGGCAACCCCTTCATCGTGACCCCGTTCTTTGCAACCCTCCAAAAACTGAGGCTTGAGTTTGGCCAGCTTCTCCGGGATTTTTTTACCCATCGCTTTGCGCAATTCATCCGCCTTCCCCTTCGAAAAACCGGCCAACTTCTGACTTAGCAACATCACTTGCTCCTGGTAGACCGTGATTCCGTAAGTCTCGCCCAAGAGCTCTTTCATATCCTCGAGGTCGTAAACAATGGGTTCTTTGCCGTGTTTGCGGTTAATGAAATTGGGAATATAGGCCAAAGGACCCGGGCGGTACAGGGCGTTCATCGCAATGAGGTCCTCGAATTTGTCCGGCTTGAGTTCTTTGAGGTATTTCTGCATCCCGGGGGATTCGTATTGAAAAATCCCAACGGTTTCTCCCTTTTGAAAGAGGGTATAGGTCAGAGGATCATCCAAAGGAAAATCCTCCGGTTCCGGAAAATCTGACTGGACTTGACGCACCAATTCCACGGCATCGTTGATGATGGTCAGCGTGTTCAGGCCCAAAAAGTCCATTTTGAGCAATCCGGCTGCCTCGGCCACTTCGTTATCAAATTGGGTCACCAAGGCAATCTGAGCGTCCGGGGTGTTCTTGACCGGAACATAATCGGTTAAATCGCCGGGTGTTATAACAACACCACAAGCGTGGGTTCCCGAATTTTTGAAAGAACCTTCAAGCAAGGCGGATTGTTCCAAAACCCGGCCTTCCCTTCCACCTTTGCGCAACATCTCGACCATCAACCGGGCTTTTCGCTGATCATCGGAACTCAATTGATCCAGATGCTTCAGGCCTTGTTCGGGGTTCAGCAGTAATTTTCTTAAGGGGGCTTTTTTGAAATAGTCGGCCCTGTTCAGGTCCTCTGGAAAAAGTTTGGCCAAAGCATCAGTTTCCAAGGGCTGTAGGCCCATCACGCGACCGATGCTACGAATGGCCGATTTGGCCGCCATGCTATGGTACGTCGCAATCTGCGCAACCTGATTCCGGCCGTATTTCTCCATAACATATCGCATGACTTTTTCGCGACCGCGGTCATCAAAGTCAATATCGATATCGGGCATGCTGACCCGGTCTGGGTTCAGAAACCTCTCAAAAAGCAAATCGTAGCGAATAGGATCCACATCGGTGATTCCTGTGCAATAAGCGACGACCGAACCTGCAGCCGAACCTCGACCCGGTCCTACGGTCACGCCCATCGATCGAGCAGCGGATGTAAAATCCTGAACAATCAAAAAATACCCAGGGTAACCCGTATGCGCAATGGTCTGCAATTCAAAGTCGATTCGCTCAAGCAAATCAGGACTCAAGGACCCGTACCGCTTCTTAGCCCCTTCGAGGGTCAAGTGGCGCAGGTATTCGTTTTCGTTCCCAAATCCAGGGGGAATGTCAAAGCGCGGAAGCAAGACATCCCTTTGGAGGGTGTAGGATTCCATGGAATCAGCCAAGGCCAAGGTATTGGCCAACCACTCCGGGCGATGCCCCATTCGGCGGGAGGCTTCGGCCGGTTCCCACAAATGATAACCCTCCCCCTGCATACCAAAGCGGTAACCGCGACCCTGTCCGATAGGGGTATCCTTGTATTCCAACGGCACAACACAGAGGTACGTATCGTGCAAATCGGCGTCTTCGAAGCGATTGTAGTAGGTATTGTTGGTAACAATGATCGGGATATTGTATTGGGCGGACCATTTCTCGTATTGAGCCCTAACAAACTTCTCCTCTTCCAGGCCGTGGTCTTGAACCTCCAAGTAAAAATGTTCCCCAAAGGCCTCTTTCCAAGCCCGAAGAACTTCCTCGGCCTGAGCCACTCCGTGATTGAGCAAGGTCCAAGGTATTTCAGCATCCAGAGAACCGGAGGTCGCCACCAAACCTTCGCGATGGGCAAAGACCAAATCCCGGCTAACGCGGGGTACGTAATAATACCCTTCGGTATACGACAGCGATCCCAATTTGACCAGGTTTTGGTAACCCGTTTGGTTACGGGCTAAGAGGAGCTGAGGCGTTCCGTTATCCTTACGGCTATGATCCCGGTGGTCCTTGCATACCTGCAGGTCCAAGCCCAAAATAGGTTTAATCCCTTTGGCATGGGCGTATTGAAAAAACAAAAAAGCTCCGTAAAGCGTCGAGTGATCCGTCAGGGCTATGGCCCCGCTTCCCTGGGCCACGGCATGATCTACCAAATCGTACACGGTGCTGCATCCCGGAATCCCCAATGAAAATTGGGAATGGCAATGCAGGTGCACAAACCTGCTAAGGGATGATTCGGGCACGATGCTGTCCTTGATCGTCCCTTCATCTGCAAGGGCCTTCGTAGGACTGGTAGCTGCTGAACCGGGCTGTGTTACGCTTTGGGCCGTACCGGGCACAGGGTCGTCAGCAGCAACCTTTTGTTCGAGAGACCTTTGCAGCGCATCGTAGGCCGAAGCATCCAAGCCCAAATGACTTGCGTTGACCACCTGCCTTTGGACCAGGGCCAGCAAACAATCCACGGTCGCGGCCACATCGGCGCCTGCATCGTGGGCCTCCTGAAATCCCCTTCCAAAAAGCTTCCAATAGAGCTCGGTTAATGTAGGCCATTTGAATTGACCTCCCCGGCCTCCTGGCAAGGCACAAAAAGCGGTAGAAACCTCCTTGGTATCCAGGACATGCAAGCCCTCGAAACGATCGTCTCGACCCAAGCGGTACCATTCGGCCCGGACAATCAGTAAATCAAATTCGATGTTATGACCTGCGACAACCGAAGCTTTTTGCAAATCCGATTCAAAGGCATCCAAGACGACCTCCAAAGGCTGGCCCTCGGCCCTGGCCCTTTCGGTCGTAATTCGGTGAACCTTGGCTGCGTTGAACGGAATTTCAAATCCATCGGGGTAAATCACCAAGGATTGAGCCGATATGCAAGCACCTTGTCCGTCAAGAAGTTGCCAACCGATTTGAACCGCACGGGGCCAATTGGCCGAGTCGCTGATCGGGGCCTTGTAATTGCGAGGTAAACCGGTGGTTTCGGTATCAAAAACCAGAATCATAACAAGCGCATGGTTTTGGAAGCTTCAAGGTTGCGCCAGGCCTGACCTCGCACAACCCTGGCATAGACCCCCAGGGGTAAAAAGCGCCCGTGACGATCTTCCAAGGCCGTTTCACCGCATTCCATTTCTTCGTTTTTGTACCAACGCCCTAACAAGGATCGCAGGATGAGGGGCGACAGGCCCAAAGAATAGGCATTCACCAACAAAGCATGCCGTTCGGGAACCAAAATTTGACGAACCTCTTCCACGAGGTCCTGCAATTGATCTTCTAACTTCCATCGTTCACCGGAACTTCCGATTCCATAGGCTGGGGGATCCATCAAAACTGCATCGTAAAAATGCCCGCGCTTGATTTCACGTTGAACAAATTTTCGGGCATCTTCGACCACCCAATGCAAGCCATCCAAACCCGAAAGGTCTGCGTTGCGTCGAGCCCAATCCACGACCTGCCTGACCGAATCCAGATGATAGACCTTGGCCCCGGAAGCCGCAGCGGCCAGGCTGGCCCCCCCGGTATAAGCAAAGAGATTCAACACCCGGGGACCACCGGTTTCCGGGGGACCACCGGTCCAATTCTTGAGGATCGCGGCAATAAATTCCCAATTATCAGCCTGCTCCGGAAACAAACCCACATGCTTGAACGCCGTCATGGCCAATTGAAACCTCAACTTCAGCGCAGGACTTTGGTACGAAAGCGACCAACGATCCCCGGCTGCTCCGGGTCCGTTGCCCAGCCATTGACCGCTGCGACTACCCCCGGCCTCAAAACGCCAATGGGCACTTTTGCGCAAGGCGGCTTGGGATTCAACGGGCGCCCACAAGGCCTGAGGTTCCGGTCTTTGCAAAATGCGATCACCAAATCGCTCCCATTTGAGACCGTTACCGCTATCCAACAAGGCATAGTCCTTCCATTGTTGAGGGTAACGAAGGGGCAAAACGGCGGGAGGCGACTCCAGCATTAACCTTCGCTTTTCTCGGGCCGCATTTGCGGAAACAAGAGCACTTCCTGAATACTGGCCGCGTTGGTCATGATCATGGCCAGGCGGTCGATACCGATTCCGATTCCGGCGGTGGGTGGCATCCCAAATTCCAATGCCCTCAAAAAATCTTCATCCAGGACCATCGCCTCCGGATCACCTCGTTTGCCCAAATCCAATTGGGCTTCGAAACGGGCGCGTTGATCCAAGGGATCGTTGAGTTCCGAAAATGCGTTGGCTATTTCTTTGCTATTGCAGATAAGCTCGAACCGCTCCACCAATCCGGGCCTGCTCCGATGCGCTTTGGCCAAGGGTGACATTTCGACCGGATAATCCATGACAAAGGTGGGCTGTATCAGGGTGGGCTCGACCAATTCACCAAAGAGGGTATCCAGCAATTTGGCCCTTCCCATCGAAGGGTCGGTTTCGATTTTATGCTGTTTCGCCAAATCACGCAAGGCGGCTTCATCCAAATCATCAACACGAACCCCTGCTTTTTCCGAAATCGCATCGTATAGCGTCACGCGTTGGAACGGTGCTTTGAAATCAATACGGTTCTCGCCGACCTGAAGGACCGTCGAGCCATGCAATTCCATGGCCAACTCTTCGAGTAGCTTTTCGGTTTGGGACATCATCCATTGATAATCTTCAAAAGCCACGTAGAGCTCCAGCATGGTAAACTCCGGGTTGTGAAAACGACTCATGCCTTCGTTGCGGAAATCCCGGGCGAATTCGTAGACACCCTCAAATCCGCCAACTATCAATCGCTTGAGGTAAAGCTCGTTGGCGATTCGCAGGTACAGCGGCATATCCAACGTGTTGTGATGGGTTTTGAAAGGCCTGGCCAAGGCGCCGCCGTAGAGGGGCTGTAGCACCGGGGTTTCGACCTCCAGATAGCCATGCCTGTTAAAGAACCGGCGCATGGTTTCGATCATGCGCGATCGTAACACAAAAATATTTCGGACTTCCGGATTCACAATCAAATCCACATAACGCATGCGGTATCGCTGTTCGGGATCGTTGAAACCATCGTAAACTCGACCTTCATCGTCCCGTTTGACAACCGGCAACGGACGCAAGGCCTTGGCCAAGAAAAAAAAGCTTTTTACATGAAGCGTTATTTCACCAACCTGGGTGCGAAAAATAAAGCCCTTGACTCCGACCCAATCGCCAATATCGCAATGCTTCTTGAAGACTTCGTTGTAGGCATCCTTGTTCTCACCGGGACAAATTTCATCGCGGCTGATGTACAACTGAAGGCGACCGCTGGCATCTTGAAGTTCGGCAAAGGATGCTTTGCCCATGATGCGTCGGCTCATCAAACGACCCGCAAGGGACACCTCTTGCCAAGCAGCCGAATCTTCATCGCTGAAATCGCTTAAAACTTGGGCGGTCCGATGGGTCCTCTCAAACGAGGCGGAAGGGTAAGGCTCCACCCCCAAGCCCCGAAGGGAATCCAAGGAGGCGCGGCGCAAGAGCTCTTGTTCGCTCAGTGGTTGGTTCATAGGATTTTTGAATAACGCGGGATGCGACCTCGAACCGAGGTTGCAAAACCCACGCAAAATAAGCAGTTACCCGGCCTTTTGGGTCTTGAAAAAACGCGCAGCCGCCCCTTGATTTTTGGAAATCCATCGAAATCCCATGGCGACCCGGGCTTTGCCATCGGGAGCCTGCAAGGGGCGTGAGGCCGCCTTCGCGGCATCGCGAGGACTTCCCCTGTGTAGATCGGCGGTCAGTGCTTTGGGAAGTTTGAGGCTGCTGGCATCCATTTCAAACAACAAGCTATCCGGCAAATCCAAGCCGGCTGGATCCGTTGGCGGGTTGGCACTGCGGTAGAAATATTGCATTTGGACCGTGCCCGTGCTTCGACGTGTGATTTCGGCCTGTAGAATGCGGGCGGAAGTGGGCTGAACCCAAAGCCGAATCAATTGCCAATCCTGATCCGCCCCGGTTGGCAATAAAGAAAGCTGAACCGCGCTTTGACGACCCACCTTGTCCTCACCCATCAACATCCCGCGGTAACCCTGCGGGCGTTTGAGAAACTCAAAAAGCTCCATGGGATTCTGTCGGGGCAGCAAGGCCAGGCGGGGGCTTTGCAAATGAAAACGATCCGGGGCCAGGTAGTGCATGGTGGCCGACAAGGGCCTGATTTTGACCCGTGGCACATCGGCCTGTACCTGCACTTCGGCCGCCAAATCCCTGAGAGAAGCGCTGCGTTGAACCAGGCGGTTCACCAGGGTCTCGGCATCCATTGAAGCCGAGGCTGCTGTCGAAGCCGAGGCTGCTGCCGCACTTTTCTGGGCAAGGGCTTGTTGTCCAATGCTGATGAATCCAAAGGAAAAAAAGCCAAAAAAAAGAAGACGAGCGAGGCCGAACATATTCGAAAGATTTTAGAAGCGGGAGGCCTTGGTTAGGTAAGGATGTCTTTGCGCTCAAAGGTCCACAGGCCGATGCCTATCAGCAAGACCCAATGGGCTCCCAGGAGCACCATCGAAAAGAGAATATCCCCCCAAGGAACAGGATCCAAAAACAAAGACCGCCAGGCCGCCATGTGGGTGGTGAACAAAAAAGGTCGGACCTGATCAAACAACGCCACATCCAGGGTCCCTATCAAGGTGAAAACCATGATAGTCGCCATGGTCCCCACGATGGGACCAATGGAATTGTCCGCAAAACACGAGAGGGTCACCGACAAACAGGCCACCGTATACAAAGCAGCAAAAGCCACCCCAAAAGCCTGAAGAAAACGGGGGAGCACCTCTTCGGAGGGCAAAATTTGCAAGCCTTCGTTGCTAAGCACCGCCAAGTCCCCTACCCCAAAAATCCAAGGCGAAACCAGGACGGCCATGATCCCAAGCCATAACAACAAAACCAAGGTATAAACAGCAGCAGCCCCGTACTTGCTGAGCAAAAGCCCTCTGCGCGATAAGGGCCTTGTTAACAAATTACGCAATGTACCCATGGCGGCTTCGCCGGATACCAGGTCACCGGTCACCAAGGCCACCAACAAAGGCAGGTGAACCACCAGCATTTGCAGAACGATAAAGCCCACCAAATACCCGTTCAACATGCTGCCCTCGACCGTGAGGCTTTGCTGCAAAGAAGAAGTAACAAATTCTATATACGACTTTCCATCCAGCGCCAGGGCCAAAAGGATCACCCCCACCAGCAGGGTAATGGCCAGAAATCCCAAATAAGATCGGGGTTTCGCCAGGATTTTAACGCTTTCATTGCGCAGAGCAGTCCACCACATCAGCGTTCGGTTTGGTGATGGTTCAACAGATTCATATAATAATCTTCCAGTTTTTGGCGGGATTCAATCGCATAAACCTCAAAGCCGTTTTGGGTGAGGAATTGGACCGCTGCAGGGACTTCTTCTCGACCCAACGCCATGGTCAATTCACCACGATCGTTCAATCGACCCCCACCTGCCCAAGGACCGGCATTCAACAAAGCCAACGCCTCGGTGGCGCGCCCCACGGTGATGCGAATTTGACGCTCACTTTGGGATAACAATGCTTTGGCAGAACCCTGTACCACACAACGACCCCGATCCACCACCACCAAATCGGTGGCGACCGCCTCAACCTCGGACAAATGATGGGAGGACAACAAAATCGTCTTGCCTTGCTCCCGGTTGAGATTCAGAATCATTTCCCGCATATCGACCAAACCCTGAGGATCCAACCCAGTCCCAGGCTCGTCAAGAACCACCAGGTCCGGGTCGTGCAAGAGGCACTGGGCCAGGCCCAGGCGTTGACGCATCCCGTGCGAAAACGATGAAACCTTATCGTTTTCCCGACCGTTAAGTCCCACAAAATCCATGAGCTCCAGCGAACGAAGTCTCGGTTCCTTGACCCCGGAGGCCCTGGCGAGCAATTCGAGGTTTTGGAGCGCACTGAGGTATTTATAAAAATCCGGCTTTTCGATCAGGCAACCAATTCTCGCAAGGATATGTTGGCGATGGGAACGGTAGTTGAGACCAAACAAAAAAAGTTGCCCCCTGCTTGGCCGAATCAGGTCCACCAACATCCGAAGGGTCGTGCTTTTGCCCGCCCCGTTGGGGCCCAAAAAACCCATCACACCCCCCGCTTTCAATTCGAAATTCAGCCCGTCAACGGCCCGAAACGTACCATAGTCTTTGACCAAATCAACGGCCTTGACCACGGTGGAATCGATGGGGATGAGGGTACGGGGACTCACCGGTTGTCCTCCTCCATAACCTTGCGGTACAGCCCTTCGTACAAAGGCAGAACCCGGTCCAGGGAAAAGTCCGATGCACGGCGTATGGATGCTTGGCGAAATTGTTCCAACATGGTTGGATTGGATAACAAGGCGACCGCCTTTTGGATTCCTTGTTCTTGCCCGTTTTCGGGGACCAGGATTCCGCAGCGACCGTCCTCGATCAATTCGGGCAATCCACCGGCATCGCTGGACATAACCGGAACGCCACAAGCCATGGCCTCCAGGGCCGCTAAACCAAAACTCTCGGTTTCGGAAGGCAAAAGCAAAAGATCCGAAACGCCCAAAAGGCTCTCGACCGGATCTTGACGACCGATAAAATGCACTTTTCCGGTTAAGCCTCCTTCCCGGACACTTTGCTCTGCACGGGGCAATTCAGGGCCGTCCCCCACCATGAGAAGGCTGGAAGGTACTTGATCGGAAATTCGATGGAACCATTCCACCACACGGTCGATACGCTTGACCCGCCGAAAATTGGATATATGGATCAAGAGCCGATGACCGGCGGGACAAAATCGTTCCCTTAAACCGGGTCGGACCGAAGGCGTAAATCGATGGAGGTCCACAAAATTGGGAACCGTAATGACTTTTTTGCGGCAATCAAAATAGCGATGGGTTTCATCCCTCAAAAAATCTGAAACAGCGGTCACCGCATCGGATTGCTGAATCGCAAAACTGACCACCGGAGCGTAATTGGGATCCTTGCCCACCAAGGTGATATCGGTGCCGTGCAAGGTGGTGATTACCTTGACCCGTATGCCTTGCCCTGCCAGAATTTCTCGGGCCAAGTGGGCCGCCGTAGCGTGAGGAATGGCGTAATGAACATGCAATAAATCCAGCTTTTGCTCTCGCACCACCTCGACCAGCTTGCCGGTGAGGGCCAGCACATAGGGCGAATGCTCAAAAAGCGGGTAGTGAACCATGCTCACCTCATGAAAATAGAGATTTTCACGAAAGACATCCAGGCGAGCCGGCAATGAATTGGATACAAAGTGAACTTGATGACCCCGATCGGCCAAGGCCTTGCCCAATTCGGTGGCCACAACGCCGCTTCCCCCGTAGGTGGGGTAACAGACCATTCCGATTCGCATGGGTTGATTCATAACAAGGCTTAGGTATAGGACAATTCAAAACCCAAAAGGTTCTCTTCCTCCCAAGGTTTAGGGAATACGGGTTGGAGGATTCAATGACGCCTTGACCTCCTTGTAAAAAAGGTCCCACAAATCAGTCCTTAGATTGGACCGAGCCAAGAGATTGGGCTCTGCGTTGGGGTGAATGCGGTTGGACAAAAAGACCAAAATCAACCCCGTTTCGGGATCGGCCCAAACATAGGTTCCCGTAAATCCGCTGTGACCAAAACTGCGTGGAGCGGCAGCCTGGGTGGAACCTGGTAGCGGTTTGTCCCAAAGCAAGCCTCGGCGGTTACCGGCAAAATACGCCGTCGTGAAACGGCTCACGGTGGATGGGTCCACCTTGGCCGAACCCGGAAAATACCCCGTAACCAGAGGCATCATCACCCGGGCCACATCCGCGGCTGTCCCAAAAAGCCCTGCATGCGGACCCACCCCGCCCATCAAATCGGCCATGGGATCATGAACCTGCCCGTGAACGGTGGTTTTGCGCCAAAGAGTATCCACCTCGGTTGGGACCAGGCGATGCAAAGGCAGCCGCCGGGTAGGAACAAATCCCAAACGATTCGCACCGCAGGGTTCGTACCAAGCCTTGGTCAAAAAGGAACGATAATCCATTCGGTACCGAGCCATGTATTCTTTTTGAAGCCACTTTTCGACCCATAACAAACCCAAATCGCTGTAGCGATACGTCCCCTCGGGCTCCACGGGCAGGGCCAAAATCCTTTTCTCCAGGGAATCACGTAACAAAGAAGGCTTGTGTTGGAGGTCAGACCAAACGCGGGCCAGGTTGGTATCCGATCCCAAAATTTTTTGGAAAGGGATATGCGAAGCCAGCCCCGCCTGGTGGGTTAGAACGGTGGCGAGTTTGCGGCTGCCCAAGGGATGTTTTTTGAGTTCGGGTAACAAGCTGCCCATCGTCGCTTGCAATGGCAGGGGACGAACGGTGTGCAAATGCATAGCGGCCAAGGCCGTCGATAGAACCTTGGTGAGAGAAGCCAGATCGTAAACATGCCCCATATCCACGGGAATCACGCCGCTGGTATCGGTGCTACCGTAGGCTTTGGCCATCAAGATGCGTTCTCCCTGCGCGACCAGCAATTGAGCCCCCGGAAAAGCACCTTGCTTCCGGACCGCCTCCACCAAGGAATCGGCCATGGAAATGCAGCGCGATGATAGAGCCGGCTGACCCCGCTTTCGTTTTGAAGTCGGGGCTGCCATTGCAGGACGGGGTCCTGTTTCTCGGTTTGCGCCAGGCCATGGTGAGAGGCCGGCCAACGCAGGGGCAAAAGACCGGGCGCATCGGAAGCACCAAACAAGGCCTGAACGGCGGCGGTATAGGCTTCGGGCCTATCCTCGTAGGCACAAAGAATCGTCTCCTTGACCTGCATGCGGGTAAAAGCCAAGGGGTTTCCAAACAACAAATGCACCATCCGAACCCCCTTAGCCCGAGCCTTGTCCATCAAACCCTTCCAGCGCTGCAAACGAAGGCTGTCCATCCCCAATCCCGTGGACCATCGCTGACTGGGCACATGCCAGGCCACCACCCATTCGGGGTAGGTACAAAGGATCGAATCCAAGGACGTTGCACCCGGATGGGCCCAACGAAAATCAGGTTCCGCGGCACCCTTCCAAGGCCAATGCAAAAAATCAGCCTGGGCATAGAGACCCAAGCGATTGTAGGCATCGCGGGGGGCATCCCCGCCCAAGGCCAGGTACAGCCTTTGGCCGTCGGGCCTCCGTTCAGGCATGACCGAGCCTGCCGGATTCCATACCGTCAATGCTTTGTTAAAGCACCGTTCTTGGAGCAAGGAAGGCGGGAGCTCGCGGTTGGTGGCGATGGTTTTCCCTGGACCGTTTGGCGATTCAAGGCCGTTTAGAACATACCGGTATTTGGCGCTTAGAATTCGACGAACCTTTTCATCCAAGGCCGACTCGGTCCATTCACCGGCGAGGAGCGCTTGTTCAATGCGTTGGACCGCCTTGGGTACATCCGTCACATAAAGCAGGACATCGTTACCGGCCTGCAGAGCCTTCCACTCCAATTCACCGGGCGGGTAACATTGGCTGGCTCCTTTCATGTTGAGCGCATCGCTGAAGATCACGCCCTTGTATCCCCATTGGCGTCGAAGGAGCCCCTCCAAGGCCGCAGGATTCAAACTCACCGGCAGGTCCAGCCCACTATCCAACGCGTGCACGATCAAGTGAGCCGACATCATGGAGGGCAATCCCAAAAGGCCTCGAAAGGTGCTGAGCTCTAGGCTATCCAATTGCGCCCTGCTCTTGTTCAAGACCGGCAAATCATGGTGGGAGTCCACTTCGGTATCCCCGTGTCCCGGAAAATGCTTGGCACAAGACATCACACCGGCCTTCTCCAAACCCCGTGCATAGGCCAAAGCCATCGCGAGGACATCGCGGGGTTCAGACCCAAAGGAACGAAACCCAATCACCGGGTTAAAAGGATTGCTATTCACATCGGCCACCGGGCCAAAACTGATATGCATCCCCAATTCCTTCAGTTCCCTTCCCATGGCTTCGGCCAAGGCCTCTACCAAAACCGTGTCACGACAGGCCCCCATGGTCATGGCATAAGGGAAACGAGGCCGATCATCCAATCGCATGGCCGCCCCCCATTCGGCATCCATAGCCATCCAAAGAGGGTGTTTCGATGCTTTTTTGTAGTGTTGTAACAAAGAAAGGAGCTTGCCGCTCTTGCCTTTCATCCAAATAAGCCCACCGACTTCGTATTCACGAAGCAAGCCCAAAACCTGGGCATCGGCCGTATCGGCTTGGGCAAAAACAGGAACCATGATGAGCTGACCTATCTTTTGACGGAGCGTGAGTTGACGCAGGGTGGTCTCAACCCAGGCTTCTTCGCCCTTGTTTGGTTGATTCACCGCCCTGGCAGAGCCTATCCCGAACGCCCATAGGGCCAAGCAAAAGGTCCATCCAATGGGCCAAGACCGGCCCCAACAAGTTCCAAGTTTTTGCATCCTGGGGTAAATTTAAGGCTGTGATGGAACTCCTCTTCCTCCCTTTCTTTTTGGCCATCGTCTTTGGGGCCCTGGGACGACTGATAACCCCTGCCAACGCAGGAACCTGGCTGAACGGGTACAACTCGATGTCGGCTGAAGAACAAACAGCCTTTGACCTTCAAGGATATTTGAGGCTTCAGCGTCGATTTTTTGACGGGTTGGCTTGGGGTCTCCTCCTTGGAGGCCTTCTTGGCGCCTTGGTTCACAACGGTTTCATCGATCTTTCCGAGGCGAACACGGACCGCTACCGTCGATGGGCCGCCCCCGTTACCCTGTACTGGACCTTGGGTGGACTAACTTGGTTTACCTGGACCTACCGAGACCGACTGCCCTCCCCTCGCGGTCTGCGCTTTTTGGCGCCGGGAGTCCTGCTCGGCGCCCTGATACTGGTTTCGGTTTTGATGTGGGCGGGGGACCGTCCCTCAACGCTCTCGGTGAACCAACAAGGCCTGCGCATCGAAGGGATGTATGGCACCGACCTACCCTGGGAACAAATAGTTTCGGTGGATACGGTCGCCGAAATACCCCCCATTCGTATGAAAATCAACGGTTTTGCCGATGGTTATTCGGCCAAAGGCTATTTCAAAACCAAATCCGGCGCCAAGGTCAAATTGTTTGTTCGTAACAACGAAAAACCCATCCTGCGTATTCAACGTCGGCCCGGTTCCGGACCCAGCAACCAAACCTGCGATCTGTATTATTCCACCAATGCCGCCCAACTGTATACCCGCATCCTCCAAGCGCAACCCCGCTTATCCAAAGGTCTTTAAATCAGCCAACTAGGCCGCCTAAACTACAAAGCGCCAAATTAATTTTCCCAAAATCGTTCCCCGCGTCGGCAACCAGGCCTCTTGTTGGGTGCTGTAAATTTGGTTGATAATCAAGAAAAAATCTTTGCCAATGGACGGGATCACCTGCAGGCGAAAATTCAAATTCAATTCGTCTTGGCTGGAATTCCATTGACCCAAGAGGGATCCAAAAACCTGTGGATTCAAGGCGTAGGTCATCCGAGTTCCCCATAGATTGGTTTCCAAAGAACCCGCCGGCAACTGGATTCGGTTGTGCTCAAAGCGCAGATTAAAACCCACATAACGGCTGCTGCGCCATAGAATTTCGGTTTGGGTTTGGACACTGCGACCATCGTAAAATTCACCCCAGGCCCAACGGCTATCCAAGGCCATTTTGCGCCCTTTGAAGGTGCGCAGGCGAGCGCTTGATTGCTGCCACCAATACAAACCCTGCGGAATCACCAGACCGGGGGCCAGTACAAAAGGGGCCCTCAAACCTTCTGCAACCAAGCCGTGACTCAGGTTCAACGATTCCCCGCTTTTGGTATCCAACCCCAAAACCTGCACGCTGTAATTAAACGATTGAATCGCACCGTTATCGTCGTATTGCGTATGCGTTATTTGAACCGGTCGAAAATCGTATTGCCGAACCCAGTGGTTGGACTGCCGGGGTCGGGGTCTGTATCCAACATCGATAAACTGCTCACGAAAACCGCGACGTAACAACAACCCTACTTCGGGCTCAAAAGCCTCCGAACCCCGCTGGGCCGATGCAAAAACAGTCCAACGGTCGTTGGGATAATGCACAAAAAAACGGTAGGCCGTAGCCCCTGCATCCCAACCTTTATCGGTGGCGTACGTATGCAGAATGGCCCCGCCCAGATCCAAGTTTTTGGAACCCCAAAGCCTGGAAGTGCTGTACCGTCCGTTGATGCCGTTGGTACTGTGCCAACGATCTCCGGTGATTCGGTTGGTCGTCATAGCCCCTATAACACTCTGGTTTCCAACATCCTGACGCCAAGAAGCGGTGGTATAATTGGTCGATGCTTGGTTCTCGGTAGCGGCCGTTTGAAGGGACATGAAGCCCAGCGTTCGATGGTCTTCCTTCCCCAAAAGCCGGGCTCCGGCCAAAATTGGAACCGATTCCCGTTGGTCATCCAAACCCATCCGTCGGGTATAGAAGGGAATAATGCGGTTGCCCCCAAAACCAAAATTGAAGTAGTCATCCCCTTCCAGGAAAAATTCCCGGAGTTCCGGAAAAAAAAGAGGAAACCTTGTCAGGTTAATCTGTTGTTGGTCGGACTCCACCTGGGCAAAATCGGTGTTAATTGTCAGGTTTAGGCGGTAGGTCGGGTTTAACAAATAATTAACATCGGCCCCCATCGTGCCTACGGGTCGGCGCTGATCCGGTTTGAATTCACCACCTCCCAAGGCATAGGGCTTGATTTCCACCATTTGTTTTTGGGATAAACGATGCAGACCGCGCAGAGCCCCCGCCAGGTTCATTTGCTCAATTCGGTGATCCCTGGCCCAGCCTTTCCATCGAACCTGCTCACGCTTGTGCCGAATGTTACGCTCAAAATTGATGCCCCATTCTTGTTCCTCCAGACCCACCCGGTATTTGAAGGTATAAAGGGGTATTTCAAATTCAGCAAACCAACCTTCGCTGTTCACCGTGGTCTTGACATCCCAAACCCCGTTCCAAAAAGCATTGGTGGAAGCCCCGTTGTTAAAAATCTGCACATCAGCCCTGGCGCCTACGGGATTGGTAACCAACATGAGGCCGTTCCTCCGGTCCCTGTACGGATCGATCACCACAATGAAATTATCATCGAGTGTATAATCAAAATCACGACGTAATTCCCTGGCTATAAGGTCATGGGGATTTTGATCGTAACACCAAACAGCGATGTACAAGTTGTTATCATCATAGGCTACAGCCACCTCGGTTCGCTCGGTGGAATGAACGCCCAATTGAAGTTCCCTTTGGGTAAAATGCGAGATGCGCTGTGCTTGTTGCCAAACCGGATCGTCCAATCGCCCGTCCAAACGAGGCACCTGCGATGCAAAGACCGCCTGCATATCGCTGTTACCGGCTGGCACGGACAAACCCTGCCCATCCGCGTTCCGGAACAGCACCGCAACCAGAAGGCTCAAGGACCCTATCGCACTAAAAAACCGCTTCTGCAATGCGCTTGGTGGCTTGACTTTTGCCCATGGTATAAAAATGCAGGACCGGGACACCCGCCGCTTTGAGTTCCCGGCATTGCTCAATGGCCCATTCGATACCAATCTGGCGTACCGCCTGCTCGTTGGGTGCTTGTTCCACGGCATCGGCCAAGGCCTCCGGAATATCGATGTGAAAGACCTTGGGCAGCAAGGTGATTTGTTTGAGCGTCGCCAAAGGTTTGATACCGGGAATAATAGGAATATCAATACCCTCTTTGCGGCAGGTTGCTACAAAATCAAAATAGGCCTTGTTATCAAAAAACATTTGGGTGGTAATGAATTTGGCACCCGCCTTGACCTTTTGTTTGAGCCAGCGGATATCCGCTTTGAGATTGGGAGCATCGTGATGCTTTTCGGGGTAGCCGGCCACCCCGATGCAAAAATCAGTCGCCGTGGCGTTCACCAATTCATCATCCATGTACCGTCCCTGGTTCATCCGAACCACCTGCTGCAACAATTCCAACGCGTTTTGATTCCCATCCGGCTGAGGCACAAAGGAGGTTTCGTGTTTGAGGTTATCGCCCCTCAAAACCAACACATTATCAATTCCCAAAAAATGCAGGTCAATTAAGGCGTTTTCGGTCTCTTCCTTGCTAAATCCCCCACAAATAAGGTGAGGAACCGCATCCACTTTGAAGCGATTCATAATGGCGGCACAAATCGCTACCGTGCCCGGACGTTTGCGGGTCGTGATGCGCCGGAAAGTTCCGTCCACCAAAGGTTTAAGCAGAAATTCCTCCCGGTGGTAGGTAACGTCAATAAAGGGAGGCTTGAACTCCATGAGAGGCGCAATGCCGTTATAAATTTCGTGAATATCCTGCCCTTTGAGAGGGGGCAGAATTTCAAAAGAAAACAACGTGCGGCCGTTGGCTTCTTGGATATGGTCGATAATTTTCATAACATTTTCTTTAGGAGTCTACAATCATGAAGCGTCCAATAAAACTGGGGCCAACCAGCGACGGGCCTCTTCCACGGTGATTTTTCTACGCTTGGCATAATCCTCCAATTGGTCTTGACCAATCTTGCCAACCCCAAAATACCGGGCTTCCGGGTGTCCCAAATAAAAACCAGAGACAGCGGCCGCCGGGGTCATGGCTAAACTTTCCGTTAGTTGCATTCCCAATCGTTTTTCGACGCCCAACATGGCCCAAAGGGTCAGCTTGTCCAGGTGATCGGGGCAGGCCGGATAACCCGGAGCAGGCCGTATACCCGTGTATTTCTCGGCGATCAAATCCGAATTGCTGAGTTGCTCCATTGGAGCGTAGCCCCAATCCTCCTGACGAACCTTGGCGTGCAGGGCTTCGGCCAAGGCTTCGGCCAGGCGATCGGCCAAGGCTTTGACCATAATGGCCGAAAAATCATCGTGCTCTTTTTGAAAAGCAAGCGCCAAGTCTTCCGCACCAAAAATCCCCACTGCAAAAGCACCGGCCCAATCCTGGGTCTCGTTGTTTTGGGGTTTAACAAAATCACTTAAACAAAAATTAGGCAAATCCCCGGCCTTGGCCGCCTGTTGCCGTAACAAAGGAAATTCCCATTGTCCGTCCATCACCAAGCGATCATCGTCGGTGGAATAGGCGGGAAACAATCCCCATACTGCTTTGGC
>RFOZ01000061.1 GCA_009926405.1 Cytophagia bacterium
GCTTCGGTGTACCTGGATGGAGGTCTGCTGTAACGCTGCGTCGCGACCATTCGTTCCAAGGGCGTTGATTCCCCTTGTTTGAGGAGAGGCAATCGATTCCCTGATGGATTGTTTTCATCGTTGCGCTCCGAGTCGTCCTCGTCGTTGCCTTCGATGTAGAGCTTAAGAAATCCATCAAAAAGGACAACCTCGCCTTCGGCGGCAAAATGCTCGGCCAAACCGGGTGTCGCCAAGGTGATTTTGGTTTTTTCGATCTTGGCCTCGGCCATTTGACTAGCCACCGCGCGCTTCCAAATCAACTCGTAAAGCGACTGCTGATCCTTTTCGAGGTCATGAAGGTGTGGACGCTTGAAATCGGTGGGACGTATGGCCTCGTGGGCTTCTTGGGCAGAGGCCGATTTGGTTTTGAATTGTCTTTGCTGATGGTAATCTGAACCGTAAGCTTCCAAAATGGCATCGCGAGCCTCTTGCAAAGCCGTTTCCGACAGATTCACACTATCGGTACGCATGTAGGTGATATACCCTGCTTCATAGAGGGTTTGGGCAACACGCATTGTTTTTTTGACCCCAAAACGGAGCTTGCGGGAGGCCTCCTGCTGCAAGGTTGAAGTGGTAAAAGGAGCCGCGGGGCTTTTGGACAGGGGTTTCTTTTCGATGGCTTGAACTGTCCAAGCCAATGGCAAGGCCTTCTTCAGCCAAAGGGTGACCTCTTCTTCTTGGTCGAAACGTTTGTTCAGTTCGGTTTTGAAAGTGCTGGTTTCAGACTTGAACCAACCGTTGACACGGAAAGCGGCTTGGGGTACAAACCCGTGAATTTCACGTTCCCTTTCGACCAGCAAACGAACCGCGACGGATTGGACCCTGCCTGCTGAAAGTCCTGGCTTGACCTTGCGCCAAAGCAAGGGGGACAACTCAAATCCGACCAATCGATCCAAGATCCTACGTGCCTGTTGGGCCATCACCAGGTCGATGTCGATTTGTCTTGGGTTGGCCACGGCACGTGTTATGGCAGTTTTGGTAATTTCATGAAAAACAATGCGCCGCACCTTGGAATCTGGGAGTGCCAGAACCTCTTGCAAATGCCAAGCGATGGCTTCCCCCTCGCGGTCTTCATCGGAAGCCAGCCATACGAGATCCGAAGTTTTAGCTAATTTTTTGAGCTCGCTTACGACCGCTTTTTTGTCCTCGGGGACCAAATATTCCGGAGCATAGCCCTGGTCGACCTTCACGGCATGATTGCCTTTGGCCAAATCGCGAATGTGCCCGTAGGAGGACTTGACAATAAAATCGCTGCCAAGATATCCACCGATGGTTTTGGCCTTGGCAGGAGATTCCACAATCAAAAGGTTTTTGGCCATGAGGGGGGTTTTGGGACGCAAAGTAAAGGACAAGTGCAGCGGTCCCGGTATTCTTGCTTTCATTTGCGGTCAAAAGAAACCCTTGACCTCCGAACCCACCCATCAACCCGGACTAAGCATTTTGGTCCCTGCTTACAACGAAGAGAAGACCATCGTTCGAATTTTGGATTTATTATTTGAAACACAATTACCTGATAATCTGTCAAAAGAAGTTATTGTGGTCAATGATTGCTCGAACGATAAGACTGGTCACCTTTTGGATGCGTACCAAGCCCAACATCCCAACAGACCCCTGAAGGTTCGGCATTTGGACCGTAACCAAGGCAAGGGCCATGCCCTGCGAACCGGTTTGGCCATGGCCTCCCTCGCCTATGTTGTGGTTCAGGATGCGGACCTGGAATACGATCCCAACGAGTTCGCCCTGCTCCTTGGCCCCCTTCTAAGCGGAAGGGCCGATGCCGTCTACGGTTCCCGCTTTATGGGAGGCAATCCCCACCGCATCCTTTTCTTTTGGCATACCATCGGGAACAAATTCCTCACTTTTTTGAGCAACAGCCTGACCAACCTCAACTTAACGGATATGGAAACCTGCTACAAAATGATAAGGACCCCCCTAGCGCAGGGTTTGACCCTCCAAGAAAACCGCTTTGGCTTTGAGCCTGAAATCACGGCCCGCCTTTCCCAAGTACCCGGCATCCGAATTTACGAGGTCGGCATTTCTTATTACGGCCGCACCTACGCTGAAGGCAAAAAAATCAATTGGAAGGACGGTTTTCGGGCCATTTTTTGCATTCTGAAATACAACCTGTGGGCGCGTTAAACCGACCAAGATGGCCCTTGGGTGGATGGCTCCTGGCTGCCTTGGCAGCGGTGGCGCTGGTGGCCGGCCTGCAAGTGGACCTTATGGAGGTCGATGCGGCGCAGTATGCGTCGATGGGCCAAGAAATGAACCTGGGTTCTCCCCGGTTGGCTCTGCACGAACACGGGGCGGTTTATCAGTCAAGGGGCTACCCTGACAAGCCGCCCTTGGTGTTTTGGTGCGCCGCCTTGGGTACCCGCTTCTTGGGTTCGACGGCAGTCGGAGCCAAGCTCTTTTCGGTCTTGATGGGTCTGGTGGGGATTTGGGCGTTGGGGCGCTGGGCAGAGACCTTGATGGGTCCCAAGGCTTTGTGGCCGGCTCGGATTTTTTACGGTGTGAATCTGGGAACCGGTTTGATGTTGCAAGATGTGCGGACCGATACCTTGTTGGTAGCTTTGGTAACCCTGGCCGGTTGGCAGGCCCAGATCTGGAAACAAAGCAACCGACCGGTGCATGCCCTGTCGGCCTTTGGGTTGGCTGCTTTGGGCATGCTGGCCAAAGGTCCCTTGGCCTTGATGGCCCTGGTGGCCGTGCATGGGGGGGATGCTCTGTGGAGCGGTCGCTATGGACTCTTGCGTCGGCCAGCCTTTTGGTGGGGCCTCCTCTGGATGATCCTGCTTTTGTTACCTTGGCTGGGCGCCCTTTGGGAACAGTGGGGCTGGTATAAAGGGGTCCGATATTATTTGTGGACCCAAAACTTTGGGCGAATCAGCGGCGAAAACCCTTGGGCCCAAAGCGCGGATCCCACCTTTGTTTTTCACAACCTCCTTTGGTCCTACGCTCCTTGGTCGTTGATGTTACCCGCTGCCCTTTGGCATGCCTTGCAGCATCGAGAACGGAACAACGAAACCGTGCGTCAGGCCCTGACTGCCTGGGCACTCTTGGCCGTGGGACTTAGTTTAAGTCGTTTTCAATTACCGCATTACGTTTACATTTTGTGGCCTTTCCAAAGCCTTCTTTTGGTACGTTGGTGGATAGACGAAGAGCGAAGTCGGTCTTGGTCCATTCCTTTGTTGGGAACCACGGCCCTGCTTTTGGTAGCAGGGGTACTCTTGTGTGACTTTGCCATGGGCACCTTTCCGTTGGCCATCTTGATAACCTTGGGGTTGGGCCTGTTAACTTGGCTTTTTCGGTCAAAGCTTCCACCAATGCGCGGGAAATCAACCCCCATGTGGACAGCCGGAGGCATGCTTCTTTTGTTAATACTTCTGAACGGATTAGCCCTGCCGGTCCTGATGACCTACCAGGGATCTTCGCAGCTGGGCCGGTGGGCAAGTCAAAAGGGCCTTGCCTCGGCTTTGTGGCGTTTGGATTGCGACGATGAGTCCGTTCATGCCTTGCATTTTTATACCCAGCGAATCGTGCCTTCGTTGAATCCGGATTCTTTGAAGGCCGGACAGACCTACCTGGTCTACAGCGATCGCTCTTGTATCCAAACCCTCCTCAATCAAGGCAACGAAGTCAAGGTGCTCAAAGAAATTTCGACCCACCGGGTTACGCGTCTTACCCCGGCCTTTTTGAATCCCAAAACGCGCCCCCAGGTCACCCGTGTGTCGGGTATCTATCAAATCAAACCTTAACTTTGAGGTTGGTTCCCCAGAACTTTGACATCCCCCCTAGAATTCTCTAACGTGCATTTGGTAGGAATCGAAGAAATTCTTGGCCTCGAAGCCCTGGACATCGCTATCGCTACGGCGGAACAAACCCAAACACCGTGTTATTTGGTAGGAGGGGTGTTACGAGACGCCCTTTTGCATCGTCCGGTCAAAGACATTGACCTGCTGGTTTTGGGCTCGGGGCCCGATTTTGCAGAGGCCTGGGCCGCCAACCTACCCGGTCGACCCAAGGTCCATGCTTTCAAAAACTTTGGAACGGCCATGGTGCATCATAGCGGCCTTCAGTTTGAAATCGTGGGGGCTCGCAAAGAATCCTACGACCGCGAAAGCCGCAAGCCCATCGTGAGCTCCGGAACCCTGGAGGATGATTTGGCCCGACGCGATTTTAGCATCAATGCCCTGGCCTTTGAACTTTACCCTCAATACGGTCGCTGGATTGACAACTACAACGGCATACGCGATCTAGAAGCAGGACGATTGGTCACCCCATTGGAGCCGACCATCACTTTTTCGGACGATCCATTACGCATGCTTCGGGCGGCGCGTTTTGCTGCCCAATTGGGATTTGACTTGGACCCCGAAACCCTTCAAGCCATGGCCAGCGAGGCGGAACGAATTCGAATCGTTTCCATGGAACGTATTACCGACGAGTTCAACAAAATCCTCCTGAGTCAGCGACCTGCCAAAGGCCTGGGTCTTCTTTTTGATGCCGGCATTTTGGCCCTTATTTTTCCAGAATTAACCCGAATGCAAGGGGTCAAAGTTGTGAACGGACAAGCTCACAAGGATAATTTTTATCATACGCTGCAGGTGGTTGAAAACCTGGTGTTAAGATCCGAAGACCTGTGGTTGCGTTGGGCAGCCTTGTTGCACGATATTGCCAAACCACAAACCCAAAAATACGACCCAGACCACGGTTGGACTTTTCATGGGCACGAAGAATTAGGAGCCCGTATGGTTCCCCGCATTTTTCGGCATTTCAAATTACCCTTGGACCACACCATGCAAAAGGTCCAAAACCTGGTTCGCCTGCACTTGAGGCCGATTGCCCTAACCAAAAGCAAAGTCAGTGATTCAGCGATGCGACGATTGCTTTTTGAGGTTGGCGAGGATATTGATGATTTGATGGAATTATGCCGGGCCGACATAACATCCAAAAACGAAGCAAAGGTTCAGCGTTACCTCCGCAATTTTGAAGACTTGGATCGCCGACTCAAGGCCGTAACAGAAGCCGACCGCATTCGCTTGTGGCAACCCCCTTTGGGCGGTGCCGAGATCATGGCTTGCTTTGGTTTAGAACCGGGTCGGCAGGTAGGAATCATCAAAAACCGAATCCGGCAGGCCATCTTGGACGGGGAAATCGAAAACAACCAAGAGCAAGCCTACCATTTAATGCTCCGAATCGGCCTGGAACTTGGTCTTCAACCCCTGGCTGGACCTCCTGCAATTTCTACCGCTCAAGGTCTTGATTGATTGCCAATCCTTGCGCAAATTAGCACCCTCCAAAAATCATCTCCTATCCTCCATGTCTGTATACCGATTCAAGGTCATCATCGAAGATTACGAAGACCTCTTCCGGGAAATCGAAATCAAAGCCAGTCAGAGTTTTGAGGATTTTCATTTTGCCATTCTCAAGGCTTTTTCTTTTGACCTCAAACACTCGGCCTCCTTCTTCTACAGCGACGATCTGTGGCATATGGAGGACGAAATCGCTTTCAAGGATATTCCGTATTCCCTCCTTGGGAATGCCACACCCATGATTGCGACCAAACTGAGCCAATTCATTGACGACCCCCACCAACGCTTCATTTACGTTTACCGGTCCGAAGAGGATTCCTGGGCCTTTTTGGTGGAATTAATTGCTATCCAGGGTCTACCCAAAGCGGATGTCGTTCTGCCTCGGGTTGTGAAAGCCGAGGGTGATCCCCCCAAGCAATACAATCCTCGCCAAGTTCCGGTGGCCAAGTCCGAGCCGAACACCACCGGAGCATCCGCCCCGGCCTCCTCCCTCCCCCTGGCCGTTGAAGAAGGCGAGCCGGAATCCGATGATTTGCAGGAAGACCAACTTTTTGAGCAGATCGAAACCATGGGACATACGCGCAAATCCTCCAGCTTGGATTTGGGAAATTCCGCGGATGAAGTACCGGCTGGTTTTGTGTTGGACGAAGATCTCAGCGAGGAAAGCGATCAAGACAATGACAACGAGGAGGAGGACGGGGATTACGATGAGGAGGAAGACGAGGATTACGAACGGGACAGCGGTCGTCGTTCCGGGGGTTATGACGACGACGATTACTGAGAGCCCAACACCTCGACCTCGGCTATTGCTGGTGGTCGGCCCTACCGCCTCCGGTAAAACGGCCCTGGCTGTTCAGCTGGCCAAGCAATTTCAGACCTCGGTTATCTCAGCCGATTCCAGGCAATGTTACCGAGAAATGCCCGTGGGTTCAGCGGCTCCAACGGTGGATGAACAAGAAGGCGTACCGCATTTTTTTATAGGGGATCGATCGATCCCC
>RFOZ01000062.1 GCA_009926405.1 Cytophagia bacterium
ACCTCCGCCATCTCGCTTTGCTCAGTCGTCTTTAACCATTCTTCGGCCGTGACTCCGCTCCTATGGTCCATTCGCATATCGAGGGGGGAAGATTCATGCCGAAAAGCAAATCCTCTTTGTTCTTCGTCCAACTGATGGGACGAAACTCCCAAATCGGCCAAAATTCCATGAACGGATGACACGCCTTGCCACTGAAGAAAGCGTTCCATCTGCGAGAAATTACCATCGATGAGGGTAAAGCGAGGATCCTCAGTCAACGCAGCACCGTATTCAGGGGAACCTAGGCGGGCCCTGTTCAAGGCATCCGGGTCTTGATCAATTCCAAAGAGCCGGCCCTTGGGGCCCAGCCTTCCTAAAATAGCCCGGGAATGGCCGCCACCTCCAAAGGTGCAATCCACATAAACCCCATCGGACCTGATTTGCAGGGCGTCCAAGCAGGCGTCCAACAAGACAGGTTGATGATAAAAAGGCCTATCCATTCCATTTTCCTCCCATCACCCGCTCGGCTAATGCCGAAAAATCCTGGGGCTCTTGGTCCAGCATACGCAGGTAGGCCTGCTCTGACCATATTTCCAGGCGATTCAAATGCCCAAAGAGAACCAAGTCTTTGTCAATACCCGCGTATTGAAGCAAGGGCTTGGGTAAAAGAATGCGATGGGCCGAATCCGATTCCAAGGAGGTCGCTCCACGAAGGAAATACCGAAGAAACTCCCGGTTTTCGCGGACATAGGGATTCAACTGACCCAATTCTGCAACCATGGATTCCCATTCCGGTGCAGGATAAAGGACTAAACAAGCCTCAAATCCACGGTTGACGACCCATTTGCCCGCTGATTCAGCAGGTACCTGCCGAAGCAAACCGGCCGGTAGGCTGATTCTGGATTTGGCATCCAGCTTCAATGGAAATTCCCCGATGAGTTGCGTCACGATGTTTGGCTATTCTGAAGTACGAATTAACCACTTTTTCCCACTATATCCCACTTTTCCCCACAAAACTTATCCACAAACCCGGCCAAGCCCACAAGCCTTCCAACGAGGACCGAATCCAGGAAATCGTGTAGGTTTGGGGCATACGCTCTGTCCTGGCTATCTTCAAACGATGAAAACAGGCTCAACTCCTTACAAGCCCCAGGTTCGGGGCAGCATTGAGGTGATTACCGGCTCCATGTTCTCGGGCAAAACCGAGGAACTTATCCGTCGCCTGCGAAGGGCAGAATTAGCAGGACTGCAAGTGTTAATTTTTAAACCGGATTTTGATAAGCGCTACGGCACAGACGCTGTCATATCCCACAACCGAAACAGCATTCCCTGTCATAATATTCACCATTCAAGGCAAATTACCGAACACCTTGCTGAACATTTTCCTAACACAAAAGGTGATTCAACCAATGGGCTGGTGATTGGGATAGACGAAGCTCAATTCCTGGATGAAGACCTGGTCAAAGTCGCCTTGCAATTAAGTCGTCTCAATCACCGAGTCCTTGTGGCGGGTTTGGATATGGATTTTTTGGGTCAACCGTTTGGGCCTATGCCTGCCCTAATGGCAGTGGCAGAAGAGGTTACAAAGGTGAGGGCCATTTGTTCCGATTGCGGACACGAAGCCTCTCATTCACATCGACATACATCGTTACAATCAACACGAGTTTTGGGCGCCCAAGAACATTACCGACCCCTGTGCCGTCCATGTTTTAACAGAGCCTTGGATCATGCCAATACCGAAACAGGATTTTTTTGACACTTTTTCTGTTTTAGGATTACACCCTCAACGTGATGACGATTTTGAATGTTAACAATAAGTTCTAAAAATTACCTAAAAAGTCAAAAAAATGAGCAACCATGTTTTTATACATCCGACCGCTGTGGTGGATGAAGGTGCTCTTCTGGGAGATGGCACCAAAATTTGGCACTTTTCGCATATAATGTCCGATTCAGTGGTTGGAGAACGTTGTAACATCGGACAAAATGTTGTTATATCACCCGGAGTCATCCTTGGTTCCAATGTTAAAATTCAAAACAACGTTAGTCTCTATACCGGTGTAATCTGTGATGATGATGTTTTTTTGGGACCCTCCTGCGTTTTTACCAACGTTGTGAACCCCCGGTCCGCCGTGAATCGACGCGGTCAATACGCCCAAACCCGTGTGGGCCGAGGTGCAAGCATAGGCGCCAACGCTACAATTGTATGCGGGCACGATATTGGCCAATATGCATTCATTGGAGCAGGCGCTGTTGTCACCAAACATGTTCCTGACTACGCCCTTGTGGTTGGCAATCCTGCCAAGCAAACGGGATGGATGAGTGAATTTGGCCACAAACTCAACTTTGACGAGCAAGGCTTGGCCACTTGCCCTGAAAGCGGTGAAAAATACCGGCTTGAACAAGGTTTGGTTGCTAAAATTTCAAACCAACCGGTTTGAAGCGTTTGACTTAACGCAGAATTTGAAAGCGAAGCCTTTGAGGAGGCAGGTCGGAATCCACCGGAACAATTCGAAGAAAATAAGTCCCCTGGGCCAAAGGAGAAACGTCCCATCCTATTTCTCCGGCTTCTCCGACAACCCCTGATTCAGAAGACCATACGCCTGAAAGCACTTGCCTACCGGCTCTATCCTCAACATACAAACCAGCCTTGCGTAGGCCGGTCGTTCCACGGATCCAAATCATACCATCGCTTGGAACCGGATATATCACCCAAGGCGCATCCTGCCCCGAACCAAGCAAGGCGTTGTTCTCCTTTCCTGCGCCCTTACCAATCACCGGCATAACAGGATTGACTCTTATGGTTCCGGTCGCTATGTTTCCCCTACCAGTCATGCAAGGTCCCGCAAAAGTCACTTTGTAGACAAAAGTTCCGTTGACAACAGGAACACCCCATAGGAGCACTGTGCTGTCCAAACCACGCCACTGCCCCACCACCCCCTGAGGCAAGCCGGTGAACAAGGCACCGTTGGCACCGCTGAGGGCTTGGTAACGCACCGTATCAATCGGCGTAAATTGATTGACCGTATCCCCGCTGCTGGGCGAAACTCTTTGATAACGAATCGAATCAACGATGGTAAGGTTTCCGGTCGGTATGGATTGTCCGACTGTGCATCCCCCTGTCATCGTTACCGTATAGGTATAGGAACCCGGAACATTGCACGTACCATTTATGGTCAAAACATTGGACGCAAATCCGGCCAAAATTCCAGGTGGCAAACCGGTCACATTGGCACCCGTCGCTCCGCCACCCAGGGTATAAACAATGGGCTGAATAGGCTTTCCTACACAACGGGTTTGGTTATTGGTTGTGATTTCTGGCGCACTGAGGGTAGCGCTTTTACGGGACAAGAGAATGGTGTTATGATTGACTGTAAGGGTTCCACTTATTTGATTGGATGATCCTCCAGAGCAGCCCCCAAACATCACCACGGTATAACGAAACACCCCACGAACCTGAGGAGTTCCAGAAATCGTAGCCAAACGTGAATTAACATCATAGGATCCACTAACTCCCTGTGGAAGGCCGTAAAACAAAGCGCCAACGGCTGGCCCCGCCAATTGATACCGTATCGTCGCTATAGGGGAGGATCGGCAAATCGTTTGATTGGCGGTTGATAACGATGTAGCCAAAGAAATCGTATTAATCGTACGTATGGTTAGCGTACCGGTGGTAGCACCCACAGCCCCTCCGCAACCGTTGGGTGATATGACGAAATTATAGGTTCCACTCGCTGTTGGTGTACCGCTGATAATGATGGAATCGTTTCTCCATACACCACTAATTCCCGCAGGCAATTGGCTAAAGGTAGCCCCGGTGGATCCAATGGTCCGGTATACAATCGGCACCATGGGCGTATTAATACACAGCGTTTGATTGCTGGACCCGGATAATATGGCCAAAGAATTCGGTGAAACACCTATGGTATCATTAAAAATCCGTGGCCCTGCCATGCAGGCACCCGGGCCTACCCCGGTTAGGGTAAAACGAAAAAGAAAAGTGCCTTGAGCCAACGGTGTTCCCTCTATGAGTATCGAATCATTCCTCCATTGACCGGTGACTCCCGGAGGCAATCCGACAAAGACAGCCCCTGTTGCTTGGGTGGTTCTAAATATGATAGGCTGAATTCCAATACCCAGACAAGCTGAATTTTGATTGAGAGTCCCCGGTAAAGAGAGCAAGGTATAGCTGTAATTGGGATGAACAATAATGGTATCACTAACCGTATTAACACCACCGGTGCATCCCCCTGTCATGCTAACGGTATAAATAAACGTTCCCGATAAGGTGGGTGATCCGGAAATACTAACCACATTGTTATTCCAAGAGCCATTAACACCCGGTGGCAAGCCAAAAAACTGAGCACCGGTAGCCCCGGTTGTTGTATAATTAACCAAAGTAAGGGGTGTTCCTTCACAAAGAGCCTGATCCACAGTCGCCTGTGTAGACGATAATACAATCGTATTATTCGGTAAAACCGTAATGGTTCCCTGACCGGAATTACCAGCACCTGCATCGCATCCTCCGGCCAATGTAACAATATAATTATAAACTCCAACAATGGTTGGAGTTCCGTATAGACGGATGGTATCGTTGCTAAAATAACCGTTTACACCTGCCGGCAAACCAAAATACTGAGCACCTGTGGCTCCCTGGGATATAAAAACGATGGTATCCATGGGAGTATTCACACAAACGGATTCGTTTCTCAAATTCAAACTGGAGGTCAAGAAAATAGTATTAAGCGACACGGTAATGACCCCGTTCCGGAAGTTAACCCCCCCGGTACAGCCTCCAGTCATGGTCACTGTATAAACATAGACTCCGGTTTGGGTCGGAGTCCCGGCAATGGTAACGGTATTGTTAGCCCAAACCCCCGTGATTCCCGGAGGTAAGCCTGTCACAGTAGCTCCCGTTGCTCCCGTTGTAGCGTACGTAATGTTTGTAAGCAGGCTATCCTTGCATACCAACTGACTGTCGGTCCCTGAAGCCGAGGTTCGGTTTATGGTGTTATTGGGACGGACTACGATGGAGCCGGTTGAGCTATTCGAACCGCCTGTACATCCGCCGGTCATGGTGACAGTGTAATTAAAAGTTCCACTTCCCGTGGGCGATCCGCTTATGGTTACCACATTGGTAATCCATTGTCCATTTATTCCGTTTGGCAATCCGGTGAAGGTTGCACCGGTTGCACCGGTGGTTACCCATGTAACCGGAGTAATTGGAGTATTAATACATACATTTTGGCTGTTAGTACCCGACCCCGAAGTCAAATTAATCGTGTTGGTTGGATTAACTATAATGCTTCCGGTAGCGGTATTGAATCCTCCAGGACATCCTCCGGTCATGGTCACCGTATATCCAAACGTTCCAGAAACCGATGGTGTTCCACTTATTGTTAGTACATTGGAATTCCATGTGCCTGCCACACCTGGAGGAAGCCCGGAAACCTCGGCTCCGGTTGCGATGGTTGTATTAAAGGTAATGTTGGTTAAAGCCGTATTGATACAGACAACAGGGTTGTTACTACCTGCCCCCGAACTCAAGGTAATCGTGTTATTCGGTCTAACTATTATCGTACCTATTGCATTCACCGTACCACAACCGCCAGTTAAGAGGATTGAATAATTAAATGTTCCCGAAACGGATGGAGTACCGCTTATTGTGATAACATTCCCTGCCCACGAGGCCGTAACACCTGTTGGCAAGCCCGTTGCTGTTCCAATACCTGTTGCGCGAGTTGTCGTATGGGTAATCGAAGTCAATGGAGTGTTTATACAAAGCGTAGGGGTCGTGGATGGAGGTCCTGCAACCATATCCGGCACAACCGTGATTGTACCTGTGGCTGTATTCAAACCGCCTGTACAGCCCCCTGTCATCGTCACCGTATAAGTAAAAGTCCCTGAGACTGTTGGAGTACCGCTGATTGTAACCACATTCGAGTTCCAAGTGCCTGTAACACCTGAAGGAAGGCCTGCAACTGTTGCACCTGTTGCAATGGTAGTGGCATACGTAATGTTGATCAAGGAGGTATTGATGCACAAAACCCTGTTGTCACTACCCGGACCTGAACTCAATGTAGCCGTATTCGTCGGAACCACGGTGATTGTACCAGTTGCAGTGTTTGGCGCAGAACATCCCCCCGTCATGGTTACCGTGTAGTTGAAGGTTCCCGATACCGAAGGCGTACCGCTAATGGTTACGACATTCGAAGCCCATACACCACCT
>RFOZ01000063.1 GCA_009926405.1 Cytophagia bacterium
TTCGTTGCTTTTGTCCAACTTGGGGCTGACAAATAGCAGCTGGTTTCCGGCGGCTCTGTCAAATATAAGGTCGTAGCTTTTATCACGGGCATATTTCTGGACCGCTGCATAGATTTTGTCCTGCAAGGGTCGAATCAGGTCCTGTTGCCTTTTGACAAGGGCGCCCTCTTCACCAAACTGCTCTTTTTGCCAAGCCAAAAGCCTTTCTTCACGGGCTTTGATCTCCTCCAAACGCTCTCGCTCCATGCTTTCGGTTAGCAAGGGTCTTTCGGCCCGCAGGGTACGATAAAGCCGGTCAATTTCCTGCTTCATTTCATCGGCTTCGGCATTCCACCGCTCCACCTGTACTTTGAGTTCGCTTTGGGCGGCGGCGTACTCGCTCATTTGGGCCAGCATGTATTCCGTGTCCACATAGATATACCGTTGGCCAAGGGCATTTTGGCCTCCGACCCACTGCATCACGAGGGCCACCCAGACCCCTGTCAACACTTTTTTCATCCTCTTAGAACGACTGACCGATGGAAATATGCACATTGCCCTTGTGGACTTCACCGGCCCCGGGAACAGGGTCCATACCATAACCCCAATCTACCCCTAACAAACCAAACATGGGGAGAAAGACGCGTACCCCGACCCCGGCCGAACGATAATTGAGGAACGGATCAAATTGCCTGACTTTGCGAAATGAATTTCCGGCCTCCAAAAAGGTGGTAGCATAAATGGTGGCGCTGGGGTTGAGTGACAAAGGGTAGCGCAATTCCATCGTGTATTTCTGAAAGGCTGTCGCTCCCAAAAGCTGGGATGTTTGAGGGTCTCGAGGCGTCAACGAGTTGTTTTGGTAACCCCTCAAGCCAATCAATTCCCGGTCATCCAAGGCAAAACCCATAATTCCATCACCCCCCACATAAAATCGCCCAAATGGTACTTCGCCGGTCTGCTGGGAATAACTACCCAACCAACCGTACTGAACCCGGCTCATCAGCACCAGGTTACCTACCAACTTGGTGTACTGCTGGAAATCAAAGCGCCATTTGTGGTATTCCACCCACTTGTAACGCTCCTGGGCGGTGGCATCAGGGCGCAAGGTTCGACCCAAAAGGGAATAAGGTGGAGCAATCTGCGCGACCAAGGAAAAATTGGCTCCACTTCGTGGGAAGATGGGCTGGTCAACGCTGTTGCGAGATAAGGTTTCTTTGATGAAAAAATTATTGGATACCCCGTCGGGCAAAAAGGCTGTGTTCTGGTTGTTTACCAAGACAAATTGCTGAAAGTTGATACTGTGAACGACCGTAAAAAAGTCGTCCGGCTTCTTGAGCCGTTGACCAAAACTGACACTGGTCCCTTTAATCGTGATGGACTGGCGCAGAGGGTTGGACCTGGGCAAACCGTTGGGGACTTGGATAGAAACATAGCCACTGACCGTAAAGGAATTAGGCTTTTTGCCACCCAACCAAGGCTCGGTGAATGATAAATTGTACGATGAAAAAAAGCGTCCGTTGGACTGGGCGCGGACACTGACCCTTTGACCATCCCCACCGGGTACCGGGGTCCAAGCTTTGGGATTGAACATTTTGCGGGTCGAAAAATTATTCAAGACCAAACCCAAGGAACCCACCACCTGACCGGCGCCCCAACCACCCGATAACTCCACTTGGTCGTTCGAACGCTCGGTGACTTTGTACTCGATATCAACGGTACCATCCTGTGGATTGGGCGTGGGGACCACCCCCAATTGTTCAGGGTCAAAATAGCCCAGTTGGCTCAATTCGCGGGTGGTTCGCATAACATCACTGCGCGAAAATTTCTGACCGGGCCGGGTTCGCAATTCGCGGATGATCACATGATCGGAGGTTTTGTCGTTGCCTTTGACCGTAACACGGCGTACCGTGGCTTGCGCACCTTCAACAACCCTCACCATCAAATCGATGCTATCGCCTTCAACGCGGCTTTCGTGGGAACTGACCTGAAAGAAAAGGTACCCATCGTCCATGTACAGCGACGAAATATCCCGTCCCGATGGATCCATTTGCAATTTGGATTCAATCAATTCTTTGTTATACAAATCCCCGGGCTTGATGCCGAGGAGGCCCAACAAGAGGCTATCGCTGTGGACCGAATTCCCCTCAATCTCCAAACGACGAACAAAATAGGGCCGACCCTCAAACAAATCCACCCATACGCCCATCTGTCCTTTGCCGATCGAATAAACCGAATCCCGCAAAATACGTGCATCGCGATAACCCATTCGTTGGTATCGGCGGATTAATTTGGTTTTTTGTTCTTCGAATTTTTCGGGATCCCATTTGCCATTTCGCAAAGGATTCCAGCGGACCCTGGGCCGGGCTGTTTTGAGAATGCGCGATACATCCCTCGCATCCAATGCAGCGTTACCCGTCAGTTGAAAGGAAACAACACGCACTTTGGCTCCAGGCTCCACCGTCACGTTCAAGGTGGAAGCGTTGATTTGGTTGGTGTCCGGAACCGTGTTCAACGAAACCTTCGCATCCAAGTAACCCTTATCCGTGTAGTATTTGAGGACAACCCTGCTGATGTTTCCTTTGACTTCATCGGTCAAAATCTTGCCTTTGAAGGTTTTGAGCGATTCGGTCATTTCCTCGGCTTTGGCCTTGGATACTTTGCGGTTAAAGACTACCTTGGAAAGCCTGGGTTTTTCTTCAAGAACCAGGCAGAGGTAAATTCGATCCTCTACCACGGAATCCACCCGGATTTGAACATCCCCAAAAAGCCCTTGCTTCCATAGATTTCGAACGGCTTTGGCTCCCTCTTCGCCAAGGAGGGTGTATCGCTGACCTTCGCGCAGGCCAGCAATCATCATCAACAAATCCTGATCCGTGTGCCTGAGCCCCTCAACTCGCACCTTGGAAATCCGATAGCTGCGCACAACCTCCCCTGCCGCACCGGAGCCGGGGACCTGGGCTTGGGATATCCAGGGCAAACAAGCAAAGCAACCCAATAGACCGGCCCAAAGACCCGCCAAAAACACATTTCGCATCATCAGGAATGGGCCGTGGTTTGGGCAGAGGTTCGGCCAAAACGACGTTCCCTTTGCTGGTATTCTTGGAGAGCAGCCAAAAAATCGGCTTTACGAAAATCAGGCCAACAGGTTTCGGTGAAATAAAGTTCCGTGTAGGCTGACTGCCATAACAAAAAATTCGAGAGTCGCTGCTCCCCGCTTGTTCGTATCATCAAATCCGGATCAGGAATGAGGGAGGTCTGCAACCGATGGGCTAGGGTGGCCTCGTTGATTTGACTCGGATCTAATTCCTGGGCCTTGACTTCTTCGGCGATTTTTTTGACGGCAGACAAAATTTCGGAACGGGCGCTGTAGGATATCGCCAAGTTTAGCTGCATCTGTTGGTTATCAGCAGTCAATTGCTCGGTTCGTAGCAATTGCTCCCGGCAACGGGCCGGCAAACGATCCAAGTCCCCGAAGGAATGCAAGGCTATGTTGTTTTTCATTAACGTACCCAGCTCTGATTCCACAGTTTCGACCAGCAACTGCATGAGTGCCTCCACCTCGAGGGCCGGGCGAGACCAGTTTTCGGTCGAAAAGGTGTAAAGCGTCAAATACTTAACGCCCAATTCTGCACATATTTCACAGGTCTCCCGCACGGCCTGAACCGCGTAACGATGACCATAGATTCGATCTTGGCCGCGCTGTTGGGCCCATCGGCCGTTCCCATCCATAATGATAGCCACATGGGCCGGTATACGCTGGGTATCGATCCGCTCTTCCTGTCCGCTCATCCCCGCTTTTATTTGATGCGACAGCGACGCGATGGGATATGGTAATGGTAATACACCATCAACGAGCCGTAGGCATCGTTGTAGGCGTTTACCCCACGTTGACTACCTGGCTCTCTGGCTGTTAGCCCTTTTTCCCAACTCCGGTCGGACATATCAGCGGCGATTGTATTTCGGTATAAACGGAGATAAGAGGGGTCAAAATACGTACCTGAAATATCATCCAAAAAATCGGTGCCCGTAAAACAGTAGGTCCACTCAACTCCAACCCCGTGGTTTCCTTTGAAGTTGCGTCGAAAACCCAAGCTGACTGGAAAAATCCAGGTATTCAAGGCGTATCGCTCGGCTTCCAGACCCAAATTCTCCAGACCGGCTTTGTCACCCAAACCCTGGCCTTCGGTCCCCAAAGGCTGCAAGGCCACCAAAGTTCCTTGGTGCCTGGCCATCGGATCAAAAAAGAAACGACCGAATCCCAATCCCAAGTAAGGAGCGCTGCGCCGTTTCAAAGAACCCGGCACGTAGGGCCAAAAATTAAATTCCACGCCCAGTCGGGCCTCGATTATGGAGGACGTAAAACTGAGGTTTCGCTGAATCTGTTTGGGATCACCACTCACCGAATCCGCTGCAGAAACCTGTCCCTGTCCAACCTGTACTTTGACACCCCAATGCGGAGTAAAATTGTATTTGGCATGAATTGCACCGTATGCTCCGGGCTTAAACCCAGACATGGGTACCTGGATATCGCCTCGGTAGGAGGTGATGCCCCCTCCAAAGCCCAGATCCACCCACTGAGCAGCGACTGTTTCAGGCAACCCTAAACACATCAGTACCAAGGCCCCGGCAATTCGGCAGGTCCGACCGTAGTGAAAGAGGGTCATGATCAGGGTGTGGGGCAATTGTAGGGGTAAATAACCCTGGAAATACTGAGACCCACAAAGAGATAACCGTCGTTACGGCCGTTGGTATTCCCACGGGCCGTTCCCAAAGCGTTGGGTTTGAGCCAAGGATGCAATTGACGGGTACGATCCACGAATTCAGAAGCTTGAGAGCCGTGGACGGAACCGATAACCGCCGGGTTAGCGTATTGACCCGACACATCATCCAGGTAATCGGTGAATAGAATTCGGTAGCCGGCTTCGGCTGACATGCGGGTGTATTTGTCCAAGGTCCATCGAATACCAAAACCCAATGGAATGCCCAATTGGGTGGACCGATACTCCGGTGTTTTGTAAAAATTAGAAAGCCCCTGGCCTTCGGTGGTAAGGTCTTTTAGCTTGACCCAACCGATTGAATCAATAGCCGAACGGCCTTCGGGTTCGTAGTGATAAACATTAAAACCGCCAAAAACATAAAAATTGGCGCGTCGAACACTGCTGTTGATCATGAATTCACCAAACTTGTATTCCATGACCACACTGAACTCCGTCAGGCGGGTTCGGAAAGAAAGATTGCGAAGGTTCACATCATCCCGCACCGAGGTAACGGTCTGGCTGAAAGAATCCACCCTGAAATACTCTCCAACAAGGTTATTGTACTTGGCACCGGTGGGGTCCCTGTAGGCCTCGTTGGCGAGGTCTTTGAGGGCGGGGCTGTTATCGGATCCGGCCAGCATTGCAAAATTGACATCGGCCCGTAGGCTGAGGCTCTTGGTTAAATGACGACGAAAGTGTGCCCCAATCCCACCGCGGGTGCTGTAGATGAAGTTATTTAAGTGGGCCAAGTCACCGACATAGGTCGTCGAATACATATTGACCCCAAATTCCCGAAGCTGTGCGAGCCCCCTGGCGGGAACCAGACCTAAAAACAAAAGCGTCCATACCAGGGCTCTTCGGGAAATGCAATACCAGTCGTTCATACCAAACAGATTAGCCAAAAGGCGAAAATACCGCAAAAAAAGGAGAAATTATCCCCGCGGGTCCAAGCCCCACAAGAGTTTGGTTTTGAGATTATCAAGATGCGAAAAGCCCTTGAACCTGGCCAAACAGAGGGGTCGCGATGAAATTCCAAGGTCAATTTGACCCTGTTCCGCCCAATCCAAGACCTTCCCATCCACCATCAAACGGGCAGGCCCGCCGTTGGATTCCCCCTCGGTTTGGAGGGAAATCCGAACATTTTGGTCGACAACCACCGGGCGAATTCCCAATTGATGCCCGGCGACCGGGGTAATCGTCCACACCTTGCTCGTTGGTAGAACGATCGGTCCACCGCAACTCATTGAATAGGCCGTGGAACCCGTCGGGGTAGCTACCAAAAGGCCATCCGCTTGGTAGCGATTCAGTAATTCACCGTCGAGTGTACAATTTATTCTCATAAGTCCGGCCCCCAACCGATGCAAGGCAACTTCATTCAAGGCATGCACCAATCCCGTTTGACCTTGGGCGGTT
>RFOZ01000064.1 GCA_009926405.1 Cytophagia bacterium
TGCCGCCCTTGGACTAGGCCTCAAAAAGGCTTCCAAGAAGAATAATCCTGAAAGCAACAGCAACGAAGAAGAAACGGCATAGCCTTTCGTCGGGACCATTCTATCGATGGTCCGCAGAATTTCCGTTTTGTAAAAAAACCCGCGTCATCAACGCGGGTTTTTTTTTGAACTATCTTTTAATTATACCCTATTATTAACTCTACCCTATAGTGCCTGTCCCTAGAGACCAGGAAAGGGTTCCCAGGTGGAATCCGCCAAGTAGCGAAAGGTCCCCAAGTGCTCGAGGGGTTTGGTACGTTCACTCCATTGCCGGGGCCCAACCAAGGACAAGAATTTGGACCCATTTCCCCGGTTGTATAAATGATAAATTTGTCCTACAACGGGCGTGAAGTTTACATCGGCTTCAAAAATTTGGGCCGATAAGCGAAGTCGCTCCTCAATACGCCTAGCTTCCTCCATCAAGGCTTCGGCCTGACGTTTGAGCATGGACATTTGCTGCTGAGCTTGGTTATGAGCGCTCTGAAGGGCCACTGCCTTGATTTTGCCGCGGTCTTCAGGTCGAATCATGGCCGAACCGACGTGCATTGGAACCTCGGACAGGCCCCAACGTACTGAATTTGCATCGTGGGGATCAACAGAAGAAGCAGAATCGGATTCGGTATTGGACATTATAGGAGATATTATTCAAAAAAAATGGAAAACTCTTCAGGATATGGTAGCGGTTGATGGAACCGAATATTCTTTGAAAACAAGTTTAAGTCAAGAGGGTTTAGGATTTTGAAACTTTTATTGTAATTTTGCGGTTTGCCCCTTTTATGGGGCGGCTGTTCCCAAAGAGTCCCCCCTTCCTCCACCTTTAAACCCCCTCGTCCCGGCCTATGTCGATGCGTCAACTCAAAATAACCAAATCCATCACCAACAGGGAAAGCCAATCCTTGGAAAAGTACCTGCAGGAGATTGGAAAAGTTGACCTGATTACCCCGGACGAAGAGGTGGTACTGGCCAAGAAAATCCGTGAAGGCGACCAAGTAGCCCTCGAAAAGTTAACCAAAGCCAACCTTCGCTTTGTCGTTTCGGTCGCTAAACAATACCAAAACCAAGGCCTAACCTTGAGTGATTTGATTAACGAGGGTAATCTCGGACTCATCAAAGCCGCAAAGCGCTTCGACGAAACCCGGGGATTCAAATTTATTTCCTACGCGGTATGGTGGATACGTCAATCCATTCTGTCGGCTCTCGCTGAGCACTCACGCATTGTTCGCCTCCCCCTCAACAGGGTTGGTTCTCTCAATAAAATTTCCAAAGCATTTTCGCAATTGGAACAGAAATACGAGAGGGATCCTTCGGTTGCTGAGTTAGCCAACCTCTTAAATGTTTCGACGGATGAAGTCGAAAACACCATGAACATCAGCGGACGCCATATTTCCATGGATGCTCCTTTTATCCAAGGCGAAGAGAATACCTTGTTGGATGTCCTCATCAACGAAGACGCACCCAAATCGGATGGGATTTTGATGCAGGAATCGTTGGCGAATGAAATTGAACGATCCCTTGCAACTTTGACCGAAAGACAGAAGGAAGTTATCAAACTGTATTTCGGAATCGGCATTGACCATTCCATGTCTTTGGAAGATATCGGTGAACGCTTTGATTTGACGAGGGAAAGAGTTCGTCAAATCAAGGACAAAGCCTTGAAGCGTTTGAGGCATACCTCACGATCCAAGATGCTCAAGAGCTATCTGGGTTAATTTACCCGTTTCGTTCTAACGAGCCTTGGCTCGGTCCCACGCTGCCTGCATGGCTTCCATCGACATATCGGTGATTTGGATCCCTTGGCTGGCCGCTTCCTTTTCGATCGCTTCAAAACGGCGAATGAATTTCCGGTTGGCCTCCTCCAAGGCATTCTCCGCCGGTATTCCAGCAAATCGAGCCGCGTTCACCAAAGAAAACATCAAATCGCCCCATTCTTCGGACCTCTGTTCGGCGTTCTTAGCCGCCAGAAATTCATCCAATTCTTCCCGGACTTTGTCCAAAACATCCTCCATCGTTGGAAAATCAAATCCAACCCCGGCCGCTTTTTCTTGAATCCGCATAGCCTTTACCAAGGCAGGCAATGAACGGGGCACCCCTTGAAGGACTGAATGTCGACCCTCCTGTAATTTGATTTTTTCCCAATTGGCTTTGACCTGTTCCGGGGTTTCGGCATGAACATCCGAATACAAGTGTGGATGCCTGCGTATGAGCTTATCGCACATGGCATCCAACGATTCGCTGAGATTGAGGCAACCATCTTCTTGACCCAGTTTTGCGTAGAACAAAAGGTGCAAGAAAAGATCTCCCATTTCACCTGCCACTCCTTTCCAATCCTTCTCTGCAATCGCATCGGATAATTCGTAGACTTCTTCGATGGTCAGCGAACGCAAAGACTCAAAGGTCTGCTTGCGATCCCAGGGACAATGGGCGCGGAGTTGATCCATGATGAGACGCAACCGCTCAAAGGCGGCCAGTGCAGAATCGTTTGGAGGATAAGGGGCGCCTGAGGCGGGGGGGATTAACGGCAAAACCTGGGAAATGAAGGGTGGAACATGAAGGGAAAACCAAAAATACTGCCTTAGGTCGGCGGGTCCTTGCCTAACTTTGAGGTTGCTATGGAAACCTTGCTACCCGTATTTGTTTTGACATTGGTCTTTATGAGCCTAGGCTTTGCCGGGCTGGCTATTCGAATGTTTTTTATTAAAAAGGGTGAATTTCGTGGGACGTGCTCTTCGCATAATCCTTTGCTAAGAGATCGCGGAGTGGATTGCGCCGGTTGCCCGAACCGCTATTTGGACCGTTGTCCAGCCACCCAATCCTGATAAAATGGATCATCACGCAGTCCGGGCGTTGCGTAGAGCCGGTACGGTGCGTCTTTGGTAGGGTTTTGGGTTGAGCCCACCAAAACGGCGTTGATTTTCGGGTTCTTTTCGAGCATCCTGACGGCCCGCGACCAACCCAATGCCATGCATGCCGTTGCATAAGCATCGGCCATCATACAATCTTCGGTGACAACCGTCGCAGCAAGAACATCGGTAGGAGTTGGATAACCGGTGGATACCTGAAGCGTATGGGCCATTTTTTGGCCTTTATGCATGTAAAAATTTCGATAATTCCCCGAGCTAGCCATGCTCATGTTTTTGAGAGGGAATTGGAGCAAGTATTCGCGTTGGATTCCGGAAGGGTCGTCTACTGGTTTTTCGACCGCAACCATCCACGTTTGACCGGGGCTTCGTTCCCCTCGTGCCCTGACTTCGCCGCCGATTTCAACCAGGTAATTTCGATGACCCAAAGATTCCAAATACCAACCCACAACATCAACTCCGTAGCCTTTGGCGATTGCACTAAAGTCTAGCATTTGCCCTGGAACCGTTTTGCAAAGCGAGTCCCCCTTCAAGTTAAATTGCCCAAGACCAACCAGCGAGAGCAAGGAACGCACCTTGGCTGAATCAGGTATCCCCGCTTTGGGTTGCGGCCCAAATCCCCAGGCCAGGACCAGGGGATAAACGGAAGGATCAAAGGCGCCATCAGAAGCAAGATGAACGATTTGCGAGGCTTTGAAGTTACGGATTAACATGGAATCTGCCAGATAACACTGGTCACATTGATTGAATAGACTCAACAAAGATGTTGGTATATAGGTACTTAAGGATGCATTAACCCGTTCTAAAACAGAATCAAGCTGAACCGACGATGGGGCTTGGGGACCCTTCTCGGTCATGGCCACTTTGACCAGGTAGGTGGTGCCCATGGTCGAACCTTTCCAGGCCTTTATTTCTGAGGCCGTCTCGGAGGGTGTGCAAGCGGTAAAACCAAGGGTCCAGCCCAAAATCAAGCCTTGAAAAAACCGGTAACAAAGAGACCATGGAAAGCGAAAAGTCATTAACATTGAGAGCATTCAGTTAAGGTTGGGATGGCGGGGGTAACGAGCCATGGCTGCGTATTCGCCCCCCATTCCTGTTAAAAGGGTGGACCATAAATCATCCTGGAAAATAGACGAAACCCAGTCGAATCCACAGCGGCAGACAACCCAAGCTTTTTGATTCAGTTCAACTTGAAGCTGGCCAGGTGACCAACCAGCGTAACCCCTGTAATAAGCGATGAAGGATTGAATCGATGGCTCTAAAAATCGCTCACCACGATAGGCCTCCAAGGCCGCATCGTCCCCCACTTGGGTAAAACGCAATTCCACGCTGGGAGATTGAAGATTCCGCAACTCCAAGGAGAACCACGTGTCCATTTCGACGGGACCCCCGCTTCGGAAAATAGAATCCGGTAATTCTCCAGGCAAACGGCGATTCAAGACCAAACCCAATCCATCTTTTCCTTCTAAATCGGTATGCAATACCAAAACCACCGACCGTTCAAAGGATGGATCGTTTAGGAAGGGATCGGCCAACAACAAATCCCCCGGCCGCAACGGCTCCTGACCGGCATCCGATGAAGAACGGGCATGGGGATCGCGTTGGGTCGGCTTCACAAAGCAAACATAAAAGGCGGTTTGCGCTTTGAAACAACGAAGCCTTACCTTTAATAAATCTTAGCCATGAACTCCGTCACCGAAAGCCTCCAAAAGTTGCGTAAAGAATATTCCGAACGATTGCTTCGTCGGGAAGATTTGAATACCAATCCGTTGAAGCAATTTGAGACCTGGATGAACGAAGCGGTGAATGTCCAAATGCAAGAACCCAATGCAGCCTGTTTATCAACTTGTGGAGCGGATGGACAGCCCCGTGGACGCATGGTCCTCCTGAGGGGGGTCGATGAGATTGGCTTTATTTTTTTTAGTAATTACAACAGCGACAAAGGCCAACAAATGGATGAGAACCCGCGAGCGTCCCTGACGTTTTTTTGGGATGTCCTGGAAAGGCAGGTACGCATATCGGGAATGGTTCATCGGATAAGCCCAAGTGAATCAGACCAGTATTTCCAAAGTCGACCCCGAGGAAGTCGCATTGGTGCTTGGGCCAGCCCCCAAAGCCAGGTCGTCGCGTCGAGGACGGAACTCAACCGAATCATGGAGGTTACCATGAGTCGCTACGCAGCGGATCTGCCTATTCCTAGGCCGGCTCATTGGGGTGGGTTTCGATTGATACCCCAGGAAATTGAATTTTGGCAGGGTCGCCCAAACCGCCTTCACGATCGCCTCCGATACCGCCGTCCCAACGAAAAGGAAACCTGGACCATCGAAAGGCTCGCACCTTAATATCGTATCAATCGACCACCTTCAAATTTGGGTTCACCTTCCAAAATTGGGTTCACCTTCCGAATTTGGGTTCACCTCACAAAGAGGTCCCGTCCAGGCCCGCTAGTGCCAACGAATTTCATCCACAAAGAGAAAACTCTCGCCACCGGACCCTGGGTGCCAAGAAGGCAAGGGACCAAATTGTTCAGCTACGATTTTGAGGTGGGTTAATCGAATGGGCTTCTTGATGGCGATTCCCAATTCTTCCCTTAAAACGGTCCAATCATCCACACCAACGCGTGGTTGTACGCTGCCCAAGAGTTGCCATTCCTGGTTTTGCCCTGTTCGACCCCAAAGGCCGACTTTGGCAGGAAATACAATCCAAGACCGAACATCCTGAAGAAAGCCCACCTGCACGGACTTCACCAACGCTGGCTCTGGCAGTTCCAAAACAACCTCAAAGGGCCTTCCCTGCACCCCATGCCAGGCTCCCTTGCGCCAATCCTTCTCCCCCTCCACCCCATCGACCAAGGCTAGGTTCCCACCGGCCGTGTATTGAGGATTCGGGGCATGCGTAACCTTTACCTGGAGGCGGGGGTCCACACGGCGAAAAACGGCTGTGGACACAAATCCTGGACGACCCGACTCATCGATAACAACAGCCGAAACGGTATCTGAACGGTGCAGAACCAAGGG
>RFOZ01000065.1 GCA_009926405.1 Cytophagia bacterium
AGGCTTGCCTGAGCGAATTCCAAAAATAAAAAATGCAAGGAACGAAGTTCCGGCATGGGCTGTCAATGCTAGGACCTCCCCCTTCGGGATGTCCGAGCGCAGCGAGGATAATGCCGGGTTAACTACGAAGTTCAGCCCCCGCAGCGGTTTTGGATCGCTTATTCACCCCCAAAACCCCCTTATAACGGCCTGGGCCCTACCAAATTCACCCCGAATAAGCCGTTTGAACACCACCAAAGCGTGTAATAAATGCATTTTGGGGAGGAATGCAGGGTAATGCAGGTTGTAAAAACGCCTTTTGCTGCGATGAAAATGGCATTCACTGCGAATACTGCGGTCGTGGTGTCGTTTACCGCTGCCGGCCGTTGCCCCTTGAAGGTGCACAAAGCGGGCATTTTGGTCCAGAAATACCTGCAGAGGACCTAATTTCCGGAGCCGTTCCACCGTATCGGCCTCCTCGAAATACAAAAAATACCCCTCGTCCAACTGCCAATCCAAACGATCCAAGGCCACCAAGTTCAAAAGGACCGCGGCCCCGGATGGGTAAAGGATACCATGGGTGGGATGGGGTTCATCAAGAAGGACCATGCCGCGTCCATGGGATGGTATCCAGCAACCACCCCTGGTTTGGAGGCTGCCATCCTCGTTCAGGAGACAACCACCCACCATCACCGCCCAACCGGGTCTTTGATTCCGGGTCATCGCAATCCCCAGTTTGTGCAGAGCGTCCTCCATTGCAAAGGCATCGTTGTTCAAGAGCAAAACCCCGTCCAAGGAATTTTCTTTTTTGCAAAATCCTCGCAATTCTTGGAGGCCTTGGTTGTTAGCGTGGGCAAAACCTTTGTTGGAGCAACGCAAGATGAATGGGTTGAATCCGGAATCCTTTACCAAGGGCGCATCGCCTTGAGGGCTGTTATCAACAACAATTACTTTTAAGCGGACCCCTTCTTGCAAACGGAGATGCGACAAGCAGCGAAGCGTTAATTCCGGTTGGCCAAAGTGCACAACGATGACTCCCAAAGTGAGCATACTATCGGAGGCGTCTGCTTCTTTTGCGTTCAAAATCAATATTTTAGGCCCTCTTCTTGGCCGTAACAAACCATTGATGAGTCAAAAAGTCATCCGCCCAACCCAAACTCAATCGGCTTATCCAGGGGCGGAAGCGAGGTCCTTTTTGGTAATGCATGGCCGGTATAACACGAATTTGTTCGTATTGATCAGGGTCCGGCAAGGCGCCTGCGTTTTGTCTTGCAAAAAACCTCAGATGGGTATGATCCAGGATTCCATCCGGAGTATAACCAAAGTTCCCTTGAACTGCAATTTTCCATAATACGGAAATTTCTCTGATGTTGGGAAGGGATATAACCAGGATTCCGCCTGGCTTGAGATAAACCGACCAATTTCTTAACACATTCCAAGGATCTACCAAGTGCTCCAGCACATCCGGGCACAGCAAGACGTCAAAGGCATCGCATTTCATAGAAGGAACGGGCGATGAAAGGTCCCTGATCAAGAATTCATCAATACAAGGATTTTGTTGAACCGTACCTTCCAGTGTCATTAATTCAACACCAGCTACATACGCTGCCTTGCCAACGGCTTTTGCATGGGCCAAGGTATAGCCACCCCCCGCACCCAGTTCCAGGATTCGTTTTCCCTCAACGGACCCAAGGCATCGAAGGACATCCATTCGAGCGTGCTCAAAATAATCCGATGGTTTATGAAGGTACGATTCCATGTTAAATTATTATTTGGTTTCTTTCCTTGAAAATTCACTTTGCGTTTTTTTCCATAATACAATGGTAACTAAGGCATTAAGGCACATTCCCAAGGCGTAGGCCGCTACCGAAGCCTCCCACCCATAGCGGGCGGTTCCCCAAAGGACGCCAACCACATAAAATGTTTGAAAACCAAGATCAATCATCACGAGCCAACTTGCTTTTTGGCGTGAAAGCATGGCATTGTGGAGACCCCAAACACCCGCTTTGAGTACATCCGTTGCCAAGTGCAAGGGTAGGATCACCAACATCGGGGTAAAGGCTTCGCTGAACATAAATGAAATGGCCCGACCCCCCAAAGCCAAAACAAAGAGTGCGTAGAGACCTACCAAGAACGAGGACCCCAATGCGGCTTGTAAGGAGAGTTTGGTGTAGGTTTTTCGGTCACGAACCTCGCTTAGCGATGGCAAAAAATGCGATGTCATTAGTGTCGATATAACCGGTACCCAAAGGTTTCCAATGCGTTGGACCCCTTCCCACCAACCCGCAGTTTCGGCTGAAAATTCTATAAGCAGATGTGAGCGAACGATAACCAGAACCAATTGCGTGATCCCTACCGAATACAACGCCATACCGACCAAGGGCCAAAGTGGCGAGTGCAGGTATCCTCGCCGAACCCAAAAGGAGAGAATTTGCCGCCACCAACCCCCAATTTGGGGCCTTAGATACCCATAGGAATAAATCGCCAGCGGTACCTGGGCCAAACCCAGGCCCAAACAAGCGCCTGTCAAACCCCAGCGATACCCCAGGATTCCAAAAAGCAAAATGGTCCAGGCTGTTTGGGCCATATTGAGCAAAGCGTTTCGTTTGTAATGACGCTCGGACGCTGCCAGGGCCAGCGCTCCGGCCCAAAAGGTCGAACCCAGGGCCATCACGGGCATCACGATGGCCAACCACAACGGGAAGTCTTTCCCCAAAAGGGGGATGAAGGCCCATGGCAGTAGGGCCCACCAAACCACGGCAACCCCTAAACTCAAGGTCAAACCAAAATGCAGCCCATCGCTAAAGAAGCTCTTGGCCGGTTGTTTTCCCCCCTTTAGGCGGCTCAAACCCTGAATGAGGGCATTGTAAATAGAAAAGCCCCCCGCATTTTGTTGCAAATACAACAAATTCTGGAATTGACCGATCAAGGCCAAACCGGCAGGTCCGAACCAAAGGGCCATGAGCTTGCCGACCCCGTAGAGCCCGGTAAGCTTGAAAGCCGATTGAAGGATAGACCAACCCAGGGCTTTTTGAACAGGTTTGGAGGGTTTACGCAAGGCCATGCTGGGTTGGGTCAAAGGTAAACCCTGCTTTCAGCATCCATAGCCGAAGCTCAAACCGAAGCATAAACCAACCCATACCAAGCAGGCCCTCTTAACACGGACTTAAAATTTTATTCACCTCAAGGTGATTTGGGCTTCATAAAGCCATAAAACAGCCCATTGAATTTTGAAAAAAAAAGTCTGAAATGAAAAAAACCTTTTTCTTGCTGTTAGGCTTCATTGCCTTGTTGAGTTTACCGGGCAAAGCCACGGCTCAAGGTCTTGCCTTGGGTCAAGTGAGCGGGCTCGTCGGTGATACCGTTTTGGTTCCCGTGACCGTTACAGGTTCTGGATCCTTGGTGGTTTCGGCCATGACTTTGGGTGTCAATTACGACTCAACGCGCCTTCGTTGTTTGTCTTCGTTGGTGGACGTTCAGCCCGCCGTAACCACCGCTAATTTATTAACGAATTGCGGCTTTTTTTCGGGAACCGGTGCTGCATTGAATACCTCCGCTTCACAATTCCGTTTGTCATGGTATGATTTGAACCCTGCCACCGTTTCAGGAACCTTGTTCAAAATACGATTCGTCATTCTGCGATCGGGCACGGCTTCTTTGGCTTGGGATTTGGCGACGCCGGGCTTGACCGAATTAGGGGATGCCGATGGCCTTCCCTTGCCTGGACTCACCTTTGTGAACGGTTCAGTACAGGCCATTTCTTTCCCATCGCTTTCGTTGGGTTCTGTTGCAGGTCGCGTTGGGGATACGGTATCGGTTCCAGTTAACATTCAAATGGACCCTGCTTTTACAGTCGGCGCGATTTCTTTGGCCGTCAACTACGACAGCACTCGCCTGCGTTGTGCAGGCTTGCCAACATCCGTCCTTCCTGCGCTCAGCAATTCCCTGTTGGGTAACTGCGGGTATTTTTACAACCTAGGTGCCAATTTTTCAGATAGCGGATCCCAGTTCCGGGCAGGTTGGTTTGACGCCAATGCCATCAATGTGAACGGCTTGCTCTTTAATATGCGTTTCGTTATTCTCCAGAGCGGCCCCACGTCCTTGTCTTTTGACCTCACCACGGCCGGTAATTGTGAATTGGCAGACAGCAATGCAGCAGCATTGAACAATGTTACCTACAGTGACCGGTAACTTGGGCAGCATTGCCTTCGGTTCTCGATTCAAGACGATTTCAGAAAACGGTAGCGGTGCCTTCATCCCGGTGACCCTATCCAATGTAGCAACCCTACCTGCCAACGGTTCTTTCCGCATCTCTCTGCTCAGCACTTGGAGCAACGGATCCACGGCCGATCTCAGCGGTTGGCAAACCCAACGCATTCAAGTCACCAACAGCCCTACGGCCATCCAAATCCCGTTGACTATCAACAACGATGCATCTGTAGAGGATGACGAATATTTGGTATTCAAAATCGATAGCCTTGAAGGTTTGACTTTGACCGGGGCCGATTATTTTACTTATTTTATCACAGACGATGATAGACAGGCCCCTGTTTCCAGTGGTGCAGTGGTCATGACTCCCTTGGCTAGCTTTGATCCCACTCCGGGGCTCGCAGCCACAACCGAGGTGGTGGCTTACGATCCGATTAGCAAAAGAGCTTATTTGAGCTCTGGCGTTCAGCGCCGTTTCGATATGGTTTCTTTGGCCAATCCTTCGTCACCCGTGACCTTGGGTTCGGTGAGCATGCAGCCTTACGGCGGAATTACGGGCTTGGCCGTCAAGCCCGGTTTGTTGGCCGTTGCCAGCCCGGACTCAATCGAACAAAACCCTGGACGCGTCATTTTCTTTGATACGTTGGGTAATTACAAAGGCCAAGTAACGGTCGGTGCCTTGCCTGATATGATCACCTTTACCCACGATGGAAAATACCTTTTGACAGCCAACGAAGGTCAGCCCAATACGACCTTCTCGGTAGATCCCGAAGGTTCGGTAAGCATCATCGATGTTCAAGACACCAATTATGTTCAATCGGATGTAACAACCTTGAATTTTACGGGTTTCAATGCCATAAGCGCATCTTTGATGGCGTCGGGTGTTCGCAAGGGATCTACGTTCGGAACTTTATCTCAAAATCTTGAGCCAGAGTATATTACAGTATCTTCGGACAATACAAAGGCTTGGGTAACACTTCAGGAAAACAATTCCATTGCTCACTTGGATTTGGTTAACAAAATTGTTACCAACATAACCCCTATGGGCATGAAAAATCATCAGACCGCTCAAAATGGATTTGATGCATCGGATAACAACGGGGTTGTTTTGATGACCAACTGGCCGGTTAAATCGTTTTATATGCCGGATGCACTTGCTCAATTCACGGTAGGTACCACTACGTATTTGGTGACCGCCAACGAAGGAGATGAGCGCGAGTACACGGCTTTGAATGAGCGCACCACCGTTGGCGCCGTCAATTTGGATCCAACCCGCTTCCCCAACGGTGCCATGTTGAAGGAAACCCATGCCTTGGGTCGTCTTCGAATCACCAACCAAAGCGGAGATTTGGACGCTGACGGTGATTACGATGAATTGCACATGGTGGGGCCTCGCTCCTTTGCGATATACAATGCCGCCACCGGTGCCCAGGTTTACGAGTCCAAGAACTTGATCGAGTCGATTGTGTTGGCCGACCCAACTTGGGGCCCCTTCTTCAATGCTGACAGCGAAAGCAATACCCGCAAAAACCGCAGCCGCTCCAAAGGCCCCGAGCCCGAGGGTGTCGCCGTTGGCAAAATCGGCTCGCGTACCTTCGCTTTCATCGCTTTGGAGCGCGTTGGTGGGGTGATGGCCTTTGAGGTGACCAACCCAGCGGCCCCTGTCTTTAGTGGGTACCTGAATACTCGTTCTACTTCCAGTTTGGCAGGCGA
>RFOZ01000066.1 GCA_009926405.1 Cytophagia bacterium
ACGGATACCGGCCGGCAAACGAAGTTGAAACACGGTGGGTTCGGGGCCAAATTGATCCGGACCGAATTTCATAAACTGCGAATACAAATGCCAGCCTTCATCGATTTTGGCATCCATTATCAAACGCGCCGTGCTATCGTTCACACGGGTTATCGAAGTGGTCCATCGGACCGGATCCAGCATTTGGGCGGACGCAAGCCCGTTCCACAACAACCCAAAAAGAAAGATCCAAAGCCCCAAACCCTTGCTGCGAAGGGCCTGCGGAATTGTTCGTTGATTAATCAAAGGCTTGATGTTTAGTGCGATATACAAGAGAAACGAACTACAGGTCCCAATGGCCTGATTCCACAACTTCAACCAAATTGCCATCGGGGTCTTCCATTCGAAAAAAACGCTTGTTGTTGTCGTATTGTCCTTCGGATAACATTTTGTATTCGCTATCACGCAGTTCGTCGAGGTTGTTATCGAATTCTCCAGGCCAGGCTTCGAGGGAGAGAAATTGATTCATGAATTCAGCGGCTGTTCCGCCCGGAAATTCTTCGCCGCTTTTGAGTTGGTGGCAATAAAGCAGGTTGGAACCTGCATTAAAAATGGCATGCTTGTCTTTGATATAGGAAAGGACCGGAAACCCGCAGAGGTCTTGATAAAAAGAAAGACTTTTGCGGAGATTGCGGGATTTGAGGTGAATTTCGCGAATGCTGGTAAATTGCATGATGAGTTGGGTGAGCCTTTAGCAGTAAAGATAGGAAAGGTCAGTACTTTTGATAAAGCAAAAACACCCCTGTATGACGTCACGATGGCTTTTGGGAATATCGCTGGTGGTTGGCCTGCTTTTGCTGGGTGTCCATGGAGAAGTCCAGGCGCAGGGTGGCGCTATTGACCGCTATGCGGCCGGTTCCCGAAGCAAACCCCGAGCAGGCCGTTCGGAATCGAGTCATCGGATGGCTCGCCAGGCGCGTCCTGAATTTATGCAGGAATTAACAACCGGGCTTTATTGGTACCAGCCGACAAACCTTAGCTCGGGATCCGGATTGGTCCTGCAGGGATTCAATTACAGCCCCCGTTACGCTTTTTGGGCCCCCAACGAACTGATGTCCGTGAGCGCAGGGTCCAACCTGGGATTGGCCCTGCAATGGAGCAATTTAGGTAGCTTGTTTATGGTCAATGTGCCCATGCTCCTGGAGTTGAACCTGGGCCGGGGTAGCCTGGCTGACCGGGACGATGCGGTGGGATTCTTTGGAGGCTTTGGGTTGGAATATAATTTCATTAACAATTTTTGGGTGAAACGTGACCTGGACAATTCCGGGAATATCATTCGGGAGTATTATTCCAATTTGAATCAGTGGGGCTTGTTGTACAGTGCCGGGGCTCGGGTTTTGCTGGGGGGACGTCCCTATGCCCTTCGTTTTTCGCAATCCTTGGGGGTCCCTAGTCAAAACGTTCGGGTCACTCAAGTGGGCCTGGGTACGAGTTTGTATTAATTCAAGGCGCTGAGAATTTGGAAATATCCGTTGTTATCGTAAATTACAAGGTACCCGCGTACCTGTACTTGGCGTTGGAATCCTTGCAACGGTCGGTGGATTATTTTGCTATGGCGTATGCTCAGCGAACAACGGGCGTTCCTCCTGAAGTCGTTGTTCCAACAGGGATTCCTAGGCGAACTTCATCCAGCAGACAACACCCTGCACCCGATCTGGTGGAAGTCTTTGTGGTTGACAACCATTCGGGCGATAACAGCGAACAACTTGTAACCACCCACTTTCCTTGGGTACGATGGATTGGTAGCGAAAAAAATCTGGGATTCTCCAAGGCAAACAACTTGGCTCTTAAGCAATCCAAAGGACGCTACGCGGTGTTACAAAATCCCGATACAGTCCTGTCGGAGGATACGTTGTGGCTTTGCTGGTCTGCGATGGAAGAAGACCCCAACGTGGGTGGCTTGGGGGTTCGGATGTTGGATGGACGGGGGATTTTCTTGAAAGAGTCCAAAAGGGGTTTTCCGGATCCAGCGGCCGCCTTGTACAAATTGACCGGATTATCCTCGCTTTTCCCTCATCATCCCCGTTGGTCGGCGTATCATTTGGGGCATTTGAATCATCGCGAAAATCATCGTGTTTCTGTCCTTGCGGGCGCCTTCATGTGGGTTCGGTCTTCGGTGGCGGCCCAAATTGGATGGCTTGACGAGCGTTATTTTATGTACGGTGAAGACATTGATTGGTCTTACCGGATTGTACAGGCCGGTTACACAAATCTTTATCTGGCCCAAACATCGATTGTTCACTTCAAGGGAGAGAGTACCCAAAAGCAATCGATGCGGTATGTTCGGTTGTTTTACGGCGCGATGATGACCTTTTCGGAACGGTATTACGATCGAACCCGTTTTTTTTGGCTGCATTTATTGTTAAGAGCGGGCATCGCTGGACGGGCTTTTTTGGCTTTGTTGCGGCGTTGGTCGGAATGGTTTTTTCACCCGTTGTTGGATGCGGCCGGCTTTGGCTTTATTATGTTATGGCTAACGCGTTTTTGGGAGCAATCCGTCAAAACCAACGAAGGGTTGGTCTATCCTGACGAGTTTCGTTACCGGGTCCTGCCTGTTTATGTGCTGATTTGGGTGCTTTCGTCGGTTCTTAACGGGGCTTACGAAAAGCCTTACCGTCCCCACCGGCTTATTCGAGGAATATTGACAGGTTCGCTTTTGATTGGCTTCGTTTATGCATTTTTGCCATCGGAGTGGAGGTTTTCGCGGGGTATTATCCTGGCGGGGGCCCTGCTCTGTCTGTTGTTTTCTTTGGTCCTGAAGGGATTGGTCAAGACCCTGCTGTGGGGCGAAAAAAGCCAAAGCCCCCAACACGGAGAAGGCCGGGTGGTAGGGTACGGACAGGAATCCTCGCTGGAAGTGGCGCGCAAACTTTTGCAGGGCCAAGCCGGTAGGCGTTGGTTGGGGTCCGTTTCGCCACAGGCCAATCAAGGTACGTTGGCTTCAGCCAAACAATGGCCTGAATTGGTCAAGTTTCTTCAGCCAGACGAGGTGATTTTGGACACCCGCACCCTGTCCTACAAAGAGTTGATTGGAACCATGGAGGGCCTTTCGGGTCAGGTCTCTTCGTTTAAATTTCTTCCGGAAGGCCTGGACGTCCTCATCGGGGCGGGGGAAGTTTGTTGGCCGGAGGGAGAAAGTCCGGGATTGGAAGCGTTGCCTTTGCCAACGGCCTCTTATCGAAGAGGAATGCGGGCGATTAACCTTGGTACTGGGGTATTGTTGTTTGTTTTGCAAGCCGTGGGCCGGCCTTGGCTCCGCAAGGAATTCCGGTCTTGGGCCTTGCCTTGGCAGCTCATGGTTAGCCGATTGCAGTGGTTATCCTATCGAGATTCCGGTGAAGCCCCATCGGTTTTTGATTTGGGCGCTTTGCCCCGAAGGAGTGGACTGGATTCTGACCACGCCATTAGGACTTGGGTGCGTTTGCAATACGCCGGTAGCCCTACTTGGGAACTGTGGGTTTATGCTTTGGGTCGGTTTGGTAGGGGAAAGGACAGCGTTTGGTCCCGTCCCTAAAGGAAGCTTAGTACGATGCGCGAAGCATCCGCATTCTGCCCTTGGTATCGGTTCCCAAAAGAAGATAAGTATGGGAGTTTTCGCGGTACAAAGCGTATGGATATACCTTGCCCTGATCGGTAGGGTCTGCAAATAGTTGGTGGTAATTGTAACGACCGTTGGGGTCGATGTAAAGGAGGGTGCTGCGGCTTTCTTTGTGGTTTTCGTTGGTAAGGCCGCTTAACTTGAAGTCCTTACCTCGGGCTTTGAGATTGGTCGGTAATTCGTTGTAAATGACAATATTGTGATCAGGATGTACCATGGGAGCTATTCCGTTCGGACGGGGAAAGCCTTTGGCAACAAGGATTTGATCCAGGGCGATTTCGTAGGACTCTTGAAGGCCTTTGGTCCAGCTGCCGTTGATCATCAGTCCGCCCTGGTTGTATTGTGTTACTATTACTTTTTCTTCGGCCACATCGTCGGCTTTCATACCGGCTGGGATTTCACGATTGGTGCGCTCGATGTTCGCGTGAACGGTGAAGCGATCCTTGTCCAACTCAACCACCTTCATTTGAAGGTCCATGACCTCTTTGAGAGGACGTTTTGGGTTGCCTGTATCCCTGAATTTCCGATTGTTGGTCTCGGCTGATTTCCGGAAACCTTGAGGGATTTCAAAGGCAAAGCGGTGCATAGGAATGGAATCCTTACCGCCGAATTTTTGGACGAGGATGTTTTGGGTACCGGTTTTGGGGCTCAGTCCCAAGGCCGACGAAACCACCGGAATGAGCGGGTTCGTCATCGACCATTTTGCCTGAACACCGTGTACATAAGGTAGTTCATCGGACGCAATGGGAAGTTGGGTGTATTGGTTGCGGTTCAAGGAAATTTGCCATAACTGCAAGGCGCTGCCGCTCTGTGAGCTTGATTTGGCGTTGTTTTTGGTGACTGTTTGAAGTTCCAAGGTCAAGAGGGCATCCGAGCCATCGCGAAAAGTGGCGGAACGCAGGCGGGCAGCTTGGTTTTGGACCGGGAAATTGAGAATATGTTGGGCTACCATTTCAAGTTCGGTATCGTAGAGGCGGCAAATCAAACCGCTGATTTCCTGACCGTAGGTTGGGGCGGTATTCACCAGGACATAAAGACGGTTCCCGTCCAAAGACGCACCCGCCAAAGGACGCAGGTTTGGATCCACCGACTTGCCATTACCGTTGGCACGATGCACTTCAACCGGTCCTTTGAGGACTTCACCATCCACCGAGAGATGCCAAAGGTTGTATTGGTCTTGTTTGATGGCCTTGTTGTAACAATGCGTTAGGGCTACAACACGGTCCTCCAAAAGCCAGGCTTCCTGAAGTTGGTGCACTAATTTCTGGTCTTTGGCAAAAGAACCCTCGACGACTTTGAGGGGCAGAAGGCTTTTGTCAAAATGAACCATTTGAAATTCTCCAGGGCTTACAGGCCCCAGAACCAGATAGGTTTCCCGGAATTTGCCAAGAATATGTGTTTGGCTGTTGTTCCATTTGGCCTGGGTGCTGGCGCCTATCTCCAGGGTCAAAGGTTGGGCATATACGACGGAACCAAGGTCGGTCAAACCAGCTAGGACGATGCCCAGGGTAAGTCCCCAAAAGCGTGAAATTGTCATTGGATAGGGCTTGAAAAGGAAGTTTTGAACGAAGGCAAAAATGGATAAAGGGCCAATATACGGCTTTATTGACCTTTTTTGC
>RFOZ01000067.1 GCA_009926405.1 Cytophagia bacterium
TCATGCCCGCGTAGGGAAGATGAAAGCCTTCACAGGCTTGGGTCGGCTCCGGACCCGGTTTTTTGTTCCGTTCAAACCCAAAAAACCCCATGAGCACCCCCCTTTTTCGCCTCTTTATTGCTTCCCTTGGCCTCTTAGCAACGATTTTTCTGGCTAGCGTTCAGGGTCAACCAGCGCCCAAGTCCCCTTCGACCTCCTTTCAAGGACTCGTTGTGGACCCCCAAGGCCGAGCTTTAGCCGGTGCAACCCTCTTTTGGGAGGGGACCAACAGGGGCACCACCGCCAACCATCAGGGGGAATTTGTCTTGGTTAGACCCGAAACGGCCAAAAATCTTGTGGTTCGTTATGTCGGCTACCAAACACTGCGGATGTTGATCGCTTCGGGATCCCAAGCGGACTCATCCACATTGGCTTCGACCCTTCGGGTCATTACCCTGCAACCTTCTGTTCTGCTGCGCGAAGAGGTGGTGGTCACCGCCGGTCATGTCCTACCCGGAACACCGGTCACCTCCACCCGAATGGATGCCGACGAATTGCGCAAACAAAACACCGGCCAGGACATGCCCTATGTTTTGCAATTTCAACCATCGACCCTGGCCTCCTCCGATGCCGGTGCCGGAATAGGTTATACCAATTTACGCATACGCGGTTCGGACATGACCCGCATCAACGTCACCTTGAACGGAGTACCGGTCAACGATGCTGAATCGCACGGTTTGTTTTGGGTTAATATGCCGGATTTGACCTCCTCGCTCAGCTCCGTCCAAATCCAGCGCGGGCTGGGCAGCAGCACCAACGGATCCTCAGCCTTTGGAGCCAGCATTCACCTCGAAACCCACAGCGAAACTGACAGCCCGGGCATAGGCCTGCGGGTGGGCGGAGGAAGCTTTGGTACTCAAATTCAAAGCTTTACCGCCAACACCCTTTCCCCTTCCGGGGCCTGGTCTGCCCAGGTCCGCGCCTCCCGCATCCACTCCGACGGCTACGTTGACCGATCCGGTAGTCAACTTTATTCCCTGGCTGCGTCCTTGGCATACAAAAACCGTAACACCATTCACCGCTGGTCGGTTCTTTCGGGCCGTGAAAAAACAGGTCAGGCCTGGTATGGACTTGCCGCCTCGGAATGGAAGGACAACCCTCGTTTCAATTACGCCGGAATGTTCACCAACGATTCGGGACAGACCGCCTTTTATCCCAACCAAACCGACAATTATCGCCAAGACCATTGGCAATACTCCATCAAACACCAACGTCCATCGGGATGGTCCATTCATAACACTTTCTTTTATACGAGGGGCTACGGGTATTACGAGGAATATGCGGTCGGTCAAGCCTTGGCTGATTACGGCCTTCCGCCCGTCCGGGTTGGGAACGACAGCCTGACTCTTTTGGCAACCCATTCCGATTTGATTCGTCAACGGTGGCTGGATAATCACTTTGTGGGGCAAATACTTCAGGCTCAGTACCGAGGCTGGACGCTCGGGGCCCAGGTTCAGCGCTATACCGGATGGCATTTTGGCCGCGTTCAATGGACCCGAGTAGGAGCCCTCAGCCTGCCTGAACACGAGTATTACCGAAACCGGGCCGTCAAAAGCGAAGTATCCGCTTTCGCCAAAAAACAAAGCCCTCTCAGCCGCGACGGAAGACTTCAATGGTACGGAGACCTCCAACTGAGGGGGATCCATTACCAACTTATCGGAGAGGGCGGAGATGGACAGCCTCGTCCGATTGAAAAATATTTTAACTTTTTGAATCCCAAGACCGGACTCCACTTTCAAGCCAACGACCGATGGTCTCACTATGCCTACCTTGGTTTTGGCCATCGAGAACCGGTGAGGGATGATTTTGCCAATGCCTACGGGCGCAGTGATAGTAACCTTATCCTCGTTGCTTACCCTTATCCAAGGCCCGAACGAATGGCCAACTTGGAATACGGATCTCAATACTTGGGGAGAAAAACCAGAGCTTTCTCGAATTTTTATTGGATGGAATATCGAAGCCAATTGTTACTAACAGGTCGTATCAACGACGTTGGAGCCTATACCCGTGTGAATGTCCCACGCTCTCGACGCTTGGGATGGGAATTTCAAATCGAACATGACCTCAATTCCCAACACCGTTTGCACCTACAGGGTACCCTCTCCAGAAACCGCGTCGACCGTTTTATTGAATTTGTTAATAATCAATTTGTTGCGGAAAGAATTAGAACCCCCTTGGCGTTGTCTCCTGAACAAATGCTGGGAGCTGCCTGGACCTGGAAACCCCGTCGAAATTTGGAGGTTTTATGGAACTTGCAATGGGTCGGACGACAATACCTGGACAATTCAGGCGACCTTAACCGAAGCATCGACCCCTACACGGTTCATCAGCTTCAAATACAATGGAACGGGACTTTGTTAGGGAAACGATTGCTTAAATCCCAAAACGAAAGCCTGCAAATCCGAATTGTTAACCTCCTCAACCACCAATACGTCGGCCATGGTTATACTTTCGGTTACCTCAATGATATCGGAGAACCCGTCACGGACAGCTATGTTTTCCCCCAGGCTCCACGTTACTACTTGCTCACCTATCAACTGGGGTTGTAACAAGCAAGCCGTTGGGGTCAATCATTCGACGGCAATAGTCTTTGATCTGATCCCGGACCGAGTCAAAGGCCTCCTGGATTTCCTCCGGTGTTCCCTGGGCCTTGGCAGGGTCCGGGAAACTGTGGTGCAGGCGAACCGTTGGGGCGCCGGCTTTGCTGGGCAGGATCGGGCAATTTTCTTGGGCGTTATCGCAGACCGTTAGTACCAAATCAAAGACCATCGTGGCGTATTCATCCACCAGCGTTGATTTTTGGCCCGAAATATCCACGCCGTCCCTGGCCATTCTGGCCACCGCCTGTGGATTGAGTCCGTGGGCTTCGATGCCAGCGCTGTAGACTTCGACCGATGCATCGGCGTATTTCCGAAGGTACCCTTCGGCCATTTGGGAACGGCAACTATTTCCCGTACACAAAACCAGTATTTTCATAAGTAGGTTGTTATAAACATCGCGTGATTAACTTTCTTTACCAAAACCTAAACCAACAACCAAATCAAATTTATCAAGGTGAACTTTGGGTCAAACCCAAAAACAATTTGTAATACAATGATGGATGTTGTAATAACAATCGGTTTTTTGTACTTATGGATTTGCTGTGGTAACTGAATCATCGTTTGATATTTTGATTTTTTGTTTGTTATTGGACTTGGGTTTTGAAGATGGTACTTGGTCGTTGGAACCTTAGCAACAACCGCTACCCGGCTTGCAACGACCCACAACGGGACTCATCGAGTTCGAAGAATCCTCCGCAATAGGCACCCCACAGCGGTCTTGGGCCAAACAATTGGTTTGCAGGGGCTGCAAAGCAAGAACACCCTCCATGATTTCCACGCCGTACCTTTCGATGGTCTTCCCCTGGTATTCCACCTCCACTTCGTGGTTATCCCATTCCATCCATGCCTCGGTATCGCGAATTATGCGCATCAGCTTGGAGGGTTCCAAACGATGATCCACATCGCCAGCGACCCATAACTGAAGTTGAATGCGGCGCTCCAAGCGGTGGGTGCCTCCACAATCCACGAAACGACGTGTCATCAAGGCGACTTCGGTAACATGGGCATGGGCGGGGACAAGACTTCCATCCGGCAAGGCCCAACGAAGTTCGCTCATTGCGGCGAGAGTCTGAAGAAAAGATTGTATTTTCATGGTTACAACAATTTATGTTTATTTTGTTTGGTCCAATTGTTTGGTCTATAAAAACGGGGGCTTTCTACGAATTTTTGGGTCTTAAACACAACCTTTTTGGGAACAGGCTAGGGTTTTTTCGTGCATGTGATGCAAGTAATTGCGTAGCATTTCGGTGAGCTCGGGGTTCACCCAATAACAGATGGATTGACCGGCGATGTCCCCAACAATGAATCCAACGGATTGAAGAATGCGCAGGTGCCGAGAAACGGTGGGCTGAGCCAGTGGCAATTCATGCACCAAATCACCGGCGATGCAACGATCCTGGGCCAGGAGATGTTCCACAATGGCCAAGCGAGCGGGATGACCCAAGGCCTTGAAAACATCCGCCCTTTGGAGAAGGGTCGGGGGGTAATGCTCGGTTTTGGTGAGTCCCATGGTTCAGCGGCAGGTTTAACAGAGAAAGTGTATTGCAAATATATAGTTAGATAGCTATATTGCTATTAATTATCCTGCCAAGACTCTATATAACGTTAAAGAAAGCGGGGTTTATAAGAGTTCCTATCGCATCTTCGTCCCGTACCCTTGGTAGTCTGTCATCGATGAACCAATTTTGACCAAGCCTTTCACCCAGCATCCCAGCCCTATGATCAATCCAACCAACCTGCCTTTTGAACATTATATCCACCGCAGCAATTGGCTCCGTGCGGCGGTCCTGGGCGCCAACGATGGGATTATTTCGATCGCCAGTCTTGCGGTGGGGATTGCTTCGGCGGGCACCGAAAGGTCGGATATTCTGCTGGCAACGGTAGCGGGTCTGGTCGCCGGTGCCTTGTCCATGGCGGCCGGTGAGTATG
>RFOZ01000068.1 GCA_009926405.1 Cytophagia bacterium
GTTTGGGCCAAGGCATCGGCCCCACTCTCGCATAGGTTATGGCAATGCAAAAAATCCGGTTCCAAACCGGCCTTTACCAAGGAAGGATAACCCTTTTCCAGATCAAGCAACCGGGTTCCCAAACGCGAACTGGCGGCGCATGGGTTGTACAGGTCTGTGCTAACCGGCGAATAGCCTGGGTTAATCCGCAACCCCAATAGAACATCCGCTCGATGCCTCCGAAAAGCCGCCCCGTGCTGCAAGAATTGGGATACCGAATTAAAGGAAACATGATCCGCCATGCTGGCGATCTCGGCCACCTGCTCCGGAGGATAGGCCGGCATAAAAATGTGTTGGGAACCACCGAACCGAGTCGAGCCCAGGCGCAGTTCATGCAAAGAGGATGCCGTGGTCCCGTGGATGGCCTCCTTGATACGGTCAAAGACCGAAAACATGGCAAATCCCTTGAGAGCCAGGATGAACTGAACAGGAATTTGGCGTTGTAATTCGGTATAAAAAGCCATGTTGGAACACAACCGATCGACGTCCATCACAAAACACGGCGAAGGGATGGTATTCCAATCCAAACGATGAGGATCATAACCATCCCTAGCGGCCCTTAAAGCCTGAAGGTCAAGCATGGGAACCGTAGTCATCAAAAGGAGACGGTCCATCCACGACCTCGTGCCAGGGCAGGCCGTAAACACCCAAATCCTTCATAAAGGGGTCTGGATTGAATTCTTCTACGTTGAATACGCCCTTCCCGGTCCAGGTGCCTTCCATCATCATTTTGGCGCCAATCATGGCCGGTACACCGGTCGTGTAGGACACGGCCTGGGCCCCAATTTCCCGGTAAACTTCGGCGTGATCGCAGTTGTTCCAAACATAGTAATGCTTGGTTTGGCCGTCCTTCAAACCGCGGATATGGCAACCGATCGAGGTCTGACCCTGGTATCCGGCACCCAGCGACGAAGGTTCCGGCAGAACCGCTTTGAGGAATTCCAAGGGGACGATGGACTGACCCTGAAATTGGATCGGAGCAATGGACGTCATGCCTACGTTCTCCAAAACCCGCAAATGGGTTAAGTACTGTTGACCGAAGGTCATCCAGAAACGAGCTCTGCGCAGGGTTGGGAAGTTTTTGACCAAAGACTCCAATTCCTCGTGGTACAGGAGGTAGGAATCCTTGGGGCCAACCCCTGGATAATCAATCGGTTGATGAATGCTCAACGGCTCGGTTTCCACCCAACGACCGCTTTCGAAATAGCGTCCCTTTTGGGTGATTTCCCGGATATTGATTTCGGGGTTAAAATTGGTTGCAAAGGCTTTGCCATGGTCCCCGGCATTGCAATCCACGATATCCAGATAATGCAACTCGTCCAGGTGATGCTTGGCGGCATAGGCCGTGAAGACTCCGGTCACGCCAGGGTCAAAGCCACATCCCAACAAGGCCATCAGACCGGCTTCGGCAAAGCGATCGTGGTAAGCCCACTGCCAATGGTATTCGAATTTGGCCACGTCCTTGGGCTCGTAATTGGCGGTATCCAGGTAATGCACCCCGCATTGCAGGCAGGCTTCCATGATGGTCAGGTCCTGGTAAGGTAGGGCCACATTGATGCAAAGGGTGGGCTTGAAATCCTTCATCAGAGCGACCAATTGGGGAACCTCATCGGCATCCACAGCGGCGGTCGTCACATGGCTTTTTCCGATTTCGGCCGCGATGCGATCGCATTTGGAACGCGTTCTGGAAGCCAGCATCAGGTCTCCAAAAACGTCCGGCAAGGAAGCGCATTTGTGGGCTACCACGGACCCTACCCCACCGGCTCCAATAATCAGGGTTCTTTTCATAACAATTTATATTTTGGGTTTTCGGGTTGAATTTTTGGTTTTGGGCGCCGCTTGACGGCCTTTGTTTCGGGTCAAGGCCGAACGGTTGCTGGCCAGGCATAGGTTGCTCAAACGGTACAGCAAGCGGGCCCCAACATTGCCGTTCCATTCCCGGTCACCTTTGGAAGGGGCAACCTCCACCAAGTCAAAGCCCACGATGCGACGACCGCTTTGGTAAAGGACTTCCAGCAGGTGCAAGGCCTGGTTGTATTCCAAACCACCCGGCACGGGGGTCCCGGTACCAGGGGCGTAACAAGGCAGCAGTCCATCGACATCAAAGCTGATATAAACCTGATCTGGCAACGCCTTCACGATTTCCAAACACAAGTCATGCCAAAGGGTCCCTCGATGCATGGCCGTAGCCAAGGCATGATCGGTCCAAACAGTCACCCGCTCATCTTGTTCGGCGCATTCTTTTTCGGCCGGGCAATAATCCCGAATACCGACCTGAACCAAGCGACTCAAGGAAGGGATTTTGAGGGCGTTAAACATTACCGAGGCATGCGAGAATTCAAAGCCTTCGTAGGCATTTCGTAAGTCCATATGGGCATCGATATGAAGAATGCCGAAGGAATCCAAGTCCTGACCCAAAATCTCCATCAAGCCCAAGGGGGTGGAATGATCCCCGCCCAGAATGGCCACGGTTTTGCCGAGGTTGCGATAATACCGGGTCTGGGTACGAACCCAATCCATAAGGTATCCGCATTTCTCGTTGGCCGTCTGTAAACCTGCCATCATTTCGGAGGCTTGTTCGGCATTTTGTCCGTTTTCCAACCAACGCAGGTACGATTCAACCCAGCGCCGTTCGGATTTGGAACGCTGCTGCCAACGCAAATCCAACGGCAAAATTTGCCGTGGAAGTGTCCAAGCTTCGGAGACCACGGGGTCTTCCAAATCCAATTGGGATGAAGCATCCAGGACTGCTTGCGGGCCTTTGCGGGTCCCATCCCCGTAGGAAACGGTCAGGTCCCAAGGGACGGGAAGAATGACGAGTTCGGATTCTTCCACCGTGTAGGGTAAACCAAAAAGGAAATCCCCCTTTTGGCCCACTCCGTTGGGATCCGTTACGCTGTTATGGGGTTTTGGATTGGCCTTGCTCATTCCTCAAACATTAAAACGAAACAGCATGATATCCCCGTCTTGAACGATGTAGTTTTTGCCCTCCAAGCCCACCTTGCCGGCCTCGCGACAGGCCGACCATGAACCATGCTTGATAAAGTCCTCGTAGTGAATCACTTCAGCCTTAATAAATCCCTTTTCAAAGTCGGTATGAATGGCGCCGGCTGCCTGCGGGGCCAAGGTGCCCTGGGGTATGGTCCATGCTCGGACTTCCTTTTCGCCAGCGGTAAAATAGGTTTGCAAGCGGAGCAACTTGTAAGCTGCCAAGAGCAGACGTTCCACCCCGCTTTGGCCTATTCCCGCATCGCGCAGAAATTCTTGCCGGTCTTCAAAGGACTCCAGCTCAGCTATTTCGGATTCCAAGGCGGCGCAAATCACCAAAACCTCCGCGCCTTCGGAGACTGCCATGGCACGAACCTTTTGGACCATCGCATTTTCGGTGGCTAAATCTTCGGCCGCCACATTGCAAACGTAGAGAACCGGCTTGGAAGTCAGGAGAAACATGTCATGGAGCAACTCGAACTCTTCGGGGGTGAGACCGTGCGACCGAACCGATTCGCCCCTCTCCAATCCGGCTTTGACCTTGACCAATACTTCCAGAAGGGCTTTGGCGTCCTTGTCCCCGGCTTTGGCCGCCCTTTCGGTGCGGGCTTGGCGTTTTTCGATGGAGTCCAAGTCCTTGAGCTGCAATTCGGTATCAATAATTTCTTTGTCCGCCAAAGGGTCCACCCGGCCGTGGACATGGACGATATTGGGGTCGTCAAAGCAACGCAAAACATGGAGGATCGCATGGGTTTCCCGGATATTGGCCAAGAACTGGTTGCCAAGTCCCTCCCCTTTGCTGGCTCCCTGCACCAAACCGGCAATGTCCACCATTTCGAGGGTATTGGGAACCAGGTTTTGGGGTTTGACCAATTCGGCCAAGCGGTTCAGACGTTGATCGGGAACCGTAATGGTCCCAACATTGGGCTCAATCGTACAAAACGGGAAATTCGCTGCCTGGGCCCTGGCATTCGATAGACAATTAAAAAGGGTCGACTTGCCGACGTTGGGAAGTCCAACAATACCGCACTGAAGGGCCATGGAAAAATAATTTAGGAGTTAAAATGGGTCTAGCGAGTCCGGTATTTTTCGTCCGGATCGGGGTAGAACATAAACAAGGGAAAAGTGAATCGGCCGGCCCAAACCTGCACCCCGGGACGGTAAAAGGGCAGGACTTCGTACACCACCTCAAAATTCAAATGCCGCTTGGGCAGTGGAACTGCACCACCGAGGCCCAAGCCCAAAGAACCGCGCTTGACCGCGTACGGTCGGGTAATGAT
>RFOZ01000069.1 GCA_009926405.1 Cytophagia bacterium
TTCGGCTTTATCGAGGGGTGTGCCTGATTTTCAGATTGCATTCCAAGCCGTTTTTGGACAAGGGCTTTGGATTATTTTGGGTTCGGTCACCGCTTTTTTGGTGGGGCAGTTGGTGGATGTGTGGGTGTTTCAACGAATCAAAAAAGCTACCGGTGAGGGCCGTCTTTGGCTGCGTGCCACCGGGTCCACCATGGTTTCCCAGGCCATCGATTCATTTTTGGTTCTTTACATTGCCTTCTATTGGGGAGCCGACTGGCCTTTGGACCGGGTTATGTCGGTTGCCTTGTTAAATTATTTGTTTAAATGGTTTGCTGCCTTGACGATGACACCGTTGATTTACGGGGTTCACCACCGAATTGAGGCCTATCTTGGACCTGATTTGGCCCAAAGCATGCGGGCTTCCGCCCATCGTTCGGAATAAGCCTGACAAAAGGTAAATTTGCGTCCATGAGCCTTTGGGTTCACCAAAAACCTGCTATGCAACCATCCCCATCCCGTTGGACCTCCTTATTCGCCAAATGGCCCGCTGTTGCCCTCGTGCTGATCGTGGTCTTATTTAGAATTTTACCCCATCCTGTCAACTTTGCGCCGACCCTGGCCCTGGCTTGGAACCTGCATCGTTGGTCTTCGGTTTCGTCCAAATTCACTTTGGGCATGGTGTTGTTTGTGACTTGTTTAGGGGGCGACTGGGCTGTTAATAGTCTGCTTTATGGCATGGACTATGGCCAAAACTTGAACTATCTGGCTCAGCCTGGTGTTTGGGTCCTGTACTTGACTTACGGATTACTTTTTCTGTTGGGGCCTCTGGCCAGCCGCCCTGGATTGTCAGGAACCCTGGTTCGGGTGCCTTTGGCTTCGTTGCTCTTCTTTGTAGTTTCCAACTCCACCGTCTGGATGTGGGGCGGATTGTATCCAACCAATCTTGGGGGCTGGGTTACGGCTTTGGTGGCCGGATTACCCTTTTTGCCCATGGCTTTGACCGGCGATGTGTTGTACACGGTTTTGTTCCGCCGACTGAGTCCGGTTCCTACGAAGCAGGCAGTCGAAACCCTGCCGGTTGCATCGCAGGATATCTAAGAGGTCAAATCCTCTGCTAGAGCTCATGGTATGGAGCTCAAGGAATCGGTGATCTAGGATGAGAGCTCTGGGTCTTAGTGCGCAACGCGCTTGGCCAGCAGGCGCTGATCCAGTTTGTTCAGAAACTCCTCGGTGTAGAGGTAATGTTCCCCGTGCCGGACCTTGTTGCCGTGGATGCAGACGGCCAGATCCTTGGTCATTTCACCGGCTTCAACGGCTTCGATGCAGACCGATTCCAATTGTTGGCAAAAAACCGCAAGTTCCTGATTTCCATCAATTTTGGCCCTGAATTCTAAACCTCTGGTCCAAGCAAAAATCGAGGCGATGGGGTTGGTGGAGGTGGGTCGACCCTGCTGGTGTTCCCTGTAATGCCGGGTGACCGTTCCGTGGGCGGCTTCGGCTTCCATGGTAAGTCCGTCCGGTGTGATCAAGGTGGAGGTCATCAAACCGAGGGATCCAAAACCCTGGGCCACCGTATCGGATTGAACATCCCCGTCGTAATTCTTGCAGGCCCAAACAAATTCGCCGTGCCACTTAAGGGCTGAGGCGACCATGTCGTCGATAAGTCGATGTTCGTAAACAGTGCCCTGGGCATCCATTTGTGCTTTGAACTCCGACTGATAAATTTCTTCGAAGATGTCCTTGAATCGACCGTCGTATTGTTTGAGGATGGTGTTTTTGGTGGAGAGGTAAAGGGGCCACCCTTTGAGCAAGGCCTGGTTAAAACAAGCCCTGGCAAATCCTCGGATGGATTCGTCGGTGTTGTACATGGCCAGGGCCACGCCATCGCCTTGGTATTGATAAACTTCCCACTCTTTGACCGTGCCGTCGTTGCCTTCAAAGCGCATGGTTAATTTCCCTTGACCTTTAATTACCACGTCGGTAGCCCGGTATTGATCCCCAAAGGCATGGCGACCTATGCAGATGGGAGCGGTCCAGTTGGGAACCAGCCTAGGTATGTTTTGGATGACAATGGGCTCCCTGAAAACGGTTCCGTCCAAGAGGTTACGAATGGTGCCGTTGGGGGATTTCCACATTTTTTTGAGTCCAAATTCCTGAACCCGGGCTTCGTCCGGGGTGATGGTAGCGCATTTGATGCCAACCCTGTGCTTGAGTATGGCCTTGGCGGCATCCACGGTGATTTGGTCATCGGTGGCGTCCCGGGATTCCATGCCCAAATCGTAGTATTCGATTTTCAAATCCAAATAAGGTAGGATGAGTTTGTTCTTGATTTCGGCCCAGATGACCCGGGTCATTTCGTCACCGTCCAATTCAACAACGGGGTTCGCTACATGGATTTTGTTCATAGGTTCAAAAAATTTTCTTAAGCGTCCAAAAGTAAGGTAGGATAATCAAAGCAAGGGATAAGAAGGATTAGGCGTTGAGAAGGCTTTCGCGGCGTTCGCCGATTTGCTGGCGCCACATGGCGTAATAGAGTCCGCCGGCCTTGACCAATTCATCGTGGGTCCCGGATTCCACCAAATGCCCTTTTTCCATGACATGTATCCGATCGGCATGCATGACGGTGCTCAAGCGGTGGGCTACCAGAATAACCGTGTGATGGCGCTGGGCGGAGAGATCCTGCAGGGTTTGGGTGATGCCTTCTTCGGTGATGGAATCCAGGGCGGAGGTGGCTTCGTCAAAGACCAGGAGGGAGGGGCGACGCAACAAGGCCCGGGCGATGGACAGCCTTTGTTTCTCGCCCCCTGATAGTTTGACGCCACCTTCCCCAATGGGGGTCTCCAGTCCCAGCGGGGCCCGGGCCAGCAGACCTGTGCAAGCGGCCTGCTCCATGGCTTTCAGGCAGGCCGCGTCATCGGCCTCCGGTGCCACAAAACGAAGGTTGTCGCCGATGGTACCCGCAAACAATTGGGTATCCTGGGCCACCAGCCCGGTGGATAAGCGAAGGTCGTTGGGGTTGATTTCGGTAGAGGCTATCCCGTTAATGAGAATACGACCGCTGCGGGGTTGGTATAGCCCCAAGAGGAGTTTGATCAAGGTCGTCTTGCCGCTGCCACTGGGTCCCACGAAGGCATAGGTTTTGCCCTGCTCCAGGTCCAGGCTTAGGTTTTCGACGGCCGGTTGGGAGGCCGAACGGTGTCGGTAGGTCACCTCTTGGAATTGAACGGATTCAACGGTGCCCAACGGTCTTGCGTTCACGGGTTGAGGCTCCGGAGAGCTGGCCATGAGTTCTTCAAATCGTCGCAATGAAATCTCGGTTTCACGGAAAACCTGCAAGACATTGCCCCATTCCTGGAGGGGATTGAAAATGTAGAAGCTGTACATGAACAACGAAAAGAACTGCCCCAAGGAAATTTTGTCTTTGAAGATCAGGTAGAGCATCATCAGTACGATGAGGTTCCGCATCAAATTCACAAAGGTGCCCTGGACGAAACTCAGGCTTCGCATGTATTTGATTTTGGTAAGTTCCAAATCCAAAATACGTTGGGTCACCCGCCTTAAACGGCTGTCTTCTTGGTTAATAAGCCCCAGGCTTTTGATAAGTTCGATGTTACGAAGTGATTCGGTGGTGGCTCCGGCCAGTTCCGTGGTTTGGGTGACAATGCGCGATTGAACGGCTTTGATTTTGCGGCTCAAAAACGAGCTCAAAATACCGAGAAGAGGGATAGACAAAAAATAAACCGGGGCAATGACCCAATAAACATTGAGCGCGTAGACCATTACAAAAACAATTCCGACCAGGGAGGTAAAAAGGACATTGATGACCGCGGATACCAGTTTCTCGACATCCGACCGAACTTTTTGGAGAATTCCAAGGGTTTGGCCCGAGCGGGCATCTTCAAAATCTTCGTAGGGTAGGCTAAGGGCATGGCGTAGGCCATCGCTGTACATGCGGGCCCCGACCTGTTGGGTAATCCGGTTGACCATGTAGTCCTGCAGGTTTTTGGCAATGCGGCTTACCATGGCGACCCCCAGCGCGGCCAGGACCAGGACCCCGGAGGCTTCAAAAAAATCCTGGTTCGTCCAGGATTGAAGTTTTCCCTCCTTGGCGGCGACCGCAATGCGGTCTATGATTTTTTGGAGAATGTAGGGGTCCAGTAGGGAGAAAACCTGGTTCACCGCGGCCAGACCAAAGGTCAGAAGAACAGCAGGTCCGTAGGGTTTGAAATAGCCAACAAGGGTACGGTAGATCATGGGTTGCAAATTTCGGGTAAACCTTCGGCCCTGCCTGCACGGAATGTACTTTTGTTCCGTGTTTT
>RFOZ01000070.1 GCA_009926405.1 Cytophagia bacterium
AGCTGCCGCGGACCACTGTCCCCGGTATGTCTTCGTAACAACGCCCGGATTCGGGCCAGCAATTCCTCAAAATCAAAAGGCTTGACCAGGTAGTCATCGGCCCCGGCTTCGAGTCCATCCACTTTGTCCCCCGTGGTCCCCAGGGCTGTCAACATGATCAAACCGCAATCCGGACGCAAAGACCGAAAGCGGGCGCACAGGGCCAAACCGTCCAAGACCCCGGGCAGCATCCGATCCAAAATCGCTAATTGGTACTCCTTGGACTCAAAAAGGGCCCTGGCCTCCTGCCCCTCTGCCGCCCTGTCCACTTCGAAACCCTCCAATCGCAGCCCATTGAAAACGGCCTCTGCAATACGATCGTCGTCTTCGACCAACAAAATGCGAGGAGGGGCTGTAGCCATCGGGTTGGAATTACTTTTCTTAAACGATTTTAGACCCAACCAAAGTGCTTCTGTTTAATTCTACGGATTAAATTCGGATGAAAAATAACACCGACCCAAGTCGATATTCCGTCAAAGCCAATACGCGATCCCCTCAATGCCAATACGCGATCCCCTCAAAGCGAAGGAGGGCGTTTATTACCGCGAGAGGTACATGGACTTGCGCTTGTACAAATCCCTGAAATAAGGATCTCGCAAGTCGCTGATAAATCGGATGGCTTCACCGGTGGACTTCATTTCAGGCCCCAGAGCCTTGTTCACGTTCGGGAATTTGTTGAACGAGAACACCGGCTCCTTAATCGCCCAGCCCTGCAAAGAATATTCAACTTTTAGATCTTGGACCTTTTGCGCGCCCAACATTACCTTGGTCGCAATGTTAACAAAAGGCAGGCCGTAAGCTTTCGCCAAGAAAGGAACGGTTCGTGATGCCCGTGGGTTGGCCTCTATAACATAAACAATATCGTTTTTGATTGCGAATTGAACGTTGAGCAATCCGCTAATATCCAAGGCTTTTGCCAAGCGACGGGTGTATTCCTCCATCTGGGTCACCACCAAGGGCGAAAGTCCAAAAGGGGGCAATACCGCATGGGAGTCACCGGAGTGAATTCCCGCCGGTTCAATATGCTCCATGATACCACACATAATGACCTCCTGCCCATCGCTAATGCAATCGGCCTCGGCCTCCATGGCACGGTCCAGAAAATGATCTATCAAAATCCGATTCCCTGGAATTTTGCGAAGCAAATCCACCACGGCTTTTTCCAGCTCTTCGTCATTGATAACAATGGACATCCCTTGACCACCCAAAACATAGCTGGGCCGTACCAAGACTGGATAACCCACCTCGTTGGCGATTTGCAACGCCTCCTCAGCGGTTTCGGCAACGCCATAGCGGGGATAGGGGATATCGAGATCCTTGAGCAAATCGCTAAAGCGACCCCGGTCCTCGGCCAAGTCCATGCTTTGGTAGGAGGTTCCAATGATGCGGTAACCATGGTTGTGGATCTTTTCAGCCAATTTGAGGGCCGTCTGCCCGCCCAATTGAACAATGACGCCAACGGGCTTTTCGTGCTCAAGCAGGTCCAGCAAATGCTCCCAAAAAACAGGCTCGAAATAGAGTTTGTCGGCCATGTTAAAATCCGTACTCACCGTTTCGGGGTTGCAATTGACCATAATGGCCTCAAAACCTGCTTCGCGGGCCGCCAAAAGACCGTGAACACAGGAATAATCAAATTCAATTCCCTGCCCGATACGATTCGGTCCAGAGCCCAAAACCACAACTTTGGGCTTGGCACTTACAAGGCTTTCATTTTCTTGGTCGTAGGTTGAATAGTAGTACGGAGTTAAGGCCGGAAACTCGGCCGAACAGGTGTCCACCATTTTCCAGACCCGTTGCAGGCCCAGGCCCAATCGAGCTGCGCGAACTTGCTCTTCGGTCACATCATCCTGCACCATGTGCGCGATTTGTACATCCGAGAACCCGTTCTGTTTCAGGTCGTTCATCAAATCACGACCGATGTCTTTCAGATTCATGGAGCGTAACCGTTGCTCTAGCTGAACCAAACTGCGGATTTCTCTCAAAAACCAAGGGTCAATGCGGGTGATCTTGTGAATGGAGTTGAGGGGAACCCCCTGCGCAAACGCATCGTAAAGGTGAAAAACCCTTTCCCAAGATGGGTTCTCAAGGCTTTCCATAATGACTTCGGTTCGCTTCTCGCCTTTGCCATCCCCACCCAGACCGGCCCTGTTAATTTCAAGGCTTTGACAGGCTTTTTGTAGCGCTTCGTTGAAGCTTCGCCCGATGCCCATAACCTCGCCCACCGATTTCATCTGAAAGCCTAGGCGACGATCAGCCCCGGGGAATTTGTCAAAATTCCATTTAGGTATTTTGACGATAACATAATCCAACACAGGTTCAAAAAACGCCGAAGTACTTAACGTGATTTGGTTTGGCAATTCGTCCAGACGATAGCCGACCGCAAGTTTAGCGGCAATTTTAGCAATCGGATATCCGGTCGCTTTGGAGGCGAGGGCAGAGGAGCGAGAAACGCGGGGATTGATTTCGATCGCAATGATGGCCTCTGTTAACGGATCCATCGCAAATTGAACATTGCAACCCCCTGCAAAATTCCCAATAGAGCGCATCATAAGAATCGCCTGATCGCGCATTGCCTGCATAGCCGTATCGCTCAGCGTCATAGCCGGCGCCACCGTAATACTGTCCCCGGTATGAATCCCCATGGGGTCCATATTTTCGATGGTACAAATAATACAAACATTGTCCGCAGCATCCCGTAACAATTCCAATTCGTATTCTTTCCAACCCAGTACGGCCTTGTCTATCAGCACTTCGTGGGTTGGAGAGGCATCCAGACCGCGGTTCAAAGCCGCATCAAAATCTTCTTTGCGGTAGATGACGGCGCCTCCCGTTCCACCCAGGGTATAGGATGGTCTTATGACCAGCGGAAAACCGATTTCTTCGGCGGCTTCTTTGCCTTCGAGGTAGGAATTGGCGATGCGAGAAGGAGCAACATCGACCCCGATTTCTAACATAAGTTTGCGAAATTCTTCGCGGTTTTCGGTGCGCTCAATGGCATCGATATCCACCCCAATCAAGCGTATGTTGTGTTGCGACCACAGGCCCAATTCATCGGCCTCTTTGCAGAGGTTGAGGGCCGTCTGTCCTCCCATGGTGGGAAGCACAGCATCGATGGAATGTTTGTTCAGAATATGCTCCAGCGAATCCACCGTCAACGGCATGAGGTATACGTGATCCGCCGTGACGGGATCGGTCATGATGGTGGCTGGGTTGGAATTGATGAGGATAACTTCGATGCCTTCTTCGCGAAGGGAACGGGCGGCCTGGGATCCGGAATAATCAAATTCGCAGGCCTGGCCGATGACAATGGGTCCGCTACCGATTATCAGGACGGAGCGGATCGACGGGTCTAAGGGCATAAAAGGGGGATTCAGGCAAAGTTCGGCACAAATCGCCTCAAAACATAACGAAGCACGATCCAGCCGTGATTCAATAGGTTATTTAAGGGGCCGTAATGACGGCTCATTATAAGAAATCTCTCCTTCCAGGCGGCCTTGCGGCGTTGACTCGAAAGGCCTCCATCGAAAAAATGAACCAAGACCCGGTCCGCAAAATGCACGCCAAGCGCCTTCGACGAAACAACCTCCGGAC
>RFOZ01000008.1 GCA_009926405.1 Cytophagia bacterium
TCGTAAATCTCGGCATGGCAATTGCGGCAAACTTCTTTGCCAACATAGCCTGTTTGGCCTTGAATGTTCCGAAAACGAGCGCCCAAAGCCCGATCCTCTTGAAGATTGCGCCCTTGATCCAGTTCTTGGGGCCCGGTGCACCAAACCAGGAGGAGCCATAGAGGCATCATCCAAACCAAGACCCTGAGAGAAGCGCGCACATTGCAAAATTGACCACAGAAAACCCTTATGAAGCCTTTGAAAAGTAGATTTGTTGTCATCTACCCATGAACGAATCCAAACAATACCAACCACGGGGCCTTGAGGACCGTTGGTACGAGCGCTGGACCCAAAGCGGTTGTTTTCACAGCAAACCGGACGACCGCGAAGCCTACACCGTGGTTATTCCTCCTCCCAATGTGACCGGCGTCCTGCACCTGGGTCATATGCTGAACAATACGATCCAGGACATGTTGGTTCGCAAAGCCCGTATGCAAGGCAAGAACGCTTGTTGGGTTCCGGGAACCGACCACGCTTCGATCGCAACCGAAGCCAAAGTCGTTCAGCACTTGGCCGAAAAGGGTTTGGACAAACAAGCCATGGGCCGAGAGGCTTTCCTAGAACATGCCTGGGCCTGGAAAGAGAAATACGGAGGGATCATTCTAGGTCAATTGCGCAAATTGGGGGCCTCGCTGGATTGGGAACGGGAAGCTTTTACCATGAGTCCGGAACTAAGCCAGGCTGTGGTGGACGCCTTTGTTCAACTCTACCGCGAAGGCTTAATATACCGGGGAACCCGAATGGTGAATTGGGATCCGCTGGGCCAAACAGCCCTGGCCGATGACGAAGTGATTTTCAAGGAGGTAGCCTCCAAAATGATTTATATCCGTTATCCGGTGGTGGGTAGCGATGCCACGTTAACCGTTGCCACGGTCCGTCCCGAAACCATCATGGCCGATGCTGCGGTTTGTGTGCACCCGGAGGATGAACGCTACCGACACTTGGTCGGTCAAACCGTTCGAATCCCCTTAATCGGCAAAGAAATCCCCATCATCGCGGACCCCTATGTTGACCCAACGTTTGGAACCGGTTGCCTCAAAATAACGCCCGCGCACGATCCCAACGATCACGAAATAGGTCTCAAGCACCGCCTCCCTTGCTTAGACATTTTGGACCCTCAAGGCCGCTTGAACAGCGATGCAACGATCCTGGTCGGAATGGACCGGATGGAGGCTCGGCGAGCGATTCTCCCCATGCTGGAAGCCGAAGGCGCACTCGAGAAAGTGGAAGATTATACCTCCTCGGTAGGTCACAGCGAGCGTACCAACGCCGTGGTGGAACCTCGACTAAGCCTTCAGTGGTTTGTTAAAATGAAAGACATGGCCGCACCGGCTTTGGAGGCCGTTTTGGGAGGTGAAGTACGGCTTTTTCCCGATAAATTCATGGGAACCTACCGGCATTGGATGGAAAATTGCAGGGATTGGTGCATTTCAAGGCAATTATGGTGGGGACATCGCATCCCGGCATGGTATTCCCCCGATGGGTCCACATGGGTGGCTGCCACGGTACAGGAAGCAGCCTCCCAGACCGAAGGAAAGTGGTCGCCTTCCGACCTACGTCAGGACGAAGATGTCTTGGATACGTGGTTTTCGAGCTGGCTATGGCCCATGTCTGTTTTTGAGTCTGATTTTATAAACCCCTCACCTACAAAACCTTCTACAGGCGAATTGGCCTATTATTATCCAACAGCGGTCCTGGTCACCGGTCCCGATATCTTGTTTTTTTGGGTCGCCCGCATGATTATGGCCGGCCAAAAATTCCTTGGTCAGGTACCATTCAAGGACGTTTACCTCACCGGGATCGTTCGTGATAAGCAAGGACGCAAAATGTCCAAATCCCTGGGCAATTCCCCGGATCCCTTGGACTTGATCGAACAATACGGTGCCGACAGCCTGCGCATGGGTTTGTTGTTTAGCTCACCTGCCGGGAACGATTTACTCTTTGACGAAACGCAACTGGAACAGGGTCGGCATTTTGCGAATAAATTATGGAATGCTTACCGACTTCTTTTGAGCTGGCACGAGCAGGGTCCCGATGAATCGACTACGACCCAAACGGCAGGCCCGGCTATGAAGTGGTTTGGTCAACGTTTGGGGCAGGCCCTCGATGAAATCGAAAACGCTTACCAAAGCTATCGTCTATCCGAAGTCATTCGTTTGATTTACAAATTGGTATGGGATGATTTTTGTTCCTGGTACCTGGAAATGATCAAACCCGAATACGGCACGCGCATTCATCGTTCGGTGTTGGAACAAAGTGCAGAATTTTACCGCGATTTGTTAGCTCTCCTTCACCCCATTATGCCTTTTGTGACCGAAGAATTGTTTCATCGCATGAAGGATTTCCGCAACCCTCAAAACCTACGAAACGAGAAAGAATTTTTGTGCCTATCCGACTACCCCAAAGCAAGGCCTTTTGACATAGCCTACCTCAATCAGGCCTCCATGGTCCTCGAACTGGTGGTCGCCTTACGCAATTTCAAAGGGAGCAACCAATTGGGGGTCCGACATCCTTTGACCCTAACCAGGGGAGAAGACGCTGTGTTTTTGGATGATTTTGAGCCTATTCTTCAGCGACTTACCTATACTCGGATCAGCTCGGATTCCAAAGATGGCACCCAAGGACATCAATCGGCCTTGCTCTGTGGCTCCCACAAGGTAATGGTCAACCCAGGGGTGATTTTGAATACCGAAGCAGCGATGGAGCAATTAAAAAAAGATTTGGAATACCAACAAAACTTTTTGGCCATGGTTCGTCAAAAACTCCAGAACACGGCCTTTGTTTCCAAAGCCCCTCCCAAAGTCCTTGATTTGGAAAACAAAAAAGAGGCCGATGCTTTGAACAAGATTCGTGCGCTCCAAGAAGAAATGGCCCGCCTCAGCGGGACTTCGAACGAGCCGCTCCACTGAGCGGATGAAAACGCTGGACCACTTCCCGGAGATAGTCCCGGCTTAGGTGGGTATATATTTCGGTGGTGAGAATGGATCGGTGTCCTAACATTTCCTGAACGGCCCTTAGGTCCGCTCCGGCTTCCACCATATGGGTTGCAAAAGCATGCCGAAAAGCATGGGGGCCGACGACTTTGCCAATTCCACAGAGGGTTGCTTGTTTTTTGACCAATAAAAACACCACCATCCGGGTTAAAGGCCTGCCATTACGACTCAAAAAAACAAACCCTTCCCCATCCCTTGCCATTCGTTGCTCGGCATCGGCCCAGCGAAGGTAGAGGCCCAGGTTTTGGATGGCTTCTGAACCCAGGGGCACCAATCGCTCTCGGTTTCCTTTCCCTCGTACCCGGACCAAACCCAGGTCCAACATTAAATCAGCTCTTTGAAGGCCCACCACTTCGCTTACCCTCAAACCACAGGCATACATAATCTCCAAGATGCAGCGATCGCGCAGACCGGAAGGAAGGGATTGGTCTACCCGTTGGATCATATCCTGGACCTCGGCGATGCTAAGAACGGTCGGGAGTTTGCGAGACAGCCTGGGCAATTCAAGCAAGGCCGCAGGCTGGTGAAGTACGCTGCCTTCTTGCTCAAGGTACCCATAAAATGACTTTGTGGCCGAAAGCATGCGGGCCTGCGATACCGCCTGCAGGCCCAATTCAGTCAAACCGGCCAACCATTCCCGTAACATCACTTTCGTAACTTTGGTAGGATCAACAGCTTCTGCTCCGTAAACTCCTCGAAGCCAAAACGCCAACTGACGAATGTCCTTCAGGTAGGCCTCCATCGTTAGAGGGGCCAAGGACTTTTCGAGGCCCAACCAGGCCCGGTATCCTTTGAGTTGAAGGGACCACAAAGGACCCAATTCGACCCATTGTTGATCCTGTCGCTGCATGAGTTTGGTTGAAAGACCCCTTTTCATCGCCTACCTTTGAATCGATGAAAGCAATCCATGCATGGATTCTCAACGGCCCGAACCTCAACCTTTTGGGGGTACGCGAGCCCAGCATATACGGGACCCAAAGCATGGACCAAATTCTGGATCAACTCCGTCAGGAATACCCTTTGGATCGTTTGGATTTTTTTCAAACCAACCACGAGGGCGAACTTATCCAGAAAATACAAGAATGGGTGCCCCTTGGAAAAGCCGATCAGGACCGGGTCCTTCCGGACTTCCTCCTGCTGAATGCCGGAGGTTGGAGTCATACTTCGGTGGCCCTGGCGGATGCTGTGGCCATGCTGACCATACCGGTCTATGAAGTGCACCTGAGCCACCCGCCTTCCCGTGAATCGTTTCGCGCAATATCGCCCCTCTCTGTTTATTGCAAAGGAACAGTCAGTGGATTTGGTCCAGATTCTTATCGTTTGGCCTACGCAGGCGCCCGTTCGCGTTGCAGCCTTTGAGACCTCGGCTCCCACCCTTACCCCTCTTACCTTTCTTTGATACGTTGCTGCTGGGCAAAGGCGCGCAATTTCCCCAAGACTCGTCGTTTGCCCCCTATGCTTAGCCCCAAATAAGTCCATAAAGTACCCGGCCATACGCCATCGAGTTCGGACATACGGGGTCTTGGCCAAGGGCTGTTCTGACGCAGGCGGTACAATCTTGGCAGTGCAGCGTAGAAGGCGGCATGGGCCCTTAGGATGGCCCACAGGTGACGAGGTTCCCGCTTTCCCAAAAAATACACAGCGGCAACCCCGTCCAAGACCAATCGGGAAAAGATTTTGGGGAAGCATTCCGAAGGGTGGAGGTTTTGGGCCAAGGTAAAGAGGCTGTTTCTAAAATTAAGATAGGTCTTGCGAGGACTGCCATAGGCCAAGGAACCTCCCCCCAAATGGTAAACAACCGATTCGGAAACCGAGCGCAACCCATACCCGCCACGCTGAATGCGCCAACTCAAATCTATTTCTTCCATGTGGGCAAAGTACCATCGGTTCAGGCCCCCACATTCCCAAAAAACACCCGAACGCACAGCCAAGCAGGCTCCACTAGCCCAAAAAATACGATGCACTCCCTGGTACTGTCCCAGATCCTTTTCTACATCTTGAAAAACTCTTCCCAAACAAAAGGGGTATCCCAAGGAATCCAACATACCACCGGCCGCACCGGCGTATTCAAAGGAGTCCCGTTGCCGATCGGAGAGAATTTTGGGTTGCAAGGCCCCCACCGTTGGGTCTTGTTGAAAAACCTGGTTCAGAGGATGCAGCCAATTGGCTTGAACCTCTACATCCGAATTTAACAAAACATACACATCGGCCTCAATACCCTGGAGACCGTCCATATACCCCCCGGTATAACCTTGATTCGATGCGAGATGAACAACGCTCATCCCTTCAAAACCAAACCCTTCCAACCATTCCTTGGAACCGTCCGTGGATGCGTTATCGATGACCACCAGGGTCCACCGGGGGTAATCGGTAGAAGCAACGGAGGGGAGGTACCGCCGGAGATGATCCAAACCATTCCAGTTAAGTACGACGACTGCAAAATGCAAAAAGTCCATCGATTGGGCCTGATCCTGGGATTTCATGATGCAGGAACTTGGGTGGCTAGGCCGTCAAGCTTCCAACGGCGATGCGACCAGAGCCAATGCGAAGGGGAACGATGAATTTGAAGACTCAAACGATCCATATACCACTGCATTAAAAAACCAGCAGGCTCCTCTTCCCAACGTGGCGGTGCTTCCTCTAAATGCACCTTGTACTTCCCTCCCTTCAAAGGCTCGATGTCGATAAAAACCGGTTTCAAACCATAGGCGCGGCTCAATTCTTCGGGGCCCTGGTACATAAGCGTTCGCTGACCCAGGAAGGTTCCTACGATCCATCGGCTGTGAGGCGTGGGAGATTGGTCTGCGCCCAAATACAAAGCGATTGGTGGGTAGTGGGGGCCGTTTTCAAAAGCCTGCCTTAGCTTGGTCCTTACTTCTTTGATAGGAACCGGCACCAACCCTTGGCGTTCCCTCCAACGACGAAGCCAGCGCTCGGCCCATGGCCTACCCAGGGGCTTGTAAACAAACCAACATTGAAAAGAGCGATCGACCGCTAAACGCCGGGCGATCCATTCCCAATTACCGTAATGCGAAGTCAACAAAACGAGGGAACGACGGTCGTTGCCAGCCTGGGTAAGCACCTCGGGATTCACGACCTGGATATGGTTGGCTAAACCATCCCCCGAAATTTTTAGACTTCGTAACAAATCCCACAACAAGCCTCCAAGGTAGGCGTAAAATCCGCGTTCAATCCGCTGCCTTTCCTGGACCGTTGCCTCCCCAAAGACACGCAAAAGATTATCCTGCACGACTTTGCGACGATAACCGATTCGGTACTGCAACACGAATGCTAGCAATCGCCCCACTTTTTACTGATTTCGCAAATGATCATCCAGATGAGAACCAAAATGTCCACGGTTCATGGAATTATCCAGGTTCTGGAAGGCGGTCGTCCGGCTAAACAATTGCAGACGCCATTGCGGGTCTGAATTTTCGCCAAAAGCATCCGAATGCAACAAGACATAATCGTTGGTAACCATGTCTGGGTTATAAAAAACAAAGCGGACATTTCGTTGGCCTTTGATTTGGTAATACCACCACACTTCGTAGGGAAAAGCAGATGGTTCATTGTCCACAACAGTTCTAGAATTGGGAGGACCATACTGCAGGTACACCCGACCTCTTTCGGTTTCGTAACCTGTGGTAATCCGGGAAGAAAACAAGGTCACTGTTTTGTCCACCTCTTCTTGGTAGGCCATCCACCTTGAAACGGCGCCCTGCTCCCCACCTTGACCGGTCCAAAAATGGTAAACAAAATTCTGCATAGCCATCCGGTCCTTGGGTTGCCCATTGGCCAGCCGATCCAAGGTGGCTCGTTGCTTGGAATCACATAGAGGTCTTAGGGACATGCATTGACGGTAAATCGCGTTGCTATCCAAACCGAACAACCATTGTTCCCAGGCCCTGAGCGAATCCTGGGTCGGTTCGTCGGAACGACTTTGAGCTGCCCAAAAGCCGTTTTTGGCCCAACCATCAAGACGCCATCGAACCACCGAAATTGTTTTTTGGTCAACCGTGGTGTTGTTGCTGTCTTTGAGCGCCATCACCAATCGGTAGGTGCCTGGTTCCAAATCGCCCAAAGGCCACGTACCCAACAACGCATGAACCTGTTTGCCAGAAGGAATCCTGGAATACGCCTGACGGGCGCCGACTACTTGACCATCTTCATTCTGCAAGTTGTATTGCAAAAGATATCGACCCTTTTGGGTAGAGTCCAAATGAACTTCCGTGTAAAAAGCCAGGGTATCCAAGGGCTTTCGATAAGGCAAATCCGGTCGAGCCATCAAGAAATAGCCGTGACGAACCCAACGGGACGCCTCCGCGGTCCGATACCAAGTGTGCAAGAGCATGGGCGAACTAAGCGTAGCCCCGTTGCCAGGAGTATCTACCAAAAGTTCCTTGGACAAAACAGCGCGATCCATGGTATCCAAAAGGTTAATGGCACGGATTTCCAAACCATAACGACCGGGTGGTAAATAAAAGCGCCGCAAATCAGCCCAATCCCCATCGGCGATTGGCTGGGAGGTATCATCCAAGGTTGCTGCGTTTTTACGTAACACATATTTATCAAAGGCCTTGATCCCCTCGCTGTGATACACCATGATCTCAATACGAATCCCAGGGGATTCCGATGAGGATACCCCGGATGCATCTCGAAGGGCCGATGCATCGATTGAAGGCGTGGCAGGGCGCAGATACAGCGTCAAATCAACATAAGGTCCGGAATTGGGGTGCTTCCATAGACTGGGAACACAGGCCAAGTCCATGGCATGCACAAGGGCCAAGTTTTGGAAACATAGCAGCAGCAGCAGCCGTAGTTTAGCGGACATTTGGACTAGACGATGTTGAATTCAAGCGAATCATGGAACCTGTTAGAGCCCTCCCAACCACCTCTGCATTGCTGGCCGGAAGGATCCTTGATTGCAAAATTAATGCATTTGGAGGAGGTCTGCTTTGACCCGGAAACACCCTTTGTCAAGGCGAGCGGCATGAACCGATACCGGATTTTGGACCCCATGGGCTCCCTTCTCTTGACGCTACCCATCGATGGCGGACGGAGCCACCACCAAAATCTGGGCAGCGTTCGATTGGTTCAGCGGGTGCATTGGTCCTCGGTGCATTGGAAACGACTCATCAACACCTATCGAAGGGCCCCTTACTTTGAATATTGGGCGGATGACCTCGAAAAAATCATTCGATGGCCGGATTCCTTGCTATTCGATTACAACGTACGCATTTTGGATTACCTGATGGCCAAACTCAGGCATCCCCTGAAGATTCGCATCGGTTCGGTGACCCAAAAACCATGGCCCCAAGAAAAGGTATCCCCTCCGTTGCCGTCTTATTACCAACACTTTGAAGAAAAACTTGGGTTTGTGCCCGGTTTGAGTGTTTTGGACCTCCTGCTTCAATGCGGCCCAAACGAAGCAAAGGCCTACCTTCTGGGCCTTAGTTTCAATCCTTGAACCTAATTTTGCTCCATGCCCTGTCCCTCCGAAATCTTTTCAGCAACCCTCCCGAGGCTTGTCCGAATGGCCCTTTTTTGTGCTTTTCTAGCCTTGGTTCTGGCCCATCCGGTCCTGGCCCAATTTGAAGAAAAAAGCGTACAGGTCGGCCAAATGGGGCTACACCTGACCAATGCGGGGACTGTTGGCAGGCCCAATGTTCGAAACGAACCTCAGGGCCTACCTTCCATGGAATATCCATTAAATTCCGGGGTTGAACATCTCTTCGAGGCCGGCCTTTGGTTGGGGGCCTACCGCGGCGGTCAGCTATCCGTTTCGACTGGTTCACTGGATGACGCTTCGGGCTATGCGGCCGGCAAGGCCGGTTTTGAATTTAGCCCCTTGCCCGGTTGGCCCGTCCTTGAAAAGTCCAGCCTGCCAGGAAATCCCAACTATTCCTTATCGGCCCTGGCACACCAGGAATTCGAATTGCATTTTACCGATTCATTGACCTATGTTCCCGGCTCAGGACAACCTATTGCCAATCATTTGTTACCGCTCAATGCACGGGTTCAATTGAACAGTCTGGCTTGGAATTTTCCTTTTGCCGATTATTTCACGGTTCTAAGGTATCGAATCACCAACTTGGGTCCCTTGCCATGGGACTCCTTGTTCATCGGCATGTGGAGCGATTTGGTGGTTCGAAACGTGAATGTAACCAACGACCGAGGCAGTGCTTTTTTTAACAAAGGATCGGTGGGCGCGGAAGATTCAATGCAGGCCATCTATGCCTTTCATGTGACCGGGGACGATGCGGGCTTCGCAAATTCTTACGGAGCAATTCAATACCTTGGAGCCGAATTGGGAGGAACCTTTTATCACCCCGTATCGCCTTCCAGTCCTGGGTTCAAGGTCAACCCCAATTATTGGATTTACAACCAAGCGGCGCCCACTTCTGATTTGCAGCGATACGACCGATTGCGCAACCGAGGCAATTTTGGTCCAAGCGCCAACCTAAATGTCCCTGGTAACCGGGTTCAACTTTTAGGGGCTGGCCCTTTTGCCCGTATCGATAGCGGCCAAAGCGTGGATTATTATGTGGCCTTTGTCTGCGCCCCTCGCCGACCCGATCAGGTTCCGGATTCCTACGCATCCAGAACCGATCTTCGAAACAACTTGGGCTGGGCGCAGCGCACCTTCCTGGGCGAAGACACCAATGCCAACGGTGTTTTGGATAACGGTGAGGACATTAACAGCAACGGCACCTTGGATCGCTTTGTTTTACCAGAGCCACCTGCCCAGCCAAAAATGCGAGCTGAATTTAGCGAAGATGGCCTGGACCTCTATTGGGACAACGGGGCGGAGGCTTCCATCGATCCCATCACCAAAGCCAAAGACTTTGAAGGCTACCGTTTGTACCTAAGCAAGCCCGGTGATGATCGGTACCCCGATGCCACGACAAGGATGAATTTAATCGCTCAGTGGGATTCGGCTGGCAATGGTATTGGATACAACAACGGATTTGAGGCGATACGATTGACCAATCCAGTTCAATTTGATGACGACTCGGTTATTTACCGATACAAGTACCGGGTGGGTCGTCTCTTGCCGGGTTGGCAGTACCTCTGTGCCCTCACGGCCTTGGATGAAGGAAACCCGGCCGTTGGTTTAGAGCCCCTTGAGAGCTCCCGAAGCAGTTCTTTAAGGAGGCTATTCCCTGGCACAACCGGTCAGAACGACCCTACCACGCCTCTGGATATCGGGGTTTACCCCAACCCTTACCGATTAGCAGCGGCTTGGGATGGCAGCAACGCCCGATCCAGAAAACTTGTTTTTTACAACCTGCCACCCCGTTGCCAAATCAAAATCTTCACCCTATCCGGGGATCCCGTCGCTTTGTTAGAGCACAATGCAGACCGTGATTTTAACGGAAGCCAAGCCCAGTGGTTTGCGGAATATGCCGGTAATCCAGAACAGGTGGTCATGGCCGGAGGTGAACATGCATGGGATATCCTATCCGACAGCAAGCAAAGCATACAGGCAGGAATCTACTTGTTTAATGTTCAGGATTTGGAGACCGACCGGGTCTTTAACGGCAAGTTCGTCGTCCTGCGTTAGGACATGCTCGTTTCGTTTGCCTCGGGCTCTGCCTCGCTATCGGCGCTGCGACGATCCATAACGGCCAACTCGAGGGCAACTACTTCGGTATAGGAGCGGCGGACTCCTTCCTTGTCGTTGTATGTACGGGTGTTAAGTCGACCGTCCAATACCACTTCGGAACCCTTGTGGAGGAGCCTCTCGCAAATTTCGGCCAACTTACCCCAAGCCACCACTTGATGCCATTGGGTTTCGGCGATTTTCTCGCCTTGATCGCCTACATAGTATTCGTTGGTTGCCAGGCTAAAGCGGGCCATTTTGCGACCGTTGCTGATTTCCCTGTATTCGGGATCACGGCCTAGATTACCGATGAGACGGACTTGATTACGGATGTTTCCCATGATTTTGGATTTAAAAGGTGAAGGTTGATTGAACGAAAACAAAGTTCAATTAGCCCGAAACGGATACCCGTAGGTTTGCGCTTATCAACCTTTATGAACCAACGAACTTGCCTTCAATGCGGAGCAGCTCTGCAGGGGCGCAGCGACAAAAAATTCTGCGATGATTATTGCCGCAACATTCATTACCACCGTCAAACCGGGAACGGCCTTCGCCAAGTCTTGAAGATCCAGAAAATGTTACGAAAAAATCGAAAGATCCTGGAGGAATGCCTGCGATTGTCCGAAGCAGGTAAACTTATTAACAAAGCCTCCCTGGAGGATAGAGGTTACCGATTCAAATACCATACCCATACCGAATTACTCCGCGAAAAATCGCCGACGTATTGCTGTTTTGATATGGGTTACCGCAGCGTAGGAACGAAAATCGAAATCGTCCGGGTTCGACTGCCCGAGTAATACGGGCCAAAGCGACCCAAGACCTGCGATGGGTGGATGATGGGATTCGAACCCACGACCCTCAGAACCACAATCTGATGCTCTAACCAACTGAGCTACAACCACCGTAATCCGCAACGGCCCCAAAAGGCCCTTAACCGGAAGGAGGCCAAAGATAAGACCGGTACCGATTCAAAAAATACCCCCCCACAACCATGGCATTAAGCACCAAAACCAAGGACCACCAAGAGGCCACCCCTACAACCCCTCCAAGGTCCATCGCATAACCCAACCCAAGGGCGGTCAAAAGAGCCGAGCCTGCCGAGGAATAAAACGAAACCCGAACCATTCCCAGGGCCGTAAAATGATGAATCAAAACATTGCTCCAAGACAAACCCAAAATTCCCGGAGCCATGGACCACCACCAGCTGGTCATGGCTGCATATTCAAGTCCCAAGAGGGCCTCCAACCAGGTCGACGGCAGAAGGAGTAGACCTATGACGGCCAAAACAGTCCATGCGAAGGCATGTTTTGCCCAGACCCAGGACTGAAGTATCTGGGACCCCGTAGGCTCTCCTCGATGAGAACTCAAACGCGCCAGCAGAACGGTTGAATACGATTGCGTGATGAGCCACAAGGTTTCGGCTGCTACGATAGCTACCGAATAAACCCCCAAGGTGGCTTCCCCCCAACCTACCAGAAGGACCCCGTATTGGAGACGATAGACCAAAAATTGAGCCAGATTCGCCGATGCGGTCCAACGATTTTTGGACCAAAGCAGACGAAGGAGCGTCAAAGGGCTTCGCTGTTCTTCCCAAGCCTTTGGTGAGAATGCTTGGGGCGTTCTTTCCAAAGACCTTGTTTTGAGGTTGGCCCAAGACGTCACCAAAACCAAGGACAAGATCCAAACCGCAAGGTAAAGGCCTAAGCTTGGTGGGTAGTTCATGGCAAAACAGATCCCCAACCCCAAGGCTGGTAAAACGGCCGAGGCAGTACCCGTCCAACGGTCCAGTTCCAAATGGCCCTGGCCCAATGCCAAGGCCCTTTGACCAGCCAACCATGCCTGGAAAAAGGCCATGCAAAGGAGGCCTATGCTCCAAAACCGGTCATCCTCAAAGCTTCCGTGCAAACCGCCCCATGATCCCAAAGCCAGGCTGAGCGAGGCCCCGCCCAAAGCGAAAACAAAAAGCCATCGAAGCAACCCACTTCGATGTACCCGTGATGAGGCATACAACATGCCGGAACCGGCCCCAAAACCACTGAACAATACAGCAAGGTGGACCAAGGAATTCACAAGCGAGGTTTGCCCTCTCAGAACCGGACCCATCCAAGCGGCTGTCAACCAAAGCATGGCCATTGAACCCAGGGTCTGTCCAACCCGAAATACCAAGGTTAGGGACACCGCTTTCATGGCCTCCAACCGTCTATCCAATTCAGCATCGCTTCCCCGGCTTCTTCCGTTCGATAGCCTTTCAAACGTTCTTGGACCCTGTGCATCGCTTCGGCGTTATTCCATGGAAAAAAATCCTTGGTTATCGTTTCTTGCAAGGCTTTTGACCAAGTAATTTGCTGGTCATCCGATAGCGGAACCAATCCAGGCAGGCCTTGATAAAACACTTGCAATGGGCGGTATGAAGTCCATAAAGCACAGCCGTTTAGCAACGCCTCGGCAGCCAAAAGCGAGAAAGTCTCTCGATGACTGGTCAACAAAAGGGCCCGGGAGGATTTCAGTTGATAACACAATTCGGGTGGACTCAAAATCCCTAACCAATCCACACCTTTGACCAATGAATAGGCCGACCTGGATTCCGGAGAATATTCCCCGGCAACCCGAAGGCGATAGCCCTCTTCCGCTAATCCACTTTGGGCCCATGCCCCAAAGAGCAGGGCGGGGTTTTTGACCGGTGCCAAATCCGAAACATGCAAGAAAACACGGGGGTCCCGTAAAGGTTCCTCCCCATCGGAAGGAGCTCCGTGAATCGCTTCGATAACATTGGGCAGGGTCGAAACCTTGAGCCCGGAATAAAAATTCGACACAGCATCGGCCAGCCAACGAGAAACAGCTGCCACGGAACGTGCTTTTCGAAAAGCCCAACGAGCCAAAAACTGAGGGAAAGGCTTCATCGGAATTTTCTCCTCCAAGTATCCCGACCAATGCTCAACGATACCATAAGGCCGACCCAAAAAAAGAGCCACCACTGCTGCTTTCCAAGCCACTTGAGCCACCACCACCGTGGGTAAATCGCCATGGTGGCGGCGATAAGCACTCAAAAGTCGTACCCATGCAAGGACTTGAACGAGGAGGGCGCCAAGGCCATCCCTGTAACTCTGGACCCAATGGCGTACAGACCCTTCTTGAAGGTGGTTCGGAGGATTGGAAAAAACGCCCTGCCGTTGAACCTTCCCACCGGTCCAGCTCCTCGGCTGTACAGCCATAACATCGACCGAGACCGGGCGGCCCGAACGGGAATAAGCCTGCGCCAAGGCTTCTGCTTGCCGAATCGCAAAAATCCCGTTCCCACTACGTCCGTTCATCGGATACCAGCTCACCAAAAAAAGCACTTTCATCGAATCCTTCAAATTTAGAACCTTGGGGGTATTTTTGACCAAATCAGTGGCCCGAAGGCCGTCAATCCTACCCATGCGTCCTCTCCCCCTTCCTACAGGCTTATGGAGCTTGGTCTTGGTCCTGGCTTTCACCGGTTCCATGGCCCAAAGTCCCGCCGGCAATGTCTCGGAAGGTGGTTCCTTTGAAATTATTGAGTCCGGGGAAGGACGATTGGACCAAGGGCCCCAAGGCAGCACCAAAACCCTGAGCGGGGGTGTTGTCTTGCGATACCGTGATTGGCTTTTGCGTTGCCGAGAAGTCGTCCTTTTGGACCAAGACCAAACCGCACGGGCCTCGGGCAAAATCATCCTTCAGGGAAAATCCGGTTTGCGAATTCAATCAGAACGCCTGCTCTGGAATACCACCAACAAAATGGCACTGTTTGAGGACGATGTCCGCTGCAAACAGGGTGACATGTCTTTGGAAACCCCTGCCTTGCGTCTTTCTACCGAAAGCTCCGAAGCCGTTTATGAAAAAGGAGGGGTCCTCCGACAAGGGGCTTTGCGAATCGAAAGTCGATACGGCTTTGGAGACCTGAACAAAAAAGAATACCAGTTTAAGAAACAAGTGGTGGTTCGACATCCGGAGCTGGATCTACGAACCGAAGCTTGTCGCTACCTGGCCGCGCCAGACTGCTTGGTTTTGGAGGCTCCGGCGCGCATGGCAGGCCTGCAAGGGAACATGCAGGGGGATCGCGGCTCCTATCAGCTAAAATCCAAGAAAGTCCTGCTTTACCGTGAGCTCCATTCGAGCCTTTCCCCGTCCGGTCCTACCATGGCTTTCCTTCAAGACCGTTACCTAATTGCGGGGGATACCCTGCAACTTGACCAGAAATTCGGCGCCTACCGGGCCAAGGGCAAAGCCCAGTGGTTGGATCTTCAACGAAAAATCACGCTTCAGGGGGATTTATTAGCCTTGGATTCGGCGCGAAACCTCCCAACATCACCCCCGGTTCCCCGCCATTCTCAGAGGCGCCAAGGGTTATGGGCCTTGGGGCAGGTTCGACTCCTGGACGAATCCTACCAACCCTCCTTTGAATGGATCGCCCAAAGCCTGTACGGCTGGATGCCGACCCCCACCGATTCTCTGATGCTATGGACCAAAGAACCCTCGCTGCTTGCCCAAGGAAACTGGTTGTTTCAAAGCAGTTATTTGTTTTTGGATCGACAAAACCGGACCCTGCAGGCCATCGGTCCCATCCTGGCATGGCAAGGCAAAAGTCAATTGGAATCCAACGGTCTCTTGTGGAAAAACATGGGGGATAGCGTGAGTACCCTGGACTTTGAAGGAAGCACCGGACTCTGCGAAGAAGCCGATACCCTCCCCTGGCCCCTTTACCACCAAGCCGTTGGCCAAAAAGCCAAGGCAAGCATATCCGCAACGAGCCTACGTGATTTTGAATTGATTGGAAACACGGTCACCCTTTATTGGACCCGGGGAACCGACAGCCTTTGGTCGGCTTTGAGCCGTACCGAATCCGCCAGGGCGGTCTTTGAATTTCAAAATCAACAATTAAAAACCGCACGATACTATGGGGGACCCCGCGGAACCTACACCCCCATGCCTTTGCTAACAGAGGCACCGAAGTTTTTGGCAGGGGTTCGGCCCCAATTTGATCTTCAAGAAAAAGCGATCCTCGCCCTGGAAGAACGAAGACGCCTCTACCCCCAACGTATGCCCCGTGACCTGGCCCCCCTGCCTCGTTAAGAACAGGGATAAACGGGGCGTTTTATTCAAAAAGCGCTTCGCCTTGGGCCAAGGCCCTATCCAGGTCCTTGTTACAAATTAGTCGGAGTTCTTGGGCCCTGGCCAACCCTTGATCCGCTACAGGGTGTCGTCCCTTCTCGGGCCCTGCGTTGATTCGTACATTCCAATAGGCCCCTTCCAGGGCAGCTCGGGCTGCTAACAATCCCACCATTGCATCGGAACGGGAGCCCGGGTTTCCTTTGATCAGAATTTGTTCTAACAACGGAATAAGTCTTTTCACAGCCTCCATTGTCTCCAACGGAACCCTGAGGGCTTCCAAATTGGCTTCTTCCAGAGCCGCCTTACGCTCAGCTTGTTGGGCCGGGCTTTGTTTGGGCAAAGCCAAGGCTTTCATAACACCCTCAAAAGCCTCGGTATCCTTATCCACCGCGGCCAAAAATCCTTCCTTGGCATCTTGAAGTTCTTCGGCCAACCCCGAAAAGATTTCCAATTCGTTTTCCCAACCCCGTTTGTGCGCCGAAAGGTTGGCGACCATTGCCCCAAGGGCAGCGCCCAGCGCCCCCATGGCAGCCGCAACAGAACCTCCACCGGGTGCTGGCGCATCGCTGGCCGTCAAATCGGCTAAATCACCCAAGGACATGCTTGCTAGGCGACCCCTTGGCGCTTGCATGGCGTATTCAATAATCTTTTTTTGGGGATCAAACGGACCCAATTGCCGCAATCCCAAACTTTGAACCGCCGACTCGATTAGCTCGGCATCGGAGGCACCGGCGGAGCGACCGGCTTTTTTGAGAAAATACCTCCCTGCCTTGCGCAAACTCTCCAGGGGAACCAGGCCTACCAACTCAGAACCGGTGACTCGCAACCCACGAGCCTGGGCCGAATCCCAAACCGCTTCATAGGCTTCATGCAAATCAGTATCCGAGAGACGGGTCAAGTTCATGGAAACCTGAGCCATCTGGTATTCAGGGATATACCAACCCACCCCTTTCACCGATTTGCAGGTGCCGGGTTGGCGGAGGGGTTCGCCCTGGGAATCGGTAATAATTTTGCCGGTGACAGGATGTCCATCGCGCAGGACACGACCGGCTTCGCGCACATCAAAGGCTACCGAATTCGCCAAACGGGTCGAAACTGTGTTAAGATTGACATTGTAAGCCACCAACAAATCCCTCGCACCGATCACCGTTGCCCCGCTTAATGCGTTGAATTCATGGGGGCCAAAATCCGGGGTCCACCGTTCCGATTTCATTCGCTCGGCCAATCCTTCGTATTCCCCGGCTCGAATATCCGCTAGGTTTCTGCGATGAGGCGCAGTCGCCGAATACTCGTAGAGATAAACCGGGATACCCAAGGCACGACCCACCCTTTCGGCAAGAATGCGGGACCATTCCACGGCTTCTTCGACCTCCATCCCTGCGATAGGAATTAGAGGACAAACATCGGTGGCGCCCATTCGTGCATGTTCACCTTGGTGATCACGCATGTCGATTAAGGCGGCGGCTTCGGCGATAGCCCTGTAGGCGGCCTCGACCACGGCGGCCGGGGAACCTACCAAGGTCATCACCGTGCGATTGGTAGCATGACCAGGATCAACATCGAGCAGACGGGTTCCTTCAACGGACCCAAAAGCCGACGATATTTTGTCAATTACTGATTTTCTACGTCCCTCCGAGAAATTGGGAACGCATTCCATTAGAGGAGATGCCATGGTCAAAATTTGCTTAAAATTAAAAAGGCACCCCCTCTTTTGGCCCTAATTTTAGGATATGAAAGTCAAGTTCCTCCAGCTCCTTGCCGGGGTCCTCGTGATCCTCGGGGCAGCCACCGCCCAAACCATTCAACCCAGGACACTCGAAGAACGCCATCCCCTGTGGGCTGGTGGTCCCATGTTGGGTCATGCCGGCCTTCGTTACGCTTCGGTTTGGGTTCAAACCAAGGGGCCGGCCACCCTTTGCTTGGAATACCAATTGGTCGGTCAAGCGGTGGATAGCAGCCGAGAGCCCTGGATACCTTCGGTTTCTTTGCGCAGTGGCACCCAATGCAAGGAGGTCACAGCGGGTCCTGCGTACACGGCCCTTTTTGAATTGGATCAATTGCACGAAGGCGCTACGTATCAATACCGTATTCTCGTTCAAACGAATCCTTCGCCGGAAGAGGACGTCGAAGAGGATTTAGAAACCTTGGCAACAGGAACCTTCAAGACCCAACCTCATTTTGCCCATCGCTACCCGGCACCCGATTTTACCTTGGCCATCGGATCCTGCGCCTATGTCAACGACCCGGCCTACGACCGACCATCGGTTTCCTACGGAGGTCAATACCAAGTCTTTGAAAGCCTTGCATCCGAAAGCCCTGATGCCATGATTTGGTTGGGTGACAATGTTTATTTTCGAGAAGGCGATTGGGAGAGTCTGTTGGGAATGATCCACCGGTACCGGCATCATCGTGCCTTACCTGAATTGCAGCGTCTCCTAACCACCTGTCCTCATTACGCCGTTTGGGACGATCATGATTTTGGACCCAACGATGCGACGGGAGCTTGGCCTCTCAAACGTGAAAGCCTCGAGGCGTTCAAATTGTTTTGGGCCAACCCTTCTTACGGTATGCCTGAATTTGAAGGGATTAGCACGGCCTTTCGTTTGAGGGATGTGGATCTTTTTTTGTTAGACAACCGTTACCACCGAAGCCATCATGCTCTGAAGGATTCGTGTGAACGCCGCATGCTGGGACAGGCCCAAATCAATTGGTTGGTCGAAGCCCTCAAGTTTAGCCGTGCTCCTTTTAAATTGGTTGTCTGCGGAAGCCAAGTTCTTAACAGCGAAGCGGTGCACGAGACTTTTGCCAATTACCCCTGCGAGCAGGCGGACCTACTCAAGCGTTTGGCCGAAGAAAAGATCCATAACCTGGTTTTTTTGACCGGAGATCGACACCACACCGAACGGACTCAGCGAACAGTGGATGGGGTTGTTTTTAATGAAATAACCTCCTCTCCCCTGACCAGCGGGGTTCATAACCAGGCCGAAGAGGAGAACAATCGCTACCGAGTCCCCGGTTCCTTGGGCAAAACGCGCGGTTATGCCACCTTGCGATTCAGTGGTCCATCCAAAAAACGGAGCATGCTTATCCGATTCCACAACCAGGATGGAAAAATTTACTATGAATCCACCCTTAACAGCCTACAGCCTTGATCGCCCATGAAACGACGCAGCACACAACTAATACACCCCGACACCTCAAGAGCCAAATCCGAAGGAGCCGTCAAAACTCCAATTTATGCTTCGTCCACTTACCTATTTGAAAGCGCCGAAGCTGGAGCAGCCACTTTTGCCCTGCAGCAAGGCCGGCCCGTAGACCACGAACCAGCACCTTTCAACTATGCGCGTTTAGGGCATCCAAATTTGGAAACGGTGGAAGCCCAATTGCTAGCCGTTGAAGGAGGCCAAGCAGGTGTGCACGATGCCCTTGCTTTTGAAAGCGGTATGGCGGCCATTACCACGACCCTTCTAAGCCTGCTTAAGCCCGGATCTGTTTTGGTCACCACCACCCCTTTGTACGGTGGCACCCGTCAATTCATCCGTGATTTCCTGGAACCTTGGGGCCTACGAACCTACGCCCTGCAGCCATCAAGCACCGCCGAACAAGTCCTAAAGGACCTTGACGGACGCATTCCTTCCATCCTTTATGTTGAAACCCCGGCCAATCCCACCAACCAAATTTGGGACTGGAAACTCCTCAAGGACCTAAAAACGTCGTGGGGTTCGTCCGGACAGCGGGTTATACTCCTGGCTGATAACACCTACCTGGGACCCTGTTGGCAAAAACCTTTGGAACTTGGAGCCGATATTTCCCTTTATTCGGCTACCAAATCCATGAGCGGTCACAGCGATTTGATCTGCGGGGCCTGCGTAGGGGATGCCACCCTGATCCGGAGTATTTGTTCTTGGCGTAACAAATTAGGCAATACCGCCAGTCCCTTCACAGCCTGGCTCTTGTCTAGAAGCCTGGAGACCGTCGAATTGCGTATGCAGGCAACGCAACGCAATGCGCAAATCCTTGTACCCCGATTGAGAGAACATCCGGGAATTCAACGCTTGGAGTATCCAGGTTCCGGAGCCATGATTTCGATTTGGTTGAACGGCCCGGAGAACCGAAACAACGCATGGAAGTTTTTGAATGCTCTTAAAATCATTCAGTTAGCTGTTTCTTTGGGGAGCAACGAAAGCCTGGCATGTCACCCGGCATCCACCACCCACAGCGGGGTGGATCCTGAAGAACGAAAGCAACACGGCATCGGTGAACCGTTGCTGCGTTTATCCATCGGCATCGAAGACCCAGAAGATTTATGGGAAGATTTGTTGAATGCTCTGGATGCCGCGAACGAACGCTAAGTTTTGCGTAGACGAGCAGCATACAAGACATCGGCTCCCAAGGCAGATCCATCGATGTATCGATCCTCCTCCAAGACGGAACCCGGATGTTTTTGTAACATTTTTTGAATCAAGCCTTCGTTTTCGGCAGCATACACCGAACAAGTTGCGTAGACCAAGAAACCACCGGATTGGAGGCGACTCCAGAGTCGGCCGAAGAGGACGGCCTGCTTCTCTGCCATCTGTTCCGGATCAATCGGAGGCAACAACTGTTTCGAGGGTTGGTTGCGCCACGAGCCTGAACCAGTGCATGGTGCATCCAACAAAATCCCGTCAAATCGCTCGGGAAAAGACCCCAAATCAGGGGTAAAAACCTGGGTCCAATCCACCACGGCCCGGCTGTAATTCCTCCAGCCGGCTTTTTGGAAACGGCGGGACAATTCCTGCAAAGCCGATTCCCTTGCATCGGTCACAAACCACTGCAACGATGGAAAGGCCTGATGAAGCAACAAGGTCTTTCCTCCGGCCCCGGCACAGGCATCCAGCCAACGACCCTGTGCATGTTGAGGAAAAAGTTCTACCAACATCTGGCAGGACCAATCCTGCATTTCGAACCATGCATCGGCAAAGGCTGGCAAGGTATGCAGAGCCAGACCCAATGGAAGCGATGCCGTCCCATACGGACCCTTTACCTTGGAATCAAAGCGTTCGGGTTCGGGCCAGGAACGTTCTGCGATTTGTTCTAACAAAGCAGGCCACTTGGAGGCATCGACTCGAATCCATGCTTTTCCAGCCCTTCCCTGGGCCCGAAAGAACGCATCCTGGTTTAGACGTGGGCTGACCCACTCCGCTCCAGGAAACCCGAAGGATCCCAATCGTTGCGCGGCATCCAGGGTTTGATTCTCCAACCCGAGATTGGCTCGAAGGGCATCCACCCAGGGGTGTTCGTTTCCGTAACAGTCGGCGAGGCCCTCGGCCAGGCAGCGTTCCCACGATTCATCGGGGAGGTAACGCTTGGCCCTCATAGCCTGATAGACCCCGTCAGACCATTCTTTGCGGTCTCTGGACCCCATCTGTGGGTATTTGCGCGCTGTTTCACGAAGCATGCCCGGCAAATCCGTTCCGGAGTCAGAACGCTTCCGTTCCCAAATCGACAGAAAGTCCAATACCTGGGCGGAACGGCGATGCCATCGACCGCCTGTGTTTTCTATTCCCATTCGATGGTGGCGGGGGGTTTGGATGAAATATCGTAGACCACCCGGTTTATTCCACGAACTTTGTTAATGATGTCATTGGAAATTTCGGCCAACAATTCATAAGGCAGGTGTACCCAATCTGCGGTCATACCATCAACACTGTGGACTGCTCTCAGGGCCAAAACTCGCTCGTACGAACGCTCATCGCCCATAACCCCCACCGATCGGACCGGCAACAGAATGGCCCCTGCTTGCCAGATTTTGGAATACCAACCGCTGCGGCGCAGATGTTCCATGTAAACAGCATCGGCCTCCTGAAGCAGAGCGACGGATTCGGCATTCACCTCCCCCAAAATCCGGATTCCCAAACCAGGGCCGGGAAATGGATGGCGATCCAACAGGGCATCGGGAATGTTAAGGGCACGCCCCACTTTGCGGACCTCGTCCTTGAAAAGACTTCGTAAAGGTTCGACCAGCGCAAGCTTCATACGTTCGGGCAGACCTCCCACGTTGTGATGCGATTTGATGGTTGCCGACGGACCGTGGACCGAAACAGATTCAATGACATCGGGGTATATGGTGCCTTGTCCCAAAAAAGCCACCTTTGGCAAGCCCCCGGACTCCTTTTCAAAGCATGAAATAAAGGCTGCTCCAATGGCTTTGCGTTTGGCCTCCGGGTCTGTGAGTCCGGCCAAAACTCGGTAAAATTCATGGCGCGCATCCACCCCGCGCACCGATAAACCCAAATCTTGGTAAGCCTTTAGGACGTCGTGGAATTCGTTCAGGCGAAGCAATCCGTTGTCCACAAACACACCGTGCAATCGTTCTCCGATGGCTTGGTGCAGCAACACCGCCGCCACAGTGGAATCAACCCCACCGCTAATTCCCATAACAACTTCCTTGTCACCTACTTGATCTCTAATTTGTTGCACAGCCTGTCGCACAAAAGAGTCGGCGGTCCACGTTGGTTGGAGGTCTGCGATTTTGAGGACAAAATTTTTGAGGACCTGAAAGCCTTCGTGGCTGTGGGTGACTTCCGGGTGAAATTGGATACCATAAATCGGACGATCCATCCACTCAAAGGCTGCAAATTTCACCGTATCGGTGGATGCAATACACCTTGCACCGCTGGGGATTTGAACGATGGTATCACCGTGGGACATCCAAACCTGGGAGGCTTCTGATAAGCCCTCCAAAAGCGGAGAAGGGGCTGCTCCTTCCACCTTTAGCATCGCCCGACCGTATTCCCGTATGACCGAACGGGCCACCGATCCGCCCCGGTTGGCTGCGAGCCATTGAGCTCCGTAACAAATACCCAAGACAGGAACTCTCTCAAACCAGGAGGGCCAAGGAACCACCGGAGCCTCCGGGTCATGGGTTGAAGAAGGGCTACCCGACAGAATAACGGCCTTCCATGGTCCCTGATCCACAGGGCAACGGTGGTAAGGCAAAATTTCGCAATAAACCTCCATCTCGCGGATTCGCCGGGCGATCAACTGGGTGTACTGCGAACCAAAATCCAAAATCAATACCTGGTCCATGGACAAAATTAAGGGTTGGTGGTTTACTTTGCTTGACCTGCATGGAAGACAAAGAACATCGTTTGCCGGCGGCCCTGTTTTTGGACCGGGACGGCGTTATAAACCACGATCCGGGCGATTATACTTGCCGTCCCGAGGACTGGCATCTCTTGGATGGTATCACCGATGTGATGAAAGCCTACCAAAGAGCCGGTTACCGTCTGGTGGTGGTAACCAACCAAGGAGGTATCGGGTTGGGTCGGTACAGCCTCGAGGTTTTGAACCTTATACACGAGCGAATGAACCAAGCCTTGGCCCAGCGCGACCTGGTTTTGGACGGAATCTACGCCTGTCCGCACCACCCCAGAATCGAACCCTGCTTGTGCCGTAAACCTGCTCCCCTGTTGATCCAAAAAGCCTTGCACCGTTGGAATTTGGACCCCAAGCAATCCCTCATGATTGGAGATCGATCCCGGGATGTCGAGGCCGCCCAGAATGCAGGGGTTCCCGGTTATCTGGTGCCTGTCAATGCCGATTTGCGGCGATTGGAAGGACCCTGGCAATCCCTGCTCAAGGCTCTCTGTTTGGTCGCCCTCTGTTTGGGTAGCATGGTGGATTTTGTCCAAGCCCAGAACCTGGTTGCTCAGGTTTTTTTGGATCCCCGTTGCCCGGCTACCCAAAGTGCCATTCCTGCTTTGCAGCGCAGCCAAGAAAAATGGGCTGAGCAAGTCCATTGGATTGCGGTCTTTAGCGATTCAAGCCTCAGCGAACAAGCCTGCCTAAAATATTTGTTAGAACACAATTTGGCTATGGCTCTTCGGAGGGATCCTCGAGCCAACAACCTACGGGTGTACCGGATTCCTTTGCAACCCTGGATACTGCTCACCAATACCCGTGCCGTTACCTTGCACCAAGGTCCTTTGTTGGATGCAAAAACCTTGCCGAACGACCGTCAAACCTGGGAAAAAAGCCTTGAAGAATGGTTGCAGAAACCTGAAATTCGGAGCAACACACTCCCAACCAAGGCCAGCGTGCGCGGCCATGGATGCCCCGTCCGCAAAAGACCCTAGGCTCTTTCCATACCTTTGGACTAAAATCAGGCCAAGATGGTCCCCGACCACCGAATTTCAGTCTGGCCCGGAAGTAGTTTATCCAGGTAAACCGGGACAGTCGACCCCGCCCACAACGGATCATAAACCGCTTCAACGCGAAGGTAATTCGGGGTGTAGCCACGCATGGTCGATGGCGAACCGTTGGAGCCCGCATAGGCTTCGTTCTCGAACAACACGGAGAGGGTACGACCGCGAAAACCAAGAGCAAAATCCCTTTCCCTCTCCAAACTCCAACGGGTCAAATCTTGGTTTCGCTTGGCCCTTTGCTCCATCGAAACCGAGGCACCCATGGCCATGGCATCCGTACCGGGTCGTTCAGAATATGAAAAAACATGGAGGTAAGCCAAGGGGAGGCTGTCCAAAAAATTCTTGCAGGCCATAAACTCTTCCTCGGTCTCACCCGGAAAGCCCACCATGACATCGGCACCGATGCTAGCCTCAGGAAACAATTCGATGATTCGGTTCAAACGGTCCCTGTAAAGTTCCGTCCTGTAGCGCCGTCTCATACGCGCCAACACGGTATCCGATCCACTTTGCAAAGGAATATGAAAATGCGGCACAAAGCGTGGGGATTCCTTCAGCGCGACCAACAATGATTCATCCAATAAATTGGGCTCAACGCTGGACAGACGGAAGCGTTCAACTTCGACTTCATCGTTGAGCCGACGAACCAGGGAATCCAAGCCTTGGCGGGGGCCTTCCGGGGAACGATCGCGGTCCCCTTTTCCTCTTCCAAAATCACCCAGGTTCACCCCGGTCAAAACAATTTCAACTGCTCCGTTCTTGACCAAATCTCTGGCACGTTGAACAACCGAATCCATGCGATCGGAACGAGAAAGGCCCCGAGCCGCCGGAATCGTACAATAGGAACAGGGGTAATCACAGCCATCCTGAACTTTGAGAAAGGCTCGGGTTCGATCGCCCCAACTTTGGGCAGGCTCAAAATTCAAGGCTTCTTGGATCGGACGATGAACCACCCGATGGGTCCCGCCTTCCGGTAGAAGTTGGGGCAATCTCCATTTATCAACGGTACCAGCCACCAAAGTAACACCCGGAATTTGAGCGATTTCCTCGGGTCGCAACTGGGCATAACAACCTACAACGGCCACCTGAGCATGGGGAGCGTACCGCAAAGCCTGTCGAACCACTTTGGCGCATTTACGATCGGCCTTGTCGGTTACCGAGCAGGTGTTGATGATATAGACATCTGCACCCTCTTCGAAGTTACAAGGCTCATAACCTTGGTCCTCAAAGGTTTTACGGATCGACAGCCCATCCGCGTAATTCAGCTTGCAGCCCAACGTATAAACGGCCACTCGAGGCGGCTTTCCTTCGGTTATTCGGGCAAGGCCTTGGAGGGTGTCTTTGGCTGTGGAGGCGGCAACCAGCATGTTCCTAAATTTGGATCAGGTCAAGGATCCGGATGCAGCACCACGCAAGCGAATGGCCGTAATGATTTTTTTGGTGTGTCGGGGAAAATCACCGGCCATCATCCACGAATAATACGATGGATCCCTGCCAAAAACCTGCTCAACCGATTGACCCTTGTACTTGCCAAATCCAAAAACTTCGATGCCTTGATCATCCCGGACGATGCGTCCAGCCAAATCAACCGATTTGTTGTTACGGGATGTAAAACGATGGAGAAAATCAACATTTCCCTGCAGATCAGGGTACCGATTCAGTTGTTCCAACAATATCCTGCAGGTAGCCCGGGCATCGGCCGCCGCTGAGTGGGCGTTTTCTAGCTCAGCGCCGCAATAATAGCGCAAGGCTGCTTTCAGGTCCCGGGGTTCCTTTTTGTGAAAAATTGCTTGAACATCCACCATCCGAGCATGCGTAAGGTCCAAATCTTGGTCAATACGCAACATCTCATCGACCAAGAACGGCAAATCAAAATAAGCGCTGTTGTAACCCGCCAAATCGGATTGGTCAAAAAACTGAATGATTTTGGGGGCAAACTCTTCGAAAGTCGGCATGTTCTCCACATCCTTGTCGTAAATCCCGTGGATCTTGGAGACCTCGGCTGGTATAGGAATTCCAGGCTGCAGCCTCTGTACCAATTCCTGAACCGAACCATCCGGCTTGAGTTTGACCCCGGCAAACTCCACGATTCGATCCTTGCCTATCGTCAACCCGGTTGTTTCCAAATCAAAAAAGACCAGGGGCCTTTGCAGAATCAGATTCCCTAATTCAAAATTTTCCATCGTTCGTCGTTAAACATTAAAACCCTGCCTATCTCCAATTTCCTTTACAACCTACCATTCACCAATTTCCTTTTCCCAAGGCCAAGCCGACCAAGATCCTGAACTCATCATCAAAAGGGGTCGGTAGGCTGATTGTATTCGAATCCAATCTTGGAGGGATTGCAGGTCAACAAAAACTCGTAAATCTTTGCGACCAAAAGCCTGAATCAAAAAATCTTCTTCGAGTCTTGCCCCTTTTTTGCGACGGACCTCTTCGTCCGATACAAAAACAGCGGCTACACCAGCCAAATCCATAGTACCCTTGTATTCAGGAATATAATCGGGATTTAGGCTGGAAAAACTATGCAATTCAAGGACGGCCGTAAAATCGGAACCAAATTGCTCGTTCACAGCACCAACCGAGGCTTTCACCTTGGAAGGGGAATGGGCAAAATCCCGTATGACGGTTCCACCAGAACCGGTATGCATGCGCTCAAGGCGGCGCGAAGAACCAGGAAAGGACGCAATGGCCTGATAAAAATCGACCTTTTCAAGGCCAGCCACAGCCGTTAATTGCCTGGCAGCAGCAATGTTATGCATGTTGTGGCGACCAAAAACCTGCAAGGGAATCTTGCCCAAACTGGTTTTGAGAAAGGTATACCCGTCTTCAACAACATAAGGTGCTGCTTTGTAGGGTTTGAGTTCAAGGCCACGCCCGTTTTCATGGACCAAGCGAGCCAAGACAGGGTCCTCTTCAAAATAAATCAGGACGGCACCGGAATCAAGGGATCGGATATAATCCGCAAAAACCTTTTCGTAGGATTCGGGCGTTGGAAAAACATTGATGTGATCCCAAGCAATCCCTGTAACAACGGTTGCATGAGGTCGGTAATGCTGCATTTTGGGACGGGGATCCAAGGCAGAACTCAGGTATTCGTCCCCTTCCAAAACAACCGCAGCGGCCTGCGTTCCCAATTGCACCATCCGCTCGTAGCCCGGCATCGCCGATCCAACCAAATAATCAAAGTTGATTCCGTGAAAGCGTAGGGCATGCATAACCATCGAGGTCACCGTGGTTTTACCGTGGGAACCGGCCACCACCAAACGCTGCTGATGAGCCGTCATCTCGCCCACCAATTCAGGGAAGGAACAAACCCGGATTCCCAATTCCATGGCTCTTTGCAATTCGGGATTATCCGCCTTGGCATG
>RFOZ01000071.1 GCA_009926405.1 Cytophagia bacterium
CAACATTGCCAACGCCTATTTGCAGGTTCTCCTTTCCAAGGAACTCTACAAAGTAGCGGAGCAGCAAAAGAATTCGACTTACAATCAACTCGTCCGGATTCGTGAGTTGGTTCAGGCCGGCTCCCTATCCAGGGATAATCAACTCAACCTCGAGGCCCAGCTGGCCTCCGACGAAGTGGCCAGAACCAACGCCGAAAACAATGCAACCAATGCCAGAATTGGCTTGGCTCTGCTCATTCAGTGGCCAGACCCGGAGAACTTCGAGCTGGCGCAGCCCGATTCAGATGGTTTTCAGGCCGATGTCGCTGCCCGTCCCCGGGTGGAAGAGCCAACGACATCCTTCCTTTACCGCGATGCTCTGACCAAGCAACCCCAAATTCTGGGCAACGAATGGCGCTACCGTCAATCGCTATGGAATCTCAAGGCCACCAAATCCCTGCGCTATCCCAGGCTGACGGCCTTTGCGAACATGAACACCCTCTTTGCGTCGACCAGCCAAACATTTATCTTATTACCTGGGATTGACGAAGTACGCCCGATCGGTTACCTCCAGAACGACCCAACCCAGCTGGTGGTCCAGCCCATTCCCAAATACAAAAGCACCTTGGTCCCTCGGGGGGAACAGTTCCGTAACAATTTGGGAACAGGCATGGGACTGAGCCTTTCGATTCCCCTGTGGAACAACGGCCAAGTTCGCATTGCCGAGGAACGGGCCCGCAATGCGGTCGAAAATGCACGCTTGCAGAGCGAGCAGGCCCGCAATCAACTCTACACCGATATAACACGGGCTGTAACGGATTATCGCGCGGCCAAGGCTCGCTTGGTAACCAACAAGGTCAACCTGGATGCCCAAAAAGCCAACCACGACTTGGCTGCGAAGCGTCACGAACAGGGTCTCCTTCCGCTGGCCGATTACCTCAACGCCAAAAACCGTTGGCAAATTGCCGAATCATCTTGGATCCAAGCGTATTACGAAGAGATTTTCCGACGCAAGGTTTTGGATTTTTACGAAGGCCGCTTTTCCTGGCAAAACCCCTAAACGCATCGACCCCGGATACGTTTCAATCTTAATTCTATGTTACGAAAAAACCGAAAATTGTTATGGATTTTGGCCGCGGTGGTCCTGTTAACGACTCTGGCTGCTGTGGGCAAGCGGATGGGTTGGTGGGGACAAACGCCGCCCCTCGAAGTGGCGGTCGAAAAGGTGACCACCCGGGATTTGATCGAAACGGTTTTGGCCAGCGGCAAAATTCAGCCGGTGACCGAGGTCAAGATTTCTTCGGAAGTTTCGGGAGAAATCGTGGCTTTGACCATCAAAGAAGGGGATGCAGTCCGCAAAGGACAACTTCTGGCTCGCATTAACCCCGAAATGATGGCCGCGGCTCTGGACAGGAACGAAGCAGCGGTGAACAATGCCAAGTCCGGCTTGGCAAGCGCCCGGGTTCGCCTACGTCAACTCGAAAATCTTGTGAAAATTAACCTGGAGCCGGCCTATCGTCGGACAGCCCGCCTTTTTGAGGACAAAGTAGCAACCCAGGCCGAGTTGGAGGTGGCCAGGTCCCAATACGAGTCCGCTCTTCAGGACGTTGAATCGGCCAAAGAGGCCGTGGAGGGGGCAGTGTACTTGGTGCAATCGGCCCGGGCCAGCCAAAAGGAAATGAAGGAGCAATTGGCTCGCACCAATATTTTGTCTCCGATGGACGGTATTGTTACCAAACTCTCGGTGGAGTTGGGTGAAAGAGTGGTTGGCACCATCCAAATGGCCGGTACCGAAATGATACGAATTGCAGATTTGACCCGCATGGAGGTGAGGGTGGATGTGAGCGAGAGCGATGTGGTTCGCCTCAAGAACGGGGATTCGGTGAAGGTGGAAGTGGATGCCTACCCCGGGCAAAAGTTCTCCGGATTGGTACGAGAAATCGCCAACAGTTCCAATGCCTCTGCTTTGCCGGGGACTGGAGGGGCCGATCAGGTTACTAATTTTTTGGTCAAGATTTCGTTGTTGGGGGATAACCGATCCCCAGCGGAGCCTATGGATCAGGCCAGGCCTGCGTCTACCTCCATGGGTGCGCAGCGTTTTTTGTTTAGACCGGGCATGAGTGCCTCGGCAGAAATCACTACCCGCAGGGTTCAGGCCGCTGTTTCGGTTCCCATTAACGCCGTGGCGGTTCGGGATGGCGAAGGCCAGGCAACGGATCCGGAATCAGAGGGCACATCAACCGGAAAAAACGAGGATCAACAAAACACCGGCAACGAGGAAATTGACGAAGTCGTTTTTGTTCGAAGTGGAAATAAAGTGTTGTTACGAAAAGTAACCACCGGCATCCAGGACGACAAGCACATTCAGATTCTCCGCGGATTGCGCTCTGGCGAGGAAGTTGTTACGGCTCCTTATTCGGCTGTATCCAGGGATTTGCGTGATGGTCGGGTGGTGAAGGTGGTGGACAGGGATCAGCTTTTTAGCGGGGAAGAATAGTCCGACCGATGGTAAACAAAGCAGGATTGAAGGTCGCCGTTATCGGCGGCGGAAGTTGGGCCACGGCCTTGGTCAAGGTGCTAAGCGATAACCAGGTGCCTTTGACTTGGTGGATGCGTGATCGCGAGGTCATGGCGTACATTCAGCAGCATCATCGGAATCCGCGCTACCTCAGCGATGCGTCACTGCAGATTCGGCGGGGAACCATGCAGCCTGATTTGCGCAAAGCAGTTGCCTCCGTGGATGTGGTGATTTTGGCTGTTCCAGCTGCCTTTTTGAGAGATGCGATGCAGGGTCTGGCCGAAAACGACTTGTCGGGTAAATGGGTTTTGTCAGCTGTCAAGGGGATGATTCCCGGAGAAAATCTTTTGATAGGCCAATTTCTCCAAAAATATTTTAGGGTAAGTCCCCAAAAGTTCATGGTTATTACGGGGCCTTGCCATGCCGAAGAAGTGGCCGCTGAGAAACTTTCTTTTTTGACTTTGGCGGCTGAGGATGCATCCATGGCGACCCCGTTGTTGCCTCTTTTCCAAAACCGTTACCTCCAAATCAAAGCCTCCGATGACCCGTCCGGCAGTGAATACGCATCGGTCATGAAGAATATCTATGCCATTGCGGGCGGTATTGCCCACGGTTTGGGCTACGGGGATAATTTTATGGCAGTTTTGGTTTCCAATGCGATCATTGAGCTTAAGTCCTTTTTGAGGGCGGTCTATCCCAAACGCCGGGATATCAAAGGTTCGGCCTATCTAGGCGATTTGTTGGTCACGGCGTATTCACGCTTTTCTCGCAATCGTTATTTTGGCACCATGTTGGGCAAAGGTTATTCGGTCCGTTCGGCCCAGCTCGAAATGAACATGGTAGCGGAGGGGTATTATTCCGCCAAGGCGGTTCACGAGCTCAACAAAATGCACAAGTGCCCTCTGCCCATTGCATCCATGGTTTACCGTGTGCTTTACGAAGGTGTTCCGGCCCGTACAGCGATGCTTCAACTCCAAGCCCAATTGCAATGACATCCAGGCTTTGGTTTTTGGGTGTTTGGGTTCAACTCCTGGTTTTGGGGGCCGTCTTATCCCCCGCCCAGGCTCAGTGGCTGCCGGCCTTTGGCCGTAGCCGTGTAGGGACCG
>RFOZ01000072.1 GCA_009926405.1 Cytophagia bacterium
CTGTAAGTGCCGGAGAGGGTCCTCCACCCGTTACCGTGGACCGCCGCGCCGGTGCCGCCCCCGCCACCATGGCCTCTTCGCTACCCTGAATGCGGGCCTGGAACAACATCGACAACAGATCCTGGTAAATTTCCGATAACATCTTTTTGAACATCCCAAAAGACTCCATTTTGTAGATGACCAGCGGGTCCTTTTGCTCGTAAACCGCGTTTTGGACCGACTGTTTGAGATCATCCATATCCCTTAGGTGGTTCTTCCACGCCTCATCGGTCAAAAACAGCGTCAAAACCTTTTCGAGTTCGGTCACCACGGCCTGGCCTCCTGTATCGCGGAGGTTCTGCAATTTGACCCCCAATTGAACCGAGCGGCCAGCAAAAGTCACAGGGATACCCACCGTTTCCTGAAGACGATCCGGCTGAGCCAACCAATCGCGCAGATGATGCAAAACCGTTTGGATCATGGCGCTTTGGCGACGGTGTAATTCCTGCTCCACTTGTCCCAGCAACTGCTCTGCCAAGGCAAGGGCCTTGGTGTTCTCAAAATCTTGGCTGCTACCCTCCGGCTGAACCCCAAACAAACGGAGGCATTCCAGGCTCAGGCTCTCAAAATCCCCCCCGCTCTTGGCGCGCTCAACCGTTTCTTCGACCAAATCAGCCAAGGCATTCATCACATCCCGGTGAACCCGCTCCCCGTAGAGGGCATTGCGTCGCCGGCTGTAAATAATTTCCCGCTGGGCATTCATGACATCGTCGTATTCCAACAGACGTTTGCGTACCCCAAAATTGTTTTCTTCGACTTTCTTTTGGGCCCGCTCGATGGATTTGGTAATCATCGAATGCTGAATGACTTCGCCTTCTTTGTACCCAAAGCGATCCATAATATTGGAAATCCTTTCGGAACCAAAGAGGCGCATTAAATCATCCTCCAGCGAAACAAAGAAAATGGACGAACCCGGATCCCCCTGACGACCTGCACGACCCCGCAGCTGCCGGTCCACCCGGCGTGATTCGTGACGCTCCGTTCCGATAATCGCCAAACCACCTGCCTCCTGAACTCCTGGACCCAGCTTGATATCCGTACCACGACCGGCCATGTTGGTGGCAATGGTCACATTGCCAGGGCGACCCGCCTCCGCTACAATTTCGGCTTCGCGCTGGTGCTGCTTGGCATTCAAAACATTGTGCTTGATTTTGCGCAATGTCATCATCCGGCTTAACAATTCCGAGGTTTCAACCGAAGTCGTTCCCACCAAAACAGGCCGGCCCGCTTCCACCAAGCCAGCTACCTGATCGATGATGGCGGCGTACTTCTCTCGTTTGGTCTTGTAAACCAAATCCTCTTCGTCTTTGCGAACAATCGGACGATGGGTCGGAACGACCACCACATCCAACTTATAAATCTCCCACAATTCGCCGGCCTCTGTTTCGGCCGTCCCCGTCATACCGGCCAGCTTGTGGTACATCCGAAAGAAATTCTGCAGGGTCACCGTTGCAAAAGTTTGAGTAGCCGCTTCAACTTTCACATTTTCTTTGGCTTCAATCGCCTGATGCAAACCATCGGAATAGCGACGCCCGTCCAAAACCCGGCCGGTTTGTTCATCCACAATTTTGACCTTGTTCTGGTCAACAATGTATTCAATATCCCTTTCAAAAAGGCAGTAGGCCTTGAGCAATTGATTGATGGTATGAATTCGCTCCGATTTAACTTGAAAATCCTGCATCAAAACCGTTTTTTGCTCGGCTTTGTCGGAGGCCTCCAGGTTGGACTTTTCGATTTCCGCAATCATGGCACCCACATCAGGTAACACAAAGAAATTCGGGTCTTCACCGCGCGATGTAATGTGCTCAATGCCTTTGTCGGTCAATTCTATCGAATTGTTTTTTTCGTCTATAACAAAAAACAATTCGGCATCCGCTTTGGGCATTTCTTTTTGCTGATCCTGCAAGTAATAAGCCTCGGTTTTAAGCAAAAGGGCTTTGACACCGGGTTCACTTAGAAACTTAATCAAAGCCTTGTTTTTGGGCAAACCACGGTAAGCCCTGAACAGAGGCAAACCGGCTTCTTCGAGCTTGTTCTCCCCAAATAGGCGGCGCGCATCGGACAAAGCGGTATTCAAGTAACGACGTTGCGATTCAACCAGGGATTCAATCCGGGGTTTGAGTTGATGGAATTCGTGATGATCGCCCCGAGGTACCGGCCCCGATATAATCAAAGGCGTACGGGCATCGTCAATCAAAACAGAATCCACCTCATCCACCATCGCGTAATGATGCTTGCGCTGAACCAGGTCTTCGACTGCATGAGCCATGTTATCCCTCAAATAATCGAAACCAAATTCATTGTTGGTTCCGTAGGTGATATCGGCCCGATAAGCCTCCCGACGGGCCTCCGAATTGGGTCGATGGCGGTCAATGCAATCAACCCGCAGTCCATGAAACTCAAAGATCGGGCCGTTCCATTCCGAGTCACGACGAGCCAAATAATCGTTGACTGTAACAATATGCACACCCAGTCCGGTCAACGCGTTGAGGTAGGCTGGCAAGGTGGATACCAAGGTTTTGCCTTCCCCAGTAGACATCTCCGCAATTTTGCCGCTGTGCAAGACCATCCCTCCCAACAACTGCACATCGTAATGAACCATGTTCCAGATCACCTCGGCCCCGGCGGCCGTCCAACGGTTTTTGTAAACCGCTTCGGCGCCTTCAATCCGAATAAAATCCTTGGACTGAGCGGCCAAATCCCGGTCGTGAGCCGTGGCCGACACGCGCAGTTCCTCGTTTTGGCTGAAACGACGCGCCGTTTCTTTGACCACCGCAAAGGCCTCGGGTAGGATTTGGTCCAGAATCTCTTCCAGCGCCTTGTCCCGCTCCTTAATCGTCTGATCGTAGGCTTCAAAGCGGGTTGCCTGTTCATCGGCCCCTTCCTCTACGCCAGGCTGGGCCTTGAGTGCCTCCAGTTGTTGGTTCAAAGAATCCAGCCCTTGAGCAATCCGAGCCTTGAACTCCGTGGTCTTGGCGCGCAATTCATCGTTGCTCAAGCCGGTCAGCGATTCGCCGAACCGGTTTATTTCTTGGACCCTGGGCAGCAGGGCTTTGATATCTCTATCGGATTTGTTTCCAAAAAAATTTTGGATCACCTTGTTAAACATTCCAATCATGAAAGGGGGGGTCTCGTTACGGGTTCCTAAAGTCAGCTTCGCAGGGGGCAAAGTTACCCCCTGAAAGGAGCAGGAAATTACGAATTTGTTCTAATTTTGCCGCATCACGGGGTGCCCCCATCCATGTTCCGGGGGCTGAGATCATACCCATTGAACCTGTCGGGATCATGCCCGCGTAGGGAAGATGAAAGCCTTCACAGGCTTGGGTCGGCTCCGGACCCGGTTTTTTGTTCCGTTCAAACCCAAAAAACCCCATGAGCACCC
>RFOZ01000073.1 GCA_009926405.1 Cytophagia bacterium
AGATGCCGATCCGGAACCCAAAAATCGAGGGCTTGCTTTTGGTTTTGAAGACTTTGAAAAAATGCTCCAGGATCGACCCGGCTTTCGTATGGGGTATTTTGGCTACGATCTCAAGGCCAAAAGCCTGAACCAGCCCTCCCCCTTACCACCGGCAACAACAGACCCAGATCCCTCTTTTTGGTTTCGACCGAGCATCCTGATTCGATGCCTAGGTTCCCGCTTGGAATTCCTGGCTGATGATCAAAACCGGGGGCGGGACACCCTCCAAAAAGTGTTACGTGAAAACAAGTCTGCTCCACGATCAACCATCAGAGGAAAGAACAGCGATGTCCGACTCCGCGATAAACTCTTTGTTCAAACAACAAAAGAAGAATACCATGATCAGGTCGTTGTCATCCGGGATCGGATCCGGGATGGGGATTTTTACGAATTAAATTATTGCATCGAATGGGCCGGTGATGTAGAAATTCAGGACCCGGTTGCTTTATGGCATCAATTAGCCACCATGGCCGGTGGGGCCTTTTCGGCTTTGGTCAAAAACCGTAAATCCTGGCTATTGAGCGCAAGCCCTGAGCGATTTCTGAGAAAAAATGGAGACCGGCTCTTGAGCCAACCCATTAAAGGCACCGCACCGCGTTCCTTGGATGCCCAATGCGACCTCCAAGAAGCGGAGAATCTAAAGAAAAGTATCAAGGAAAACGCCGAACACCTCATGATTGTGGACTTGGTGCGGAATGATTTGGCACGCTGCGCAGAACCTTGCAGTGTTCAGGTCGATGATCTCATGGGATGCTATGCCTTTCCGAAGGTGCATCATCTGGTTAGCAGCATCTCGGCCAACACGGAAGCAGGTCAATCCCTAGCCACCATTCTGAACGCTTGTTTCCCGATGGGATCGATGACCGGAGCCCCCAAAGAAGCCGTGTGCGCATGGATCGATCGAGTCGAAAAAACAAGAAGAGGCATTTATTCTGGCTCTGTTGGCTGGTTTGATAATGCCGGAAATTTCGACCTCAACGTGGTCATTCGAAGCTTGGTCTATAACCAAATCCAAGGAAAGGTATCCCTAAAAACCGGAGGAGCCATTACATGGGATTCGGACGCGGATTCCGAATGGCTTGAATGCCAAACGAAAGCAAAGGCCCTGCTGGACCTTGAGCTATAAAAAACGCCTCAGAACCCGTGGATGCCTTAGGCTAATTCGGTGACCTCGAGGTTGAAGACCGCTTTGATATCGCGGTACAGTTCGGCCTCCACCTGGTAGGTTCCTAATTCGCGGATTTCACCGCGGATGGACATTTTGCGACGATCCACTTCGTAACCCAAGGCCATAAGGGCCTCCGCAACCATCAAGGATGTAACGGTTCCAAAAATCCTGCGATTTTCGCCCGTACGCACTGCGAGGGTCACGGTCAATTGACCGAGTTTTTCGGCAAGATCGTTGGCGGCCTGGCGCAAACCTTCTTGACGGAATTCTGCTTGACGAACCGCCTCGGCCCGGTCGTTCAGGGCTGGACGACTAGCCACCACGGCAAGGCCTTGAGGAATCAGAAAATTGAGCCCGTAACCATTGCGGACTTTGACCACGTCGTGTTTGAAGCCGAGGCCTTTAACGTCTTGTTTGAGAATGACTTGCATATCAAAATGCGGTTGTTGCCTGGGGGCGGGTTGAACAATAAGAAGAACCTTAACGGAGGCCGTCGGCCACGTAAGGCATCAGGGCCAAATGACGGGCTCTTTTGACAGCCTGTGCCACCTTGCGCTGGTACTTGAGAGAAGTACCGGTAAGACGACGGGGCAGCAACTTGCCCTGCTCGTTGACGAGCTTGAGCAAAAAGTCAGGATCCTTGTAGTCAATGTAGCGGATGCCATTTTTGCGAAAACGGCAATATTTTTTGCGGGTTTCCTCCTTGACGGGAACGGACGCGAAGCTGTTAGTAATCATGGGTTAACCTCTTCTTTGGCGGTTTTGGGACGGCGGCGGGACTCGTTGTAAGCCACGGCATACTTATCCAATGAAACGGTCAAAAAGCGCAAAATTCTCTCGTCCCTGCGCAGTTCAAGTTCCAGTTTATCGACGGCAGGGCCTGTGGCCTTGAACTCGTACAGATGATAAAAACCGGTCGCTTTTTTGCGAATGGGATAAGCCAGCTTGCGTAGGCCCCAATGGGCCTGATGCACCAGCTCGGCGCCGTTTTCCTTCAGCACCTTTTCGAACTTCAAGACCGCCTCACGGACCATCTCCTCGGTTAAGACCGGGGTAAGGATGAGAACGGTTTCGTATTGATTCATAGGATCAATTTTAAGAAAGACCCCCTTTTGAATTGGGGAGCGCAAATATAAGCGAAAATCGACTCGCAACGCCCCATGAATCCTAACTTTGTCGATATGCAAGGCTACCAGGTCTCAGCCCGTAAGTACCGCCCCCCCCGTTTTGATGAATTGGTGGGGCAGGAGCACATTACGACCACTCTTTTGAACGCCATTGCCAAGGGCCAATTGGCCCAGGCATACCTTTTTTGCGGTCCCAGAGGGGTTGGAAAGACATCCTGTGCCAGGATTTTTGCCAAAACCATCAATTGCAGCCAAAGGGACCCATCGGGTGAAGCCTGTGGGTCTTGTCCCACCTGCCTGTCTTTTGACCAAGGGGGGTCGCTCTCTATTCACGAATTGGACGCTGCTTCCAATAATTCGGTGGATGACATACGCTCCCTCGTTGAGCAGGTTCGGTACCCTCCCCAGGGCAGCGCCTACAAGGTTTACATCGTGGACGAAGTCCATATGTTGAGCACCTCGGCCTTTAATGCCCTGCTCAAAACCCTTGAAGAGCCACCAGCCTACGCCAAATTCATCCTGGCTACCACCGAAAAGCACAAAATCCTCCCGACGATCCTGTCGCGTTGCCAAATCTTTGATTTTAAGCGCATCCGTCCCCAGGATATTGCCGACCGTTTGGCCTTGGTCTGCAAGGCCGAACAGATCACGTACGAAGACGAAGCCCTCCTGACCATCGCGGGCCGATCCGATGGCGCCCTTCGAGATGCCCTTACCATGCTGGATCAATTAGCGGGATACGGAGGAGGCCACTTGGGCCAGGCCCTGGTATCCGAGCAATTGGGGGTCTTGAGCCAAAATGGGTTTTTGGATGCCACCGAAAACCTTCAAAAAGGGGATCCAGGCCCTACCTTCCACCTGCTTGGAGACCTAATTGCTCGAGGTTACGACCCGATACAGTGGGTCCTGGGAATGGCGGTCCATCTTAGAAACCTCTTGATGGCCAAAGCACCGGGCACCTTGGACCTGGTGGAATCAGGTCCTGAATTCAAGGAAAAACTTCGTCAACAAGCCGTGCGCTGCGACACAAGTTTTCTTTTGGGTGCCCTTCA
>RFOZ01000074.1 GCA_009926405.1 Cytophagia bacterium
CGGTCCGAATGGAGGCGAGGGGATGGAGTGGATTTTTCATGCTGGACAGGGCTAAGGCTCTTTAGCAAAAATAAGCCTTGGCTAATACCTTTGGGCGTTCAAACCATCCATGTCCACGACCCCTACTCCCACCCTTATTTTGGGTTCCGAAGGTCAATTGGGTTCCGAATTACGCAGGGCCCTCTTGGAGCAGCTCCCCCCGGAATCTGTGTTATGCACCGATTTGAGGCCTGGTCCACGGGCCGGTGATTCGCCCTTTGAGGTCCTGGATGTTTTGGACGAGGGTGCTCTGCGGAATGTTTTTGAGCGGTATCGCCCTCAAAGGGTTTATTTGTTGGCAGCGATGTTATCGGCCACCGGCGAGGCGAACCCGCGCAAAGCTTGGAAGCTCAACATGGACGGTTTGTTGCATGTCTTGGATCTGTGTGTCGCGATGGGGGTTGATAGGGTTTTTTGGCCCAGCTCCATCGCCGTTTTTGGCCCCGATAGTCCCAAAGACCCCGCCGAGCAGGCAGGCTACATGGACCCAATGACGGTCTACGGGATATCCAAACTCAGCGGCGAATTGTGGTGCCGCTATTACCATAGCAAACATGGATTGGATGTGCGTTCTCTTCGTTACCCGGGAATTCTTTCGTGGCGCACTCCACCCGGAGGCGGAACAACGGATTATGCGGTGGAAATTTTCCATCGAGCCTTGGATCAGGGCCGTTACACGGGCTTTTTGTCGGCCAACACCCGTCTGCCCATGATGTACATTGACGATGCCATCCGTGGAACGCTGGAACTCATGGACGCTCCAGCCAATCAAATCACCTGCCGCACTTCCTACAACCTGGGCGCGATGGATTTCACACCGGCGGAATTAGCGGCCGTCATCCAGCAACATATCCCGGGGTTCGAAATGTCGTACGAACCTGATTTTAGGCAGTCTATAGCCGATCAATGGCCGCAACGAGTGGATGATGCCTTGGCCCGCATCGATTGGGGGTGGAAGCCGCGTTTTGACTTGGAGGCGACTTGTCGGGTGATGCTGGAATCTCTGAGGAAGGCTTAATGCGCCTGCTCGCTCAGGAATTTGATGCGAACCAATTTGATTTCTTCTTCGGTAAAATCGCCCGATAACAAATTCTTGTAAGCCACTTGCAGATCATCGGTTTCGGCCTGGCGGAAGTACTGGTAAATTTCTTCGACGATTTCTTGGTCAAGGCTGTTTTGGATAAAATAATCCAGGTTGACTTTGGTCCCGGAATCCACAATGCCTTTGAGTTCGTCCAAAACCTGATCGTACGAGAGCCCGCGGCTGTTGCCGATTTCGGTTAGCGGAATTTTGCGATCGATAGCCCCAATAATAAAGACCCGGTTGCCGGATTTGGCACCGGTACTCTTGACCACAAAGTCTTCGGGCCTTTCGATATCGTTCTCTTCAACATAGTTTGCGATGAGTTCCACGAAAGGCTTTCCAAACTTGAGGGCTTTGCCTGGACCGACCCCCACGATTTGTTGGATTTCGGCCAAGGTGGTTGGGTACATGGTGGCCATTTCTTCGAGGGAAGGATCCTGGAAGATGACATAAGGAGGAAGGCCTTTGTCCTTGGCTAGTTTTTTGCGAAGATCGCGGAGGAGATCCAAGAGCGTTTGGTCCAGGGCCTCGGAACGTTGGCCCTCGAATTGGTTATCACGGACGACATCAAAGCGATGATCCTGCGGCACTCGGATCATGAACGGGTCATCCAAGTATGCGCTGGTCTGGGGCGTTGTGCGCAATGTGCCGTATTGTTCGATGTCTTTGTGGAGGAAGTTCTGCAACAGGGCAACGCGAAGGCAGGCTTTCCAAAACGAAAGTCCGCGCTCTTTGCCGGCACCAAAACCGGGCAGGCGTTGGTGCCCGTAGGCTTCGATTTCGGGCGTCATCTCACCGGCCAGAAAATGACTAATGTGACGGAAACTAAAGGCTTTCTGGAAGGATTGAACGGTCTGAAGCAACAAGACCATCTCTTCCCGTACCTGCTCGGTTGGTTGGGGGTTGCGGCAATTGTCGCACATCTTGTTGCAGTTGGCTTCGTCAAAGGATTCGCCGAAATAATGCAAAATTTGTTGGCGACGGCAAAGGCCGGATTCTGCCAGCGACATCACTTCCTGAATCAGGAGGTTTCCGACCTCCCTTTCGGCGACCGGCTTGTCCTTCATGAATTTCTGCAATTTTTCGGCATCCCTTTCGTCGTAATAAGCGATGCAGACCCCTTCGAGCCCATCTCGTCCGGCTCTTCCCGTTTCTTGGTAATAGGATTCGATGGATTTGGGGATATCGTAGTGAATGACAAAGCGAACATCCGGTTTGTCAATGCCCATTCCAAAGGCGATGGTCGCCACGATGACGTCGATTTCTTCCATCAGGAAATCATCCTGGTTTTTGACCCGCTGGGCGGACTCTAAACCGGCGTGGTAGGGAGCGGCTTTGATATCGTTGGCCCGCAGAATTTCGGAGAGCTCTTCGGTTTTCTTGCGAGACAGGGTGTAAATGATTCCGGACTTGCCGGCGTTTTCTTTGATGTACCGGACGATGCTCTTGACCGCATCAACCTTGGGCCGCATCTCGTAGAAGAGGTTGGGACGGTTAAAAGAGGATTTGAAGAGGCGGGCATTGGTCATCTGAAGGTTCTTGATGATATCGTTTTGAACCTTTTCGGTGGCGGTCGCCGTGAGGGCAATCAAGGGCACATCCCCAATGGCCTTGACCATTTGGCGGATGTTTCGGTATTCGGGTCGAAAGTCATGACCCCATTCGGAGATGCAGTGGGCCTCATCCACGGCCACAAAAGAAATGAGGTGGTCATGCAAAAAATCCAGGTTCTCCTGTTTGACTAGCGACTCCGGGGCCACGTATAACATTTTGGTGATGCCGGCATTGATATTGGCCCGCACCCTCTTGAGTTCGGCCTTGGTCAACGATGAATTGAGAAATTCGGCAATACCGTCTGTTCCCGAAAAAGCCCGGACTGCATCCACCTGGTTTTTCATGAGGGCAATCAGGGGCGAAATGATAATCGCTGTACCCGGTGATATAACCGCGGGCAATTGGTAGCACAGGGATTTGCCGGCCCCGGTGGGCATGATAACAAAGGTATCTTGGCCTTCGCAGATGCTCTCAACGATGGCTTCTTGTTGGCCTTTGAACCGGTCAAAGCCAAAAAATTCCCGAAGAGCTTTGCGAAGCTGATGGGAGATGCTTTCTTGAACTAGACCTTCGGCCATGGAAATCAGGGTATTTTTGTGTTCAGGGTTGAGCGTATGGCCTT
>RFOZ01000075.1 GCA_009926405.1 Cytophagia bacterium
CGTGCGAGCGCCAATGCATGTCTGAAACAGGCTTGGAACAAGCGGTGGCCGCACCGCAGGCGTCGGCCAGTCCTTCGATTAAATGCCAGTTTTCAGGACCCTTGAGTCCGCGTCCACCGGAGATCACCCGCTCTGCCTCGGTCAAAGGAATTTTGCCTTGAACTTTTTGGATATCCAAGCGATGGGTACGGGCCGCTCCGGCACCGGACGCGGTGTTTAGGGCCTGTACAGGGCAAGGGCTCCCTTGCAGCATGGGTTTGAGTGCATTGGGGGTAAACGTCAAAATGCGACGTTCCCCACCAACTTGGTAGGTGGCCAGGCCTTTGTTGGAATAAACGGTGCGCTGAACGGTCCAAGTTCCATCGGCCTGAATTTCCGGCGGGTGATTCACAGCGGCCGCAAGGGTCGCCTGCCAACTCACGGCGAGCCGTGGAACCAACGACTTCCCTGCGTAAGTATGGGCCATCACCAAGAGGTCGGCTCCGGATTTTTGGAGGGTATCCAACAAAATCGCCGCATGAACATGAGGCTCAAAGGCATCCAGGCTCCCGTCTTCCGGCATCAACACCTGGGTCGCCCCGTAATTGCCCAAACCGGCTGCGTCCTGCTCCGAAACACGACCACCCATAACGACCGTAAAATCCTGCACCCCATGAGGTGCCCAGGTCTGGACGGCAAATGAAACGGCTTCAAACGCGCTTTTCTTGAGTTGGCCATCCTGCTGTTCGGCGTAAATCAGTACTTTCATGTAGGAGTTGATTTTTTGAGTCTTAAAGAACTTTGGCCTGCTGGCGCAGGGCCTCAACGAGTGCGTCCATCTGATCGGCTTCAAAATAACGACAGGCTTGTCGGGCCGGGGGCAAGGCATGGCTCAACAAGGATAGATCGGGACCAATGCCCTGTGGACTAATAACTTGCAATGGTTTAGAGCGAGCGGCCATAATGCCCCTCATGTTAGGAATGCGGGGTTCGGTTAATTCTTTTTGGCAGGTAATGACCGCCGGCAACGAAACTTCGACTTTTTCACGGCCCCCGTCCATGTCCCTGCTGACCGCCAGCACTCCTGGCTTGCCGGCCGGGTCTATCGATGTGGCCACATTGACCAAAGGCCAATCCAGGTATTGTGATAACATTCCTCCGACCAAGCCGCTGTTGTAATCAATGGATTCTCTCCCGGTCAAAACCAAATCGTATGCCTGACCCTGAATCCAAACAGCCAATTCAGCAGCAACTTGGCGGGAATCCAATGGTTCGGTGTCAATGCGGATGGCTTGATCGGCCCCTATAGCCAATGCCTTGCGCATGACCGGTTCGGCATCGGCAGCACCGACATGAATGACCGTCACCGTACCTCCTCCCGTGGCTTCGTTCAACTCCAACGCTTTGGTCAAGGCCAATTCATCGTAAGGATTCATAATGTACTGAACACCGGTTTTGTTCAAGGATTTGTTATCGGCACTAAAGGCGATTTTGGTGGTGGTATCAGGCACCTGGCTCAGGCAAACCAATATATTCATAGCAAAAAAGGGGTTGTGAGCCAACGCAGGCCGGGTTGGACGAGGCGCAGGCTGGAACAAAAATAGGCATCAAAGCCCAATGCGGTACTGAATTCCGGTCATGAAACCCACACGGGTTTGGGTACTCCGCAAGACAGGGCCGGCTTCCAAAGCCGTCAGCGGGTAGAGTTCTTCCGAAAAAGAAGTGGATTCCAAAAAGGCTGCCACATCCAAGACCCACGGCCCGTTGCGTCGCCCGGCACCCAACGTAAAGCGGCGTTGACTGCGGTCCCATGCCGGATCGACCAAGCCTCCTGCAAAAGGGCTGGAGGACCATTGGTACCCCATCCGATAAGCCGTTAGTCCTGCAATCCACTCGGTGCCCAAACGCAATTGATGCCCCACCCTGAGCATTTTTCGGCTTTCCCTGTTGAGTTCGACCGCCCAGTCGGGCAGATCGCCCCAAAAATCAACTCCTCCGGGCCCTCCTCCCCATGGTTGATAAACACCCATGTTTTGGTAACCCATCCAATCGTAATCCAAGCTGAGCAAACCTTTTTTGCCCCAAAAAACAGCCGCCGACAAGGTGGTTCGGTTGCTGCCGCGGTAATTCCAAACAAAGGGCAACATGGTATCCGGATTCGGTGAATAGGCCTTGATTTCCTCGGTTGGATTAACCCAACGAGAGACCACCCCGGTCCGGTAATCCTCTTCGAGCTGGGTCCGCTCGCGCCCGCTGTACGCCAATCCAATGCGGAGCCAAGGCAAAGGCTGTCCCTGAAGGCCCAGTCGCCAAAAAACACCACCTCCTGTTACATCCAACCGCCGCCTGTATTCAAAACTTTCAAAATCAGGTGTTTTATTCAAAAGATCTTCCTCGCGGTACAAGGAATTCCATCGGTAACGCAGGGTTCGGATCCCCATCGTCAACCCCAGACTCCAACGCTTTTGGTATTCGGCAGACCAATGGAAACTGAGCTCGGATTGGCTACCTCGCTGAAACCTCTCTTCGCTTTGCTGAACCTCAGCATTTGGCAAAACACTGCCTATCAAGGCATTGGGCGTTGTATCCACGGGGCCTAACAGGCCGACATCGTAGGCCAGGCCCGAACCGTAATCGTTCCATTGCCCGCTGCTATTGATATCATCGGCCCAGTGGTGCAGGAGACTGCTGCTGGTATTGTATCCAGTGTATTCGATTCGTTCCGCAAAATTCCGGTTTTGACTAAAGCCCATCCCGATGACATGATCCCATTCCCCAGTTTCGCCCACCGGAATCATGGTTGAGATATCGTGGAGGGGAACTCGAAATGTTTGGCTCTGGGTTTCGTCTTTGAGGTACGCGTTTTGATTCAAACCCAAACGCCCCCCCAGGGTTGCGGACCAAGTCCACCGCCTGATGCCCCCCAAAGCAGCGGGGTTCACCAAGACCGAGCCGTAATCCCCCACCAGGGATCCGTTGGCCCCGGCCATACCGGCTGAGCGCGCGGTCACCGCCCACTCGGGTTGGCCATACCGTAACAAATCATTGAGATTTTGGGCTCTAAGGTTGGTCTGAAGGAGACCTATCAGCACAATGACCGTGGTAAGGAAGCGATGGCGCACCATCCGAAGGGTTCGATGCCTGGCCATTACCTGCGCTGTGAATGAGATCCGGAGCGACCGGAGGAGGAAGGAGTGGAGCGCGCGCGCTCCA
>RFOZ01000076.1 GCA_009926405.1 Cytophagia bacterium
GAGGTGTAATTACACCTCCTCAAAATTATTTTAAAAAACTGCAAGAAATCTGTAATTTCTTTGATGTTTCCTTGGTATTTGATGAGGTTCTAACCGGTAACGGACGAACTGGTCATTTTCTAGCAACGGAGTATTTTGGTATCGTTCCATCGGGTATAACGCTTGCAAAAGGATTAGCCTCAGGTTTCGCGGCCATTGGATGCGCTATGATTCAGGAAAAGTACATTGAGCGTTTTACGCAATTTGACGATGTATCTAGTACGTTTGCCTGGACCCCTTTGTCGTGTGCCCTCGCCTTGAAGAACATAGAGTTACTTGATAGTGAAAACCTTCTGAATAATGCGCGTATTCAGGGGGCGTATTTGAAAACCCACTTTACGCAATTATTGCAACAGCATTATCCTGACCAATTTGGAGAAGTTCGAGGCCTTGGTTTAATGATAGGTTGTGAAATGATTAATAATCAAGATGAAAAATTGTCCAACCAAAAACTTCATATGCGGATTCTTTTAGGGATGCTAAAAAGAGGAGTTATGTGGTGTGCATCTTGGGATTACAATACAATGATTGCACTACCACCGCTTTCAATAACGCGTGAAGAATGTGACGTAGTTCTGAATGTCATGGAATCTTCGCTCAAACGGACTTCATAAGCTGTTCTAGTGTTCGTGGAACAACCTCTAGGGAACATCTGAACGAATTTTATTTCCGCCCCTTGACCTCCTGCATCAGGACTTCGACGGCTTTGGCAAGTTGACTGTCGCGGCCTTCGAGGAAGTCTCGGTAGGGGAGGTCGGCGTTGATGTCGGGTTCTAACTGCAGGTTTTCGGTGGGGCGGTTCTCTTTGCCGATGGTAGCAACCATGGGGATTCCAAAGACCAAGGTGGGATCGATTTGGGTTTCCCACCAAACAGCGGTCCCGGTCCCTGGTACAGGTTTGCCAATGGTTTTGCCGATACCGGCCTGCTTGTAGACATAAGGAAAGATAAAGGCATCGCTGTAATTGCCTTCACTCATCAACACACAACTGGGTTTGGTCCAACGACCCATGGGTTCCCCGTCTTTGAGACGATTGCCTTGGGGGGCAAAGTCCAAATAACGTTCGCCGCTCAAGAAGGTCTTGAGGTCGTCATGCAACCATCCTCCGCCATTGAAGCGGGTATCCACCACCAAGGCCTTGCGGTCAAAATTTTCGCCCAAGACTTCGTCAAAAACATCCCGGAACGAACCGTCGTTCATCCCTTGAACATGCACATAGCCCAGGGTCCCACCGCTCAAACGATTCACTTCATCCTTCATGCGTTGCACCCAGCGGGCGTACATCAAACCGGTTTCTTCGCCCAGGCTAATGGGTTTAACGACTTCTTCGATGCTTTTGGTTTCTTGATTGTTACGAAAAGTAACCAGGGTGTTTTTGCGGACTTTGCGGTTCAGCAACGCTGTCCAATCGGTGTTATCATCAATCGTAACCCCATCCAATTTTTCGATGATGGCTCCGGCCTTCATGGCCGAACTGGCTTTGCTAAACGGTCCTTCCGCCAGTACCTCGGTGACCTTGAGTCCGGGACCGGGGAATCGCTCGTCGTAGAGCAAGCCCAGGCTGGCGGTTTCATCCCCTTGGGGATTCGAAGGAGAATAGCGACCCCCGGTATGCGATGCGTTGAGTTCGCCCAGGAATTCACTGAGGAGTTCCTGAAAATCGTAATTGTTGTTAAGATGGGGCAGGAATTCTCGGTAATTGGCATAAAAGCCCTTCCAATCGATGCCGTGGATTTGGGGATCGTAAAATTTCTGAATCACTTGGCGGTAGGCATGATCGAGGATGTAGGCCCTTTCGGCTTCGGCGTCCAGTTCCATTTCCCCGGCTATACCGATGGGCTCGCTCTTGCCGTTCTCGTCAATTTTGGTCAGGCGCCCCTCCTTGAGGGTAAAGAGGCTTTTGCCGTCTTTGCTGATTTCCAAACCACCCCCGCCGGCCCCTAGTTTGGCCAAAATTTTGGTTTCTCGGGTCCGTGGTTCGGTCACCCAGAGGTCGTAGCCTTTCTCGAAGGCGGCCAGGTAATAGACCTTGCTCCCGTCTTTGTTGAAGGCATAATCGCCGATGCTGCTGCTGTGGATGGTGATGCGGCGCACCCTTTCTTTGAGGCGGTCGGTGATTGGGTTCAAAGCGCTGCTGCTGCTGTCGGTCCCGGCTTTGCTGCTGTCGGTCCCGGCTTTGCTGCTTTTTTCGTCTTTGTTGCCTTTGTCATCCTTTTTGTCCTTGTCCTTTTTCTCCTGCTCCTTTTTCTCTTGTTCTTCGAGCAAAGCGTAGTCTTCTTTGCTCAATGAATAGCGATCAAAGGCAGATTGTTCCCAAAAGCCTGCGTAGAGGTCCATTTCTCGGCTTCCTTGGTAGGCCTGGCTTTTGCGTCCGTTCTTGGAGTTAAGCCAAGCCATGGCTTTGCCGCCCATCACCCATTTGACCCGGTACTGTCCGTAACCGCTGGGTAGGGGATGCACATTGGTCCCGGTCTCGGCGTTAATCAAGGCGACACTGTTGGAGAACCAAGCCCCTTCGCCATCGTCCACCAACAAGAAACGGCTGTCCGGGCTCCATGCAAAATCCCAATCCCCGTCCGAATAACTGTAATTACGACCTTCGGGTAGCAGGGTCTTGGAGGTTTTTTTGGCGATATCCCAAACCTTCAAGATGTTACGATCCGAAACATAGGCCACTGACTTGCCGTTGGGGGCGTATTTGGGTCCGAATTCCTCGGCAGGGGTGGCTACCAAAGCCTTCTCCTCGATGAGGGTGGAGGCATAGAAATAGGGTTCTTCTTTGCGGACGATTTCGGCGGTGTAGAGGTCCCAGCTTTCACCGCGTTCGCTGGCGTAAATGAGGCGTCGGCCTTCGGGATGCCATTGAACGGAACGCTCTTGGCTTGGGGTGTTGGTGATGCGCTTGGTCTGGGTGCCTTCGACCGAGGTCACAAAGATTTCGCCGCGGCTCACAAAGGCGATTTCCTTGCCGTTGGGGGAAAGGGCAAATTGGGTGACCCCTGTATTCACGGCCATGTTCTTGACGGCATTGCCGCGACCGTCGTGGCGAATCGTGACCTTGACCTGCCGGCCTTGTTCTCCGTTGGGCTGCACATAGAGGTC
>RFOZ01000077.1 GCA_009926405.1 Cytophagia bacterium
GCTCATCCCCAAATAAAAAATGCCCCCGTTGGGGGCATGGGCTTGGGATGCGGAGAGAGAGGGATTCGAACCCTCGATACGGTTTCCCGTATACACACTTTCCAGGCGTGCTCCTTCAACCACTCGGACACCTCTCCTTTGGTATTCGGACACTTACCGAATAAGGAGCGCAAAAATACGACAAAAACCCCTTGATAGTGCATTATTGAGGATCGAGGAGGGGAACCGCCCCCCTTAACACCCTCAAAATTTATGAATTATCATCAAATAACATCAAATGCGCGCTATACCTCCTAAATTATGCCTATTTTTGATAAAAATATTTGAAATGGCTTTGTTAAACCGTCCTCAAACTTCAAACACGGCAATCGTTGGCAACCGTTCTGGATTTATTCGGCTCATGACGGGCCTGCTGTGCATCCTAACCCTAACCAATTTTGGCACCCTTTCCGCCCAAAACACAGGACAAAGCAACGGAACAACAAGCACATTTGCTGAACAAAACGATGCACTTCGGAGAGCCCAGCGCGAAATTATTGCCCTCCAAAAACAAGTCCAAAATCAGGGGCAGGCCTACAAGAGGAACATGGATTCTCTCAACCGTCAAATCGCCGATAACATTGCCAAATTAGGCCAAAATGAAAGAGCCCTCAACCTGGCCCTTGAGAGTTTTGAGGTCAAATACAATCAACAAAACAAAGCCATCCAAGAATTCCAAGATGGGCTGCAGTCCATCAAAAATCGTCAACTCCTAACAATCCTAGCCGTTCTAGTTGCGGCTATTCTTGTTTTGTTTGTTTCAGTCCAATGGGCCTTCCGCAAGGCTTATGCCAAACAGACCAATTATTGGAACGAATTCCAAGCAAGTCTTCTCAAAAAATAAAATCACATCTTCCTTCATAAAACCTATCCCATGAGCCTAAACAACCAACCTTCCCAAGGAAAACTTGATCCGATTACTTTCTTTTACGGTTTTGGCGCCGCCATCGTTCTGATTGCTTCTATGTTCAAGTTTGTCGGCTGGGAATATGCTACCGAATTGTTCATTGTTGGCTTAGCCATTGAGGCAGTTGTTTTCTTGGTTTCAGCCTTTGAACGAACCAAATCCGAAAAAGAATACGCTTGGGAAAATGTTTTTCCCCAATTGGTTGACAAAAATGCATCATCCAACCTCCCCGGTTCTGCAGGCGGGATCAACGCAGGGATCGCTTCTCCCGATTTGCAACAAAAGTTTGACCAATTGGGTCAGCAAGTACAGCAAATGCAGCAGTCCCTCCAGGCCTTTAGCAACCACTTGGACAAAAATGCCGGAATTGCATCCCAATCGATGCAATCCATGGAGAATATGAACCAAGAAATCCAAAAGTACAACGAGCATCTCAAGCGCCTTAACCAAAAATTTAGCGAGCTAAGCGGGCGATAAGAAGATGGCCGAATACACCGCAATTTCTCAAAAGCAATTCTGGACTTTCCGGAAGCTTTCGTTTTTGTACCTAGTCTTTATCATATTCTACGCATTTAGCGGAGATTCAAATTATGTTGCAAGGATTCCGAGTTCAGGTCAAACTTTGAACGAACTCAATCAACGCCTGCTTCTCCAGATTAACGACTATCAACCAAGAGGTGCCGAAGACCGTCATTACAAGAACCTGGTCTTGGAAGTGGCTGTTGCCTTTGACTCGACGAGAAGTCATTTCAATGCAATGCATGCAAAGACAGGATTTGACCTTGCATGGCTGAAGAGCATTACTTACTTCAAAAATCTAAAGAAAAAACAATGGAATGGCTTGGAAGTGCGAATCAATGAATGGCTGCAGCTTTACAATGCCGAGGCCCGTCAAGATTTAGCTTCAAGTCTACACCTTAAGAAAAATAAAAAAAACGGCACCTATGTTCTCAACTTAGGGGCGGGGAATGACTTCCCCAACGGAGCTTTTCCTTTGCTTTTGGGTGAAATGGAGTCTCGATTCTTGTTGGAGTCCATGCGTTACCTCAAACAAGAATTGCGCACAGGCACTTTGGTCAACCAAATCAGCGTACGAAACCTACAATTGTTGCAAGTCCTCAAGAATTCGTACTATTTGGGCGAGAGCATCCCATTTCGTTTTTACAGCAGGGATTCCCTACGGCCTACTGTTGTTATCAACGGTCAAGACTTGCAAGGGTTGGGGCAGGGTATCTTTTTTGATTATGATTTTTTACCCCGTGCGAGTGGGGAATACACCCTGGAGGCCCGTTGCGGGGATGAAACCATCACCCACACTTTTTCCGTTGTTAAACCACGCCTTCGTTTCTTGGAAAGCAAGCAGGAAATTGCCGCCTATGTCGGCATTCCATTGGATATTACCTTGGACCTTAGCGAATACAGCCGACCCGATGCGTTCCGTGTTGTTTCGCCCGATGCCCAAATTGACCAAAAAGGAAACAACCTGCGCATCACCGCCCGGGAAGAGGGTCGACTCACCCTAAAACTCCTGTACCAAGATCAAGTGGCCGATGTGCGAACCTTGGTTGCCCTCCGCCCACCGTCCCTAAGGGTGCAGCTTCGGGATATAAGCGGCGATACGGTGAACATTACCAATGCACATTGCCTTGAGGCTGAAAGCCCTGCTTGGCAGGTAATTCAATTTCAAATAACCGCCTACAAACCGGGTGAAGCTCCTGTTACCATGAAAAGCAATACCCGTTTTTTTCGAAACGAAATGCACCGACTTTACCAAGCGGCCCCCAACGGAACCACCTTTGTTTTTCGTAACATCAAGCTCATAAACATGAATGGTAAAACCGAAGGTTTAGGGAATCCATTCTTTTTTGTAAAGTCCCTTTAGCCATCCTCACGATTTAACAGCCCCATTTTATGCTGGTTCGCAAATCCAAATTGCTGCGTTTTAAATTCATCGGGCTGATGTACCTGACGATGGTAACGTTTTTTGTGATGAGCATTCCCGAAGACTGGATTGGCTCGGTACGGGGTGTCCGCTTTTTCTTTAAAGAATTGGATACGGCGG
>RFOZ01000078.1 GCA_009926405.1 Cytophagia bacterium
TATTGACCATCAAGCCCCAGAATGGCAAGGCTATGACCATGGAAGCCTTTATGAGGGGACAACCGCCTTTGGACGGCCTCCTGCTGGGCTAAGAACCCAGGATGCCGCGGTTGGCCTCATCCACCCAATCATCTTCGGGTTGACGTGGAAGCTCCAAACCGTTCCAATGCGAAACCCTTTGGACTCCGCGGATGGAATTGGTGAGCCAAATCGAAGTACAATCGTTGAGGTCCGCCGGGGGTGCTTGTACAATCTCCACTTGTTGGCCCCGATTCGACAGAAATTCCATCAAATAGTTCGCGCAGATCCCGGGTAGGCAACCGCTCCTCAAATCCGGTGTATAACAACGGCCTTGTTTCCAATAAAAAAGGTTGGAACGGCTGCTTTCGATGAGCCCTCCGTTGGGTGCTCGAAGGAGAGCATCGTCCCAACCATTCTTGAGGGCGAATAGTTCAGCCAGAATGTAGGGGAGAGCGGACATGCTTTTGATGTCCGGAAGAACGGGGGGGCATTTGACGATATCGGAGGGGCCAAGTCGCAAAACACCCTCGGATTTCAAAAAGGGGCAACCCTCCAAAACATCCAATTCGAAACACCAATCATTGGTTGAACCCCCGGGTTGATACCCTTTTCCTTGTTGCCTCCAAATCGAGGTCCGAATGCGAGCGAAGTCGGGTTTCCCATGGTTCATCCATGCCTCCAAAACGAGTCTTTCCCAATCCTCGTGGTGGTTCCATGGAAGTTCCAAATCCATGACCTCGGAGGCATATACCAACCGATTTAAGTGCTCACGTGCCCAGATGGGGCGACCTTTGAACAGCAAGGCTGTGTCAAAAAAACCATCTCCGTAACGTATTCCGCGATGCAGGTCTGTTAACCGGTGGTTGTCAAGCACCTTCAAAGGTATTAATTTAGGCATTCATTCGATCCCCTTTTGTTATGCATTCCCAGCGAATAACCACCCTTGGACAGTTTATTATTGAGCGTCAGGCTGAATTCCCTTATTCCAAAGGCCAGCTATCCCGGTTGTTACGGGATATTGGTATTGCCGCCAAAATTGTGAACCGTGAAGTAAACAAGGCCGGGCTTGTAAACATTTTGGGCGATACCGGTGAAATGAATATCCAGGGCGAAACGGTCAAAAAATTGGATTTGTTTGCCAACGAGCAATTCAAGGCAGCGCTCAAAGCCGGAGGGGAATGCTGCGTCTTTGCATCCGAAGAGGACGACGACATTACCACCATCGAAGGTGCTGTATCCGCGGATGCGAAATACGCTGTATTAATGGACCCCCTGGACGGCTCCTCGAATATTGATGTCAATGTTTCGGTGGGCACTATTTTTTCGATTTACCGGAGGGTATCTCAGGACGGCCCCGGCCAACTAAGCGATTGCCTCCAAAAAGGCATGCATCAAGTAGCGGCAGGGTATGTGGTTTATGGTTCATCAACCATGTTGGTCTACACAACCGGGCACGGTGTGAATGGATTTACGTTGGATCCCTCCATTGGTGAATTTTGCCTCTCCCATCCCGATATGCGTATTCCCGAACAAGGTAGAATCTATTCGGTCAACGAAGGGAATTACATCCACTTTCCTCAGGGGATCAAACAATACATCAAGTATTGCCAAGCCTACGACGAAACCACCTCGCGCCCTTACAATTCCCGTTACATAGGTTCTATGGTTGCGGATATCCATCGCAACCTCCTCAAAGGCGGGGTCTTTATTTATCCATCAACCGGCAAAGCGCCCAAGGGGAAACTTCGTTTGGGCTATGAATGCAATCCCATGGCCTTTATTGTTGAACAAGCCGGTGGCAAAGCAAGCGATGGCAAAAAACGCATTTTGGAATTGGATTCAATGGACCTTCATCAACGAACGCCAGTGGTTTTGGGTTCCCGGATGATGGTCGAAAAAGTTGAATCCTTCCTTAGGGAGTTTCCTGATCCAGGGTCTTTTTGAGTTCGACCAATCCGGCCCGCAAGCTTAGCAGTCTTTCTTTGAGGCTGAGGGTTTCGGGGACCTTGTGGCCTTTTTCACTGAGATGCGCCAGGGCCCCTTTGATAGTAAACCGCCTTTCTTTGAGGAGATAGCGAATTTGACGCAAGAGTTCTAGGTCTTTTTCGGTGTACATCCGGTTCCCTTTGCGGTTCTTTTTGGGTTGCAGCATCGGGAATTCGGTTTCCCAATACCGCAACAAAGAGGGGTTAAGTCCCAACGAATCGGCGACTTCCCGGATATTGTAATAAAGCTTGAGGGGGGTGTTTTTTTCCTGGTCCATTAGTCCAACGATTGGTTGGCACTCGAGGCCTTGGCAAGGAGCTCCTGGTGCTGCGCGGGGTTTAAGTCATTAAATATAAAGTAGACCGGGTCCAGTTTGCGTCCGTTTTTGTGGACTTCGTAATGGAGGTGCGGCCCGGTGCTTTTTCCCGTATTGCCAAGGCGGGCAATTATTTGGCCTCGCTTGACTTTTTGGCCTGGGCGTACATCAAAGCGTGAAAGGTGTGCGTAGAGCGTCTGGTACCCGTAACCATGGTCGATTAGCAGGTAATTTCCGTAACCCCGGTCCATGCGGACCAATTCTTTGACGGTTCCGTTGCCGGTGGCATAAACAGGACTGTGCATTGGGGCCGTGAAATCAAGGCCCTCATGGAATTTTACGGTTTTGTAGATGGGATCCATGCGGTATCCATAGCCCG
>RFOZ01000079.1 GCA_009926405.1 Cytophagia bacterium
AAAAAAGCGGTGACCGAACCCAAAATAATCCAAAGCCCTTGTCCAAAAACGGCTTGGAATGCAATCTGAAAATCAGGCACACCCCTCGATAAAGCCGAAAATCTCCAAAAAAACCATCCTTCCTCCAACCTAATAAATCGTTCAGCGAAAAAATTTTAACCCCGATGAACTCGGCCAACAAGGCATGGGTCAAAAAAACAAATCCTAAAACCAAAAACAAGATAATTTTGGGCAGGGGCCAGGACCGGACGGAGGGGTTTGTCATTTTAAAAAAGCGGGAACACCTGCACCCTATACGGTCACGGCTCCGCGTTCTTTGTGCAAATTAACACCTCTTGCTATGGAAAGTTTTGTCGTTTACAACCCGGTTCGTCTCAAATTCGGTGAAGGCGTTACCGATAACCTGGCCGCTGACCTGATCGAACACGGCATCTCCAAGGTCTTGGTGCTCGTGGGCAAAGGCTCGGTTCGGCGCAGCGGTTTGCTGGACCGCCTTTTGGAACAATTGCAAGGAATGGGTCTTGAGGCCCAGGTTTTTGAGGGAATACGGTCCAACCCCGTTTACGAAGATGCCGATCGCGCCGTTGCCCAGGCCAAGAGCATGGGAGCCCATGCCCTGCTGGCCGTGGGAGGCGGTTCGGTGATCGATACCGCCAAAGCCGTAGCCGCTGGCTATTATACCGACCATTCCGTTTGGGATTTTTATGCCGGTGGAGCCCCAAAGCCCACCCGTGCTCTGCCCCTGTTTGTGGTCCTCACCCTGGCCGCAACGGGTACCGAAATGAACCGAGCCACCGTGCTACAGAACAACGCCACCGGCCAGAAACGAGGCTGGGGCAACGAACTCTTGTTCCCGAAAATTTCCTATTTAGATCCCTTGTTGACCCGGTCCGTTCCCCGCGATTACACCGCTTACGGAGTAGCTGATTTAATGGCCCATGCCTTGGAACAGTATTTTTCACCGGACGAGTCCCCCCTATCCGATGCCTTCGCCCTGCAAGTCCTTCGCCAAGCCATGATTTACGGCGCTAGGGCCGTTTACAATGGGCAGGACATCGAAGCCCGAAGCCAGGTTTTGTGGCTCTCCACCGTCGCCCTCAACGGGACCCTGATTGCTGGCAAAAAGCGGGGTGACTTTGGAGTCCACGCGGTGGAACATGTTCTGAGTGCACGCTACGATGTGGCGCACGGTGCAGGGTTATCGGTGGTTTATCCGGCATGGATCAAGCATTTTGCCCCCCGAATTCGGGCCAAGCTCGAAGCCCTGGAGGATGCCTGTAGCGGATGGCGGGCTACGCATCCCGACCCCAACGTCCAAAATGCCCCAGCCGTGGTCGGATACCCGGATACCCCTTTTGTGGGTATGCTCGAAGATTTTTTTGAGCAAATTGGGACCCCAACCCGCCTAGGTCAAATGGGTATTGCTCCTCAAGAAAGCCAACCGCTGGTCGCTGACCTTGTACGGCACAAGGCTACCGGGAACTATTTTGAGATGCAAGAATCCGATTGGCATCGCCTGGTGCAGTTGATGCTCTGAGTCTAGGCAAATACAGCCAAGCTACCGGTACCGTGAAAACAAATCCGAAGCCGCCCATTGGGCTTGGTGTAGGGATTCGGCGTTAATTACGGTTGGGATGCCCCTTTGGGTTAAAGCCCGTATCCACCATTCGGTGGGCACATTACCCACCAATTCATCTTCGGCAAAGGGACAACCACCGTACCCCAGCAAAGCACCCTCCAGGCGACGGCAACCGCTGTCCAAGGCCGCATGAATTTTGGTCTCGACTTTGGAAGGATGGGCATGAAGGTGTAGGCTGAGTTGGAGGGCTGGAAAAGCCTGGAGAACACGGGAATGAAGGGATTCAATCTCGGCCGGCAAGGCCAGGCCCACAGTATCACTCAGCGAAAAATTACGAATGCCGACGTTGACCAAACGTTGAATCCAATCCAAAACCAGCTCCTCGGAATAAGCGTCCCCGTAAGGATTCCCAAAACCCATGGACAGGTAAACCCACAATTCACGTCCAGACCTGTTCACCGCCTCAGCCCAAGGCTGGATCATGCCATAGGCCTCTTCACAGGTCCTACGGGTATTGCGCTTTTGGAAGGTTTCGCTCACCGAAAAAGGATAGCCCACCACCGATACCGCCTCGTGGTCCAAGGCCTGTTGAAGCCCCGTATCGTTGGCTACCACCACCGAAATGCGGGTTTTGGAGGCGCTTCGATCCAAGGCACTTAGGACCTCCGCGCTGTCTTTCATCTGAGGAACGGCGGTAGGTGACACCATGGACCCCGCGTCCAGGACATCAAAACCCACCCCCATCAATAGTTGCAAATAGCTGATTTTGACCTCTGTAGGCACCCAATGCCGGAGTCCCTGCATGGCATCGCGGGGGCATTCCACGAGAAGGTATTGATTTTGGTTCATTCCTTTTTGGTTGATCCGAGGGCTAAGAAATTTGAGGCCTGCCGGTCCTTATTTTGCAGTCCCTAAAGTACAAACAGGCCAGGATGAACGAATTGGAACCTGAAATTCAGCAACCCGAAAACTCGGGCGAATTGACAACGCCGGAAATCCCGCAAGAGACCACCTTGCCCACACCCCCGCAAGAGACCACC
>RFOZ01000080.1 GCA_009926405.1 Cytophagia bacterium
TCCTCCAAGGAATCAAATACGTGTCTGCAAGGTGCTGTGACGATCCGGTCCCAGGGATACCCAATGCACCGGACAATCCAGGGATTCTTCCAAAAAGCTCAGGTAGGCTCTCAAAGCCAACGGCAGGTCTTCCAACTTGTTATAGGATTTGTCTTGGGCAAGAGTCCAGCCTTCAAAGGATCTGTAAACGGGAATACAGGCTTCTTGGTTGGTGGGGTAGGAATCGCGGTGGGAATGCATGCCCTCGTACCGGACGGCGACTTGAACCTCGCCAAAACCGGATAGGACATCGGCTTTGGTAACAATGAGTTTGTTCACACCGCTGAGACGTGCGGCGTAATGAAGGGCCGGCAAATCCAACCAACCACAACGGCGTGGACGACCGGTTGTTGCACCAAATTCATTGCCCGCTTTGCGCAATGTTTCGCCTAAGTTATCGTGGAGCTCGGTTGGAAAAGGACCACTGCCAACGCGGGTGCAATACGCTTTGAATAAGCCATAGACATCACCAATGCGGGAAGGCGCCAAACCCAAACCGGTACAGGCGGCGGCGGCAGTGGTATGCGAAGAGGTAACAAAAGGATAGGCTCCGTATTCCACATCCAACATGCTTCCTTGTGCGCCTTCGGCCAAGACTTTTTGGCCTTGATCCAGGGCCTGGTTCAGAATCCAAGAACCATCCACCGGCGGAAACTCTTTCAACAACGATTGAAGGCTGTCCATCCAGGCCTCGGTTTGGGCCTCCAAGTCATCGGGCTCGGGAAAGTTCAGGGTTTGGAGTCCCTGGCGATGCGTATCCATGCTTCTTTGCAAGAGGTCTGCGGCATTGGGCCTGGCCATGTCCCCGTAGCGCAGCCCATGCCGGGCGTATTTGTCGGTGTAGGCTGGTCCAATTCCTCGCAATGTTGATCCAATTTTTTGGTCTCCTTTGGCGGCTTCCTGGGCCTGATCCAGGAGGCGATGCCCAGGGGTAATCAGGTGGGCTTTGTCGGAAATCAAAAGGCTTTGGCCCAAGTTCATGCCCTTTTCTTGGAGGGCTCTGATTTCGGCTAGAAGGGAGGGGGGGTGCAAGACGACCCCGTTACCGATGAGGTTCTGGCAATCCTCCCGAAAGACCCCGGAGGGTATGGTATGGAGAACGACTTTCTGACCGTCCAACCAAAGGGTATGACCCGCGTTGGGTCCACCTTGGAAACGGGCAATCCAGGTGTAGTCCGGGGCCAGGACATCCACCGCTTTTCCTTTGCCTTCATCGCCCCACTGCAAACCCAGCAACACATCTGCTTTCATACGCGTTCTTAAAATTCAAATTTAGTGCATAGGTTGGCTTGATGAAGAAGGGTCAGCCTTGGAACTTTCAAAGTGTGGGCATTGACCGGTGCTTTCGAAGAGGTGGCATACACCGTGCAGGTGCAATTGATGGTGTTGAATCCTCTGGCCCAAAGCCTGACCGGCATCTTGCATGATGGCGTGGAGTCGGGGATCACAAAATTCCTGAATTCGACCGCAATTGGTGCAAAGCAGATGGTCGGCTTGCCGACGTCCGTGGCTTTTTTCGTAATAGGAGCCAAAGCGCCCAAATTGATGGTGCGCCACCAACCTGCATTCCAAAAGCAATTCAAGGGTGTTGTAAACCGTCGCTCTGGACAAGGGATTTTGGGAGTTTCGAAGGTCATCCAGGAGGGTATCGGCGGTGAAGGGGCCGTTCATGGCATAGACCCTGCGCAGGATGCAAAGTCTTTCGGGTGTTTGCCTCAAGCCACGCTCCTGGAGATATTCAAAAAATACAGCCTCGACCGATCCCAAATTCATGCTTCGTTGCGGGTTGATTTTTCGATTCGGTCGACTTTATGAACGCCTTTGACTTTGCGAAGTCTGCGTAACAAATCCTGGAGGACCTGGGTGTCTTCGAGGTAAACCATGATTTGCCCTTCAAAAATTCCATCTTCGGAGAGGACCGAAATGGATCGCATGTTGAGCTGCATTTCTTCTGTGATAACCCTCGAAATTCCACTGATAATTCCTTTGTCATCCACACCGCGTAGGCTAATTCCTGTCAAGAAGGCTACGCGGGCCCCTTTGTTCCAACGGGTTCGAATGGTTCGATGATGGGCTGTCGAATGGGTGAGGGCTGCGTTGAGGCAGGATTGCCGATGCACCAACATCTCGGAACCGGGTTGAGGAATTCCCACAATTTCATCCCCGGGGATGGGATTGCAACAGGGAGCCAGGCTGTAACGGAATTCGCGATCACCCCCGTCCATCCAGACCGATGGATGATTAATGACCAAGGTATCGGAAAGGGTTCGGTCCGGGGTCGTTTCGGTATCGACTGAGTCACCGTTTGATTTGCGGTATTTTTTGCGTATGGCTTGCTGAACCTCGTTCCAATTGATTTTGTCGATTTCGCTGAGGTAATAAAGATCCGATACGCTTGGCAAACCCAAATGGAAGGCAATGCGGTGCAGCATGTCTTCACCAATCTCTTGGGTCATGGTTTTTAACTTTTCCAGAAATTTGTTTTGACCTTTTTCGATCAATTTGCGGCGCTGATCCCTCAAATATTGACGAACCCGATTTTTGGCCTTGGCCGTCGTCAAAAAATCCAACCAATC
>RFOZ01000009.1 GCA_009926405.1 Cytophagia bacterium
GTGGTCTCGGCAGGAATCGAACCTGCATCTTAGGCTCCGGAAACCCACATACTATCCGTTGTACTACGAGACCTTGGGCCTTGGAAAACCAAAGCCGACCATGGGGTCGGCTTTGGGGTTGTAGCGGGGGCCGGACTCGAACCAGCGACCTTCGGGTTATGAGCCCGACGAGCTACCAACTGCTCTACCCCGCAATAAATTGGACTGCAAAGATACGATTTATTTCTTTGCTCCCCAAATTATGAACGATATTTGTGACCGATGATGCGTCTGGGGGTTTCCTGGGCGTCTTGGACCACCTCGTATGAACCCAACCGATCCAATTCAACCCGTAGCGAACGGCTCGCAGGCGGTATTTAGCCCTGATTTCAAAGCAGGTTTTATCAATTTGTTGGGAAAGCCCAACGCGGGTAAATCCAGTTTGCTCAATGCCTTGGTAGGGGAGCCTCTTTCGATTGTCACTCCCAAGGCCCAAACGACTCGGTCTCGTTGTCTGGGTATGTTGCAGGGCGAGCAATATCAGCTCATTTTGGGGGATACCCCCGGCTACCTGGAGGCACGTTATGCCCTGCAGCGAATGATGACACGCAGCATTGAAACAGCCCTCGAAGATGCGGATGCCTTGGCCTGGGTAGCGGATATCCGCGATCATCCGACCCAAGAATCGTTTTTGCCAAGGCTTCTGCCGCCAACCTTGCCCATTCTTTTGGTGCTTAACCATGCGGATACCTTGGATCAGACTTCCCGTGATCAACAGGTTTCGCTATGGCAGCAGGCTTTTGGTGGATTACCCACCCTGACGACCTCCTGTCTGAGCGGTGAAGGGGTGGACGCCTTGCGTTCGTGGATGTTGGAAGTTTTGCCGGTGCACCCTCCGTATTTTGACCCGGACCAATTAACCGATTTGACCGATCGGGTGATGGCTTCGGAATGGGTACGGGAACAGATTTTTTTGAAGTATCACCAGGAAATTCCTTACGCATCGCACGTTGTAACCGAATCATTCAAAGAAGAGGAAAAGATTCTGCGGATTGAGTGCACGATTTATGTGGAGCGGGATAGTCAGAAAGGCATTGTTATTGGCGCCAAAGGCAGCGCACTCAAATCGGTTGGAACGGCGGCTCGTCAACAAATGGAAAAATTTTGGGGTAGGCCCGTGTACCTGGGATTGCATGTCAAGGTTCGTAATGATTGGCGGGATGATCAGCGAATGCTCAAGTATTTTGGTTACACCGCCGAATAAAAACAACCTCAAACCAACCAGACCATGAGTCGTATTGTTGCTATCGTAGGCCGCCCCAATGTTGGGAAATCTACGTTGTTTAATCGCCTTACCGGATCACGCAAAGCCATTGTGGACGATGTGGCCGGGGTTACCCGAGATCGTCACGGGGCCATGGTGGAATGGAATGGTCAGACTTTTACCTTGGTTGATACCGGGGGGTTTGTGGAAGGTAGCGAAGACGCCATGGAGCGATCCATCAACCGTCAAGTGAAAGCGGCCATGGAACAGGCGGATCTCTTGTTGGTGATGGTGGATGTCCAAACGGGCATTACCGATTTGGATGCGGAATTGGCCAACCTATTGCGTCGTTCCCGACGGCCGGTGATTTTGGTGGTTAACAAGGTGGATCACGGTGAGCGTTTGCCGATGGCGGCGGAATTTTATTCGCTTGGATTGGGCGAAATTTTTACGGTTTCCTCCCAGACAGGTTCGGGCACCGGGGAATTGTTGGATGAGGTTCTGCAGCGATTGCCAGCAGAACAGCCCGAAGAGCAGGAAATCGTTATCCCCAAAGTCGCTTTGGTGGGTCGCCCCAATGTGGGCAAATCCACTTTACTCAACGCCCTCATGGGGGAGGAGCGAAGTATTGTGTCCGATGTTGCGGGTACCACCAGGGATGTTGTTCACTCGGAGCTCAAAGCCTTTGGACATCACCTGCTCATGATGGATACCGCGGGACTACGGCGCAAAGCCAAGGTTGAAGAAGATATTGAGTTTTATTCAGTCATGCGGACTCTGCGGACTTTGGAGGACTGCGATGTGGTGGTGTTGTTGGTGGACGCCCGCGATGGCTTACAGGCCCAGGATTTGAATATTTTTCATTTGGCGGAAAAGCACCAAAAGGGGATCATTTTGGCCGTGAACAAATGGGATCTTGTTGCCAAGGACCACAAAACCATGGATCGTACCCGGGATGAGTTGCTCCAAAAAACGGCTCCATTCAACGATTTACCTATTTTGTTTATTTCAGCACTGGAGAAACAGCGTCTGATCAAATTGTTGGATGAGATTGCAGCTGTTGCAGCCCGTCGTTCTCATAAAGTATCGACGGCACCCCTGAACGAATACATGCAAGAGGTTATTGATGCCTACCCGCCTCCTGCCTACAAAGGCAAATACATCCGAATCAAATACATTACCCAACTCAAAACGACCACGCCCACCTTTGTCTTTTTTTGCAACCTACCTCAATACATCCGAGAGCCGTACAAGCGCTATTTGGAGGGTAAAATCAGGGCTCGATACGATTTTAGTGGAGTTCCACTCCAATTGTACTTCCGTCAAAAATAAAAGAATCCACGGCGATACGTCTAATTTTTAGTACACACCTCTTGATTCTAAAGTCAAAAAAAACCCTTTTATGGCCTTGAATCGGGGCTTTTCAAAAAAAAATTACAAGCATTCAAAAAAAATGGACAATTTATTTGGCGGTACATCTTTCATGTCCTACCTTTGACTCACTTAAACCCCTATACAATGAACAAGTTTCTTGCAATGTTGATGGTTAGCGCTACTTTGTTTGTAGTTGCCTGCAACAACGCCACTGAGGAGGCTCCTGCTGAAGAGGCCACCACCGAAGAAATGCCAGTTGAAGAGGCTGCTCCTGCTGCCGACACAACTGCTACTGACACGACTGCTGCTGCTACTCCAGCTCAGTAATCGTTTCTTCAACGATTCGAAGCCATCCCCAGGGATGGCTTTTTTTTTGCCAATTCTTTGGGTACCTATCGATTTAAGATCGATCGCAAACCTTCACGGGATCGCCAGGGCTCTTTTGATGACCGGGTCGTTTTGGGCCAAGACTTGAACGAAGACCGCGTGGCCAAAGAGGTTTCTCCCGAATTGAGCCTTGAAGGAACCGCGCAAGGCATCCCAGTCTTCTCTGCTTTGGGGCATGGGTTGTTGGGGAACCATCGATTGAACCAAGGCCCTTGCTTCGATTTCTGGCCATTGGTAGGAGTCCAAAAACCTCGCGGCACCTTGGGCTTTGATCTTTTGTGCTTCGTTTGATTCAGCCAAACGTAGGGCTGCTTCGGCCAAGGCGCCGGACTCTACGAGGGCGATATGGGCATCGGACCAGGATAAGTAACCGGGTTGAACCCAATGGTCAGGCACGATTCCTCCGCTATCCACTCGGAGGCTGTCTTTGGTGTTAATACGGTAGGGGGTCTGTATACTCAATCCACGGGGTGTGTAATACCGCGCGACGGTTAATCGAACGGCTGATCCGTCCCCGCGTTCAAATTGTTGTTGAACCAGGGCTTTGCCAAAGGAACGCTGACCAATCAAGCGAGCTCTTTTGTGATCACGCAGAGCACCGGCCAGGATTTCGCTCGCGGAGGCCGAGCCCTGATCGATCAAAACAATTAAGTCACCCTCCTCGAACATTCCATCCCGGGAGGTGTAATAATCCCTTCGTGGTTGGTGTTGGCCAAGGGTGTAGGTTACCAATTTTCGCCCACCCAAAAACTCGTCAGCGATGGCAACGGCAGACTCCAAATAACCGCCCGGGTTCCCTCGAAGATCCAGCAGCAGCTGACGTACGGGGCCTACAGATTTTAACTTTTTCAGCGCTTCGCAAAATTCACGGTGGGTTTGTTCGCCGAATTTATTAATACGAACATGGGCAACCCCCGGTGATGGATGCCAAGCCAGATCAACGCTTTTTATTTCAATGCGCTCCCGCACAATCAAATACTCTAACATTCGATTGTTGGAAGGTCGATACAAACCGAGACGAACCTTGCTTCCACGAGGTCCCCGGAGGTTTTTGAGAACCCATTCATTGGTTAATCCTCTGGAGGGAAGAGGTTTAGAATCAATTTGAACGATTCGGTCCCCGGAACGGATGCCTTGTCGATCGCTGGGGCCACCCGGCAAAGCCGAAACCACCCGGATGCTATCGTTGAGAAGGTTGAACTCCACCCCAATCCCGTCAAAATTTCCTTCAAGCACTTCATCGGCTGCCTGTTTTTCGACGGGGGGCAAGTAGGTTGAAAAGGGGTCTAGTTCGCTGAGCAACGCTTGAGCGGAAACGGTTTCGAGAGAGTCAAAATCCAAGGAATCCACATAGCGATTTTGGACCAAATCACGAATCCAATTCATTTTGGACCCTTGAGGACCGGTGAGCCCGCGGTTCTGTTGCAAAAAAATTCCCCCAGCCAGGCCTAAGGCCAGCCACCCAAAACGGGTAAACAAAGCGTAGGGACGAAGGAACGCGCGTTTGGGATGTTGATCTTGGTCGTTGGGATACGTTTCGATGGGATGAAGTTTAAAAACGTTTGCTTTTCAAAGGTAAGCCTCGCAGGCGGCGTGCTTGTGCTTTCTACCTTTGCAATCACGATGGAACCGCAACACGAGCTGTCTCCGGCCAATGATACCGGGCCTTCTTTGACTGAATCCGTATCCGAGCACCGACACTTGGATCGAATGAGTTTGGCAGAAATCTTGGAACGGATGAACGGGGAGGATCAAAAGGTCCCGTTGGCGGTGGCTGCTGCCCTCCCTCAGGTTCATGCCCTGGCCGAAGCGGTCCTAAGGGGCATGAAAGCCGGGGGCCGTCTGTTTTACCTGGGTGCAGGAACCAGCGGACGATTGGGTGTGGTGGATGCCAGCGAGTGCCCCCCCACTTTTGGGGTAGATTTTGACAGAGTCGTTGCGTTGATCGCTGGAGGCGATGGGGCCATTCGCAAGGCGGTTGAGTTTGCAGAAGATGACTGGGAAGCCGGATGGCAGGACCTCGCTCCTTACGAACCGGGGCCCTTGGATACGGTGGTGGGTCTGGCCGCCTCCGGCCGAACCCCCTATGTTCTGGGAGCATTGAAAGCATGCCAACAGCGGGGCATACCCACGGGTTGTGTAACCTGCAACCCGGGCGCTGCATTGTTGGCTTGCTCGGATTACCCCGTCGTGGTGGCCGTGGGTCCCGAATTTTTGACTGGATCAACAAGACTCAAAAGCGGCACCGCCCAAAAGTTGGTGCTGAACATGCTGACCACCTCGGTTATGATTGGGTTGGGTTTGGTAGAGGACAACAAGATGACGCATCTTCGTCCGTCCAATTATAAATTGCAGGAGCGTGCAAGGCGCATGATTATGGAGGCTACGGGTTTGGTCGCGGAGCAGGCCGACGAATACCTGCGGAAATACGGTCAGGTTCATCGTGCTGTTGAGGCTTTTCGGCAAAAAGAAAACGGAACCCAAAACGAATAACCGTGCATTTGTTAGAACCCTTCGGTCGATGGAATTCGTTGTATTCTGGAGACTTGGATCGCTGGAATCCGTTGGGACGTCAAGAGCGACCGGTTGAAGGCTATCATTTGTTATACGATCATTTGATTCATCCGGACTGGGATAGTTTGGGTTCCGAAACCCTGTATGTCAAAGTTTTGTTTGCCGATTATCCCCTGGGTTTTGCGGTCTTGGAATTGATGGGCGAATGGAACGATGCCTTGAACAACGATGTAATGTGGTTGAAGCGAGAATTGGTTGATCCACTTTTGGCGGGCGGAATTCGAAAATTTGTTTTGATTGGCGAGAATGTTCTGAATTTCCACGGGGACGACGATGCTTATTACGAAGAATGGGCCGAAGACCTGGAGGGCGGCTGGTTGGTCGCCATGGGTTTTCGAGAACATGTTTGCCTGGATTGGGATCAGCAGGGCATGCAACGGTACATGCATTACGGTTCTTCCTGGACCGATCCGGCTTGGCGTACCCGTCATCCCCTTCAATTGTATTGGATGATTACCGTGCTTTTTCACCCCGGTCTGAACATACCCGAAGATTTACCGACCCTCAACCCTTAACGACCCCTTGGCACGACCCCGCTTCAACTCCAATCATCGCACCGATGCGCCTCAACAAATGTCACGAATTCGGGCGGATCAGTGGCGAAGCGTTCGATGGGTCCTTCCGTTCGTAAGGCCGTATCGGTATCGTTTGTTGTTAAGTTCTTTGTTGTTGGTGATTGGGACCCTGCTTTCGTTGGCCTTTCCTTGGTTAATGGGTCGAATGCTAGACAGTGCCTTAAACCCCAAAACATCGACTTGGAACATGCAAAACTTGGCCTTGCTCCTGGGTGCATTGCTGGCCGTGCAGGCGATGCTGTCCTTTGTGCGCATTCGGACGATGATCGAAGTAGCCGAAAAGGTTTTAGCGGACGCCCGTTCGGCCGTTTTTGATCATTTGTTGCGGATGCCGATGTCTTTTTATATGAAGCATCGTGTTGGGGAACTCCAAAGCCGCCTCAGTTCGGATTTATCCCAAATCCAGGACGCCGTTTCTTCCACGTTGACCGAATGGCTTCGCCAGGTCTTGGTTTTGGTAGGTGGGCTGGCCCTCTTGGTTTATACCTCTTGGAATCTGACCTTGTTCCTCTTGATGATTTTGCCTTTGTTGGTATTTGTTGCGGTGGTTTTTGGTCGCAAAATCCGGCGCTTGGCAGGAAGGGCTCAGGATGAATTGGCCAACAGCCAGGTGGTCGTTGAAGAAACCCTGCAGTCCATTGCGATGGTCAAGGCCTATACCGGCGAAGCATTGCAGGGGGTCAAGTATCGGGTGGGTTTGGAGGCCACGGTCCGGGAGGTGATGAAGGCGGCCTGGTACCGGGGGGCTTTTGCGGCTTTCATCGTTTTTGGATTGTTTGGAACGGTGGTTTTGGTGTTGTGGTACGGGGCCGGTATGGTTCAAGAAGGCCGAATGAGTGTAGGTGAATTGACAGGCTTTGTGCTTTACGCCACCTTTGTGGGCGGTGCTATGGGCAGTTTTGCTGAATTGTATGGCCAACTCCAAAAATCCCTGGGTGCTACGGAACGCGTGTCCGATTTGCTCAAAGAACCGATAGAGGACCAGCTATGGGCCGAGCAGGCGGCAGCCTTGGAACGCCAACAGGACCATGCGACGTCGGAAGGTGGGGGATTCGATGCCTTGGTTTTGGAAGAGGTTTCCTTTGCCTATCCATCCAGACCGGAAGTTCGGGTCTTGGATGGGGTGAGCCTTCGGATTCGTCAGGGAGAACGTCTTGCGGTGGTGGGGCCTAGCGGTGCTGGTAAGTCCACGCTTGTGCACCTGTTGCTGGGTTTCTACGCGCCGGATTCCGGGGCTATCTTGGTCAATGGGCAGGACTTAAGGACCTTAGACCTCAAAACCTATCGTGCATCGTTGGCCGTGGTTCCCCAGGATCTCAGCTTGTTTGGGGGGACCCTGGCTGATAACATTGGTTACGGTCGGCCTTCGGCTTCCGAGTCCCAAAGAAGGGAGGCCGCAGAACAGGCCTATGCCTTGGATTTTATCCAGGCTTTTCCTCAGGGAATGCAAACCATCGTGGGGGAGAGGGGTATCCAAATCAGCGGAGGACAAAGGCAACGCGTTGCCATCGCTCGGGCGATTCTTCGGGATCCGAAGTTTTTGTTTCTGGATGAAGCCACGTCTGCCTTGGATACCGAATCCGAAGTAGCGGTACAAAGAGGGCTGGATCGCCTAATGGAGGGTCGGACCACGGTGGTGGTGGCGCACCGGCTCAGCACCGTCCGCCACGCCGATCGGGTGGCCTTTTTGGACGGTGGGAGGGTGATAGAATACGGCACCCCTGCGGAATTAATGAACCAAAAAGATAGTCGCTTTCGGCAGTGGATGGAAAGCCAGGGGGAGACAACCTAAGGGTTTGGAAGAGGGCTTTAGCCCCTGCTTTTTTTTGGCAAAAACCCTTTATTTTGGGCTCTGTCCTTTATTTTTGCCCAGTGGAAAATTGCCTTTGCTCCCCTTTCCTTACCCTAAACTTTCCCTCATGACCATGAGCCGCTTACGATTGTTTTTAGGCCGCGGCGCCCTTTGTTCAGTTTTTCTTGGCCTTTTCTTGGTGCCTCAATTGGTTGAGGCCCAACCCAATGGAGCTGAATTGTTCGCTAACAACTGCGCTTCTTGCCACAAAATCCACCAGGATTTGGTTGGTCCTGCCCTCAAAGGGGTGGAGGAACGCAGAGACCAGGCTTGGCTTCTCAAATGGATCCGTAACTCCCAAGCTGTCATCGCATCCGGTGACCCGTACGCGGTCAAACTTTACGAAAAGTGGAATAAATCAGCCATGACCGCCTTCGATTGGTCAGACGAAGAGATCCTGGCTGTTTTGGCTTATATCAAAGAAGAAGGTGCCAAAGCGCCCGTTGCGGCTGCAGCCTCGGGTGGAGCAGGGGACGGAACCGGATCCGGGGATCAGAACAGCAGTGGCTTTACGACCCTCACCCTGTGGGTTGTTTTGTTTGCCAGTGGTTTGATTCTTTTGCTTTTGGGATTGCTCCAACGACAGTATCGCCTCCTCTACGACGAAAGAGTTGCAACAGGCCGCCTTCCACAAGGTGAACTCAAACAATTTGGTTTGCAAATCCGATTAAAGCCCTTGCATGTCGTGGGGGGTGGTTTGACTCTGGTCTTGGTATCGGGTGTAGGTTGGGGTGTTGATATGGCTTCCAACATTGGCATCCAGCAGGGCTATCAACCAACCCAGCCCATTGCCTTTTCGCATGAATTGCACGCCGGAACCCATGAGATTGCTTGTACCTATTGTCATACGGGTGCGGAGCGTGGTAAATCGGCTACGATACCAGCGGTGAATGTCTGCATGAATTGTCACAACCAAATCAAGAAGGAATCCCCTGAGATCAAGAAGATTCTAACTGCCTACGAAACCAATACGCCCATCGAATGGGTTCGGATCCACAACCTTCCGGATTTCGGGTACTTTAACCATTACCAACATTACAAAGTAGCGGGCATTCAGTGCCAGACCTGCCATGGCCCTATTGAGAAAATGCCGGAGGTCTATCAGCACAGTCAGTTGACCATGGGCTGGTGTATTAACTGCCACCGTGAGACCAAAGTCAACCTGGAGAACGGTTATTACCAGCAGGTCCATGGCAATTCAGAAGCCTTCAAACAGGCTGTGGCCGATAAGGGCTTGACCATCGCCAACCTTGGCGGGCTCGATTGTGCCAAATGCCACTATTAATTTGTTGATTCCGAATCAGTTCCCCCCAAAATCTTGGATAGTAATCCTCACCTAAATTCACCAATCGTGGAAAAAAAATACTGGAGAAGCCTTGAAGAGCTCAAGAATACCGACGCTTTTGTCCAGGAGAGTTCCAAAGAATTTGCCCAGGAACTCCCGCTGGAAGATGTTTTTTCCGGCAAGAATGATTTGTCGAGCAATCGTCGGGACTTTTTGAAGTATTGTGGCTTTGGTCTCTCGGCAGCTGCATTGGCTGCCTGTAACCAGACCCCTGTCAAAAAAGCCATTCCCTTTGTAATGCATCCGGAGGAATTGTCCCCTTCGCTGCCTAACTGGTATGCAACCTCCTATTTTGATGGCCACGATTACGCTTCGATTTTGGTCAAATGCCGTGAAGGTCGACCCATCAAAATCGAAGGAAATAATTTATCTTCCATCAATCGGGGCGGAATTAATGCTCGTGTACAGGCCTCGGTTTTGGGCTTGTACGATGAAGAAAGACTGCGCGAGCCATCCATGGATGGCAACCCGGTTTCCTGGGAAGATTGGATGGGCGAAATCGTTCAAGAACTGAGCAGTGCCGCACCTGGTACCGTTCTTTTGTTGACCCCTTCCGTCGTATCTCCCTTGACAAAGGGTCTGTTGCAACAAACCTTGAACCGCTTTCCATCCCTACGGCATGTGGTGATGGATCATGTTTCGGTTTCCTCTCTGCTCGAGGCCAATGAAATACAGTTTGGGCAATCGGCGATTCCCGCCTTGCGATTTGACAAAGCAAAACTCGTCGTGGGGATTGGTGCCGATTTTCTGGGTAACTGGGTTTCACCGGTTGAGTTCACCAAGCAGTGGTCCAGCCGTCGTCGTCCGACCAAAGAAAAGCCTGAAATGTCTCGGCATATTCAATTTGAGACGCTTCTGACTCTGACGGGATCCAATGCCGATGCACGCTACACCTACCGGGCCTCCCAGGAAGCTTTGGTGGTTTCCAATCTGTACAACGCTATTGCTCGATTGGCCGGCCGACCTCTGCTCCAGGTTCCTGCCTTTGAATGCGCAGGCAATGCTTTGTCGCAGACAGCCAAGGAATTGTGGGCGGCTCGTGGTACTTCGCTGGTCGTTTGTGGATCCGGCGTAACGGCGGTCCAACTCTTGGTGAATGGTATCAACGACCTGTTGGGGAACTACGGTCAAACCTTGGATTGGTCCGCTCCTTGGCAGGCTTTTCAGGGCAAGGACGCCTTGGTTGAGAAAGCTCTCCTTGATTTACAAGCAGGTCAATTCAAAGCGGTTTTTGTTCAACAGGTGAACCCTGTTTACCACAGCGCCCAAGGGATCGCCTGGTCCAAAGCCCTCAAGTCGGTTCGTTGTTACGGTTTTGGTTTACGACGAAACGAAACCTTAGCCCACTGTCGCGGATTGGCTCCTGCTCATCATATTCTCGAAAGCTGGGGAGATGCAGAACCTCGGCGTGGCCTCTATTCTTTGATTCAGCCAGCGATAGCGCCGTTGTACAATTCCAAAAGTTGGGATGAATTGTTGTTGGGGCTTTTGGGCCGCCAAGACAAGATTTACGATGTGTTGAGGAACTCATGGATTACCCGTGGTGCTGCTTCGGGGGTCGCCTCGGATTTCTCTGCATTTTGGCGCAAGGTTCTTCACGATGGAGTTTACGAGAAACCACAAGGTTCTGCATTGGTTTCCGCCAAAGCTGTTGACTTGAACGCAGCTTGTTCAGACCTTACCAAATCCCGTTTGTTGGAAGCCAAAGCTGAAGGCGTTGAATTAGTCACCTACTCCAAATTAGGAATAGGGGACGGGAGCTTGGCTCATATTCCTTGGTTACAGGAAATGCCCGATCCCCTTACAAAAGCTTGCTGGGACAATTATCTCATGGTTTCCATGATGACTGCCCAAGCCAAGGGTCTCAAGGACGGCGATGTTGTTCGTCTGATGGCCGATGGGGTTGAACAAGAAATCCCTGTCTTGGTACAACCCGGACTCTATGCGGACACTTGTGCTCTGGCCATAGGATACGGTCAACAACATGCCGGCAAAGCCGGTACAGGGGTGGGTGTGAATGCCGCTCCTTATGGTCGTTCCGTGGGTTTTGTTCGCGTTGCCTCTTTGGAGAAAACCGGTGAAACCTACGCTATTGCCCAGACCCAAACCCATCATACCATCGAAGGCCGTCTCCATGTCAAAGAAACCACTTTGGCTGAATACGCGGCCAATCCAGCTGCAGGCAATGTAAGGCCTTATGTTTCGGTGCGCCAGGAAGATGGTTCCACCAAAAAGGTCTATCCCGGCATTTCCCGGGATGCCATCACCCTTTGGCAAAAGCGAGATTACGAGGGGCATCATTGGGCCATGGCCATTGACCTGAACGCCTGCACTGGTTGCGGTTCCTGCGTTGTCAGTTGTCAAGTAGAAAACAATGTTCCGGTTGTAGGAAAGCAGGAGGTTCTTAACCGCCGTGAAATGCATTGGATAAGAATCGATCGGTATTATAACTTTGATAACCAGGGTGAAGGCGATCAGACTCGTCGAATCAATACCGAGGATGAATACGCCGGTATCAACAAACCCGACCAGGTTTCGGTCCTCTTTCAGCCTATCATGTGTCATCAATGCGACAACGCTCCTTGTGAGACGGTTTGTCCGGTTTTGGCGACCGTTCACAGTTCCGAGGGTCTCAACCAGATGGTGTACAATCGTTGTGTTGGAACACGTTATTGCGCTAACAACTGCCCCTACAAAGTCCGTCGCTTTAACTGGTTCTCATACATTGACAACCCACAGTTCTATAACAACCCCGCTCAGACCGACCTGGGTCGTATGGTGTTGAATCCGGATGTCACCGTGAGAGCTCGCGGTGTAATGGAAAAATGCACCTTCTGCGTTCAACGCATCCAGGCCGGCAAATTGGATGGCAAGCGCAAAGGCATGCGGCCTGTCGATGGCAGTATCCAAACGGCTTGTCAGCAATCGTGTCCAGCCGGTGCCATTGTTTTTGGTGACCTGAACGATCCCCAGAGCGAAGTTTCCCGTCTTTTCCTCAACGAGCGGACGTACGGTGTGGTCGAAGAACTGAATGTATTGCCTTCGGTCAATTTCTTGACCAAAGTTCGTAACACCACCCCATTGCAGGCCTAAGTCAGCACCTTTAGAACCCATCGATAACCCAACCCGCGATAATTCACGACCGGTTCAACAAAAAACCTATGTTCGAATCCCCTACACGAAGACCTCTGATCACTGGGAAAACATCGTATTCCCAAATCACCGAGGATATTATTAAGCCGATCGAGGCCAAACCAACCAAATGGTGGTACCTCGGCTTTACGGTTTCGTTGGCGGCCCTGGGCCTCTGGCTGCTATCGGTGACCTACCTGCTCTTTACAGGGGTTGGGGTTTGGGGTCTGAATAAAACCGTGGATTGGGGATGGGATATCACCAATTTCGTTTGGTGGGTGGGTATCGGACACGCCGGTACCCTGATTTCTGCTGTCCTACTCTTGTTTCGTCAAAAATGGAGGACGGCCGTGAATCGTTCGGCTGAGGCGATGACCATTTTCGCTGTGGTCTGTGCCGGTTCTTATCCGCTATTGCACGCCGGACGGCCTTGGTTAATCTACTGGGTTTTCCCTCTTCCCAATACCTACGGTTCCTTGTGGTCGAATTTCAATTCCCCCCTGCTTTGGGACGTTTTTGCAATTTCGACCTACCTCACGGTTTCTCTGGTCTTCTGGTATGTGGGGTTGATTCCGGACTTGGCCACTATTCGAGATCGGGCGGTTGGTATTCGTCGCAAGATCTACGGTTTGATGAGCTTTGGCTGGAACGGTTCGGCGAAAGGCTGGCAGCGTTTCGAGAGCGTTTCTTTGATTTTGGCCGGCCTTTCGACACCGTTGGTTCTTTCGGTCCATACGATTGTATCCTTTGACTTTGCGACCTCGGTGATACCGGGTTGGCATACCACGATTTTCCCTCCTTATTTCGTTGCAGGGGCGGTCTTCTCTGGGTTTGCTATGGTTCAGACTCTTTTGATTATTATGCGGAAGTCTATGCGGCTGGAGCAGTACATCACTTTGAATCATATCGATGTGATGAACAAAATCATTTTGGTAACCGGCTCCATCGTGGGATCGGCCTATATCACCGAATTCTTTATCGCTTGGTATTCAGCGGTCCCCTACGAGCAGTACGCCTTTGCAAACCGCATGTTTGGACCTTATTGGTGGGCTTATTGGACCATGATGACATGCAATGTAATCACGCCTCAATTGTTTTGGTCCCGCAAATTGCGCCGTTCGTTGACCGCCTCGTTTATCATTTCAATTTTTGTGAATATCGGGATGTGGTTTGAACGCTTTGTAATCATTGTTACTTCTCTGCACCGGGATTACCTTCCGTCGTCCTGGTTGATGTACTCCCCATCCTGGGTGGAAATCTGCATGTACATCGGATCCCTTGGGCTGTTCTTCACCTTGTTTTTCCTTTTCGCCAAGTTTTTGCCGGTCATTGCAGTGGCCGAGGTTAAGTCTATCTACAAGACCTCTTCCGAAGAAGAAATTGCCAAAACGGCTGCCAAAGAAGGGCTTGATTTACAACAGGCCCACGCTCATACCAAAGGTGCCCATTAATTCACGTATTGATTCTAACAGACCCTGCCAACGATTGCTATGACCAAGAAATACATCCTGGGCTTGTTTCGCGACGAAGAGCCCTTGCTCCACGCGGTGAACGAACTCCGTAAAGAGGGCAACAAAATTCACGAGGTATACACCCCCTTCCCGGTCCACGGATTGGACGATGCCCTGGGCTACAAGCGCAGTCGTCTGCCACGCGCTGCCTTTCTATTTGGTTGCTTGGGTGGTACCCTGGGTTTGAGCATGCAGGCTTGGATGCTGGGGGTTGATTGGCCCATGAACATCGGGGGCAAGCCTGCCTTGGCTTGGGTTGATTTTGTACCGGTCACTTTTGAATTAACCGTATTGATTACCGCTCTAGGAATGGTAGCTACCTATTTGGTAGCTTCCGATTTTATTCCGGGCAATGAACCCAAAATGCCGGATCCTCGGATCACATCGGATGTATTTTGTATTGCCATCGATGTCGAGGGAGCTTCGGCGACTGTAGGTTCTCGTTTGCGTCAATTGGGTGCCGAAGTCCAAGAAAAGGAAGTTGAACTATGAACGAATTGAACATGCGCCATAACAATCTATTTTATTTTTTTGGGCTAGGTATAGGGCTCTGGGTCTTTTCATCTTGCGCCTTGATAGAAGACAAGAAAGAGCCTGGATGGGAATACGCTCCCCAGATGTACGTTTCAACTCCTTACGAGCCTTATTCCCAGGTATCCAAGAATACCATTAATGCCGATGGCAAAAACATGCGCGCTCCTGCACCGGGTACTATTGCGCGCAATGGTCAGGGTTACGATAATACCGTTTTGGAACTCATGCACAATTACCCCATTGGGCGTGACAGTGTGGATTACGCGGGCAGAATACTCCGCAATCCACTGGATAGCCGTGACACGACCTTGCTTGCTGAAGGAAAATACCTTTACGGCGTTTACTGCGCACCTTGCCACGGTGCTGAAGGGAATGGTCAGGGCAAGGTTGGTCAGATTTATGCAGGGGTTCCCAATTACAAAGATTCAAGGATTCCAGGTCTGCCATCGGGTCATATATACCATGTCATCACCATGGGCAAGAACCGGATGTGGGGCTTGGGTTCTCAAATTCGTCCCGAGGATCGTTGGAAGATTGTCCTTTATGTTAATCAATTAAGAGGTTATCAGGAGCCTTCCTAAACGGGTTCTATCGCATTGTTTTTGGTGTTACTAATCAGATAAAGAAATGGGTTCTCATCACGCCGCAGAAATCAAAGAAGAGCGTTTTGCTCCTTCGTCCCGCTTGACCAACGTTATCCGTCTCCTCCTGGGAGTGGGTGTTGTGACGATTGCTGCCGGGCTCTACACCGACGGTCATCGCTTTTGGGCTAATTATCTAATTAACAACTGGTTCTTCCTCGGTCTTTCCTTGGCGGGGGTTCTTTTTGTTGCGATTCAGTCGGTCAGTAACGCCGCTTGGTCTTTGGGTTATCGTCGGATTGCAGAGGCCATGGGGGCTTACTTACCTTGGGCTTTTGCTGGATTTGCGGTTTTGATGATTTCGACGTCTATGCACTGGAATCACCTTTACCACTGGGCCCATCATGGAATTGCCCAAGAATTCCTTGAAGGTGGTCAACCCAATCCTGAATACGATCCCATCATTGCGGCCAAGGTTCCTTACCTCAATGTTCCTTTTATGGCAGCCCGCATGGCCGTCTTTTTTGGCCTGTGGATCCTGTTGTACCGGGCTATTCGCAAACATTCCCTCTTGGAGGACCAAGAAGGGGGACTGCTCCGTATACGCCGGATCAAGACCCTCGCTTCGATCTTTCTACCCGTGTTTGCGGTTACTTGGGCGATGAGCACCTGGGACTATATCATGTCGGTGGATACCCACTGGTACTCAACCATCTTTTGGGTTTATCATTTTGCAGCCGCCTGGGTTGCTGCTCTTTCCTTTATGGCTATCGTCGCGGTACTCCTCAAAAAAGCCGGTTATTTGCCTCATTTGAATGACAATCATTTGCACGATTTGGGCAAGTTTATGTTTGCCTTTTCCATCTTTTGGGCCTATATCTGGGTTTCTCAGTTTTTGTTAATTTATTACGCCAATATCCCGGAAGAGACCATCTACTTCCAGGAACGATTGGAACATTTTAAGGTGCCATTCTTTGTTAATGTGGTCGTTAATTTTGTATTACCGTTCTTTTTGCTCATGGCACGGGGTTCCAAGCGACAGGGTAATTACCTTCTGGCGGTCGCCATTCTGTTGATAGCTGGTAAATACTTGGATTTGTATTTGGGTGTTATGCCGGGAACGCTTGGAGGGCATGCGCATTTTGGTTGGATGGAAATTGGCATGTTCGCCGGTTATGCAGGGCTGTTTCTCTGGGTCGTAACCCGCGCCTTGGCCTCGGCCTCTTTAATCCAGCACAAACACCCTTACATCAAAGAATACGCAACCCACGAAGTGATGTAATCGGTTTACAGGGTCCTATGGCGGCCTTGTTTGGTGCTATATTCGTTGAAACCTAGCACCTATGCCATTTCTTTTGTACGGCCCCATGAGGTCACCCTCTTTCTCAACGGTGGACGCTGGTTCGGGCCATGCCTTGTCGACGCCTTGGCGTTCTTTCCTGACTTTGATTGGGGTATTCTTTTTTTGGGGCTTCGTAGCCGCTTCCAACGATATCCTTATCCCTGTTTTCAAGCAAGCGCTGAATCTGGAACAGGCTCAGAGCCAAATGATTTCCTTTGCTTTTTATGTAGCCTATACCTTGGGCTCCTTGCTGTATTTGGGTGCCTCTGCTTTGTGGTCCGGTCCAGGACACGATGACCTTATCAGCCGCTGGGGTTATTCCAAGGCGTTGTCGTATGGGTTGTTGATTTCGGCAGTCGGGACCTTGTTGTTTATTCCTGCGGCGAACCATGCTTCGTTTCCCCTTTTGTTGGCGGGATTAATGGTGGTTGGCCTGGGTTTTAGTTTGCAACAGACCGTTGCCAACCCCCTGGTACTCCTGATGGGTCCAAGCGCAGGAGGTTCCCAACGTCTTAGCATGGCGGGGGGAATTAACAATTTAGGAACGACGTTGGGCCCTTTGTTGGTTAGTTATGCCATTTTTGGCCCGATGACGGGCGAGGGTAGCGGTGCTGCTTCCTCTGAATCGGTGATGGATTTGTCCTCGGTCAAAACACCGTATTTGGTCCTTGGGGTTTTGTTCACGTTGGCGGCTTTTGTTTTTTATTTCAAAGATTTAGGTAGACCGACTCCGTCCCAAACGACCGATTCTTCAGGAGGTGAACGAAGGCGGGTTTTTGCCTTGCCGCAGGTTTGGGGAGGTATGATTGCTATTTTTTTGTATGTGGGCGTAGAAGTTGCCACCGCATCCAACCTGCCTGAATATCTGCGCGCTGAATTGCATCTACCGGTTGAGTCCTTCGCACCGTATGTCGCGTTGTATTGGGCAAGCCTCATGATAGGGCGGTGGACTGGTACCGCGGCCATGGTTCGGCAAGGGGTACTCGGCATGCGTACGTCCACGACCAGGACCATCATGCGATTGGTATTACCTGCCTCCGCTTTTGGGGTTTATATGCTGGTGACCGCCTTGGGTGGGCATGATCCACGTGAACACGTGGTGTTTTTGCCGGCCTTGTTGGTTTTGGTCGCTGCGGATGCCTATAGCGGTGGAAGGGCCGAACGTCAGTTAGCCTTGTATGCCGGCTTGGGCATGGTGAGTTTGATCCTAGGGATGGTAGCACCTCCTCAAGTGGGTGTTTATGCTTTAACGGCGGTGGGGCTTTTCTGCAGCACGCTTTGGCCATGCATTTTTGATTTATCCCTTCGGGGCGTTGGTTCGGCCACAACCAAGGTTTCTTCTGCTCTCATCATGATGATTATGGGTGGTGGTTTTGTTTCTGTTTTACAGGGCTACCTGGCGGATTTGCCTTCGGTTGGAATCCGTGGTTCCTTTTGGGTCGGAGTTGTTTGCTTTGCATACCTTGCTTTTTATGCGCTTGTATTGGCGAGGCCCCGTAACACATCCACCCCGCTATGAACGGGAGCCGGGCAGTCAGCGGTTTTTTGATCCTTCTTCTCGGGGGGGCTATGCTCGGGTGGAATCCGGCAAAGGGGTATCCATGGATTCCCCTGCCAGTCCATTATCGTTATCTCAACAAAACAATGCCGGTTCCAGGTCCAGGCATCCAGGTGGATTACCGAACCCGCGATTGGCAAAGTCAAGCCGAAATCGGGTTGAAAGAAATTAATCAACTCAGTCTTTCTTGGAACGCCGGACCTCCTTTACGCATCCGGGTGGATAGTCTAGGTCCCGAAGATGCGGTGAATCTGATGGAGCTTGGTGTAACATCGGATTGGCAATGGGACGAGGCCTATGTTTTGGTCCTTTCCGAGGGGACCGCAACTTTACGCGCTCAGTCTCCAAAAGGTTTCTTTTATGCGACTCGAACCTTGCTTCAAATGTTGGAATCGGATTCGATTCGAGCTTCCGGTTCCATGCCGGCTGTAATGGTTTGGGATTTTCCTCGCTTTGCTTGGCGGGGGATGCATCTGGATGTAGCACGGCATTTTTGGGAACCCGACAAAATTCAACAATACCTGAATTGGATGGCCCGCTACAAAATGAATGTCTTTCATTGGCATTTAACCGATGACCAAGGATGGCGTTTAGAAATACCGGAATTTCCTGGCCTGACCAAGGTTTCTGCTTGGCGATCAGCCACCCTGCGGGGTCGTCCCGTTGACGTAGAGGATTCCCTTCTCTACAGACACCAACAGCATGGAGGTTATTATACCGAAGCCGAAGTACGGGCCTTGGTTCGTTACGCCGATTCCTTGGGAATTCGTGTAGTCCCCGAAATCGAAATGCCAGGCCATGCCAGAGCCGCTTTGGCCGCTTATCCGGCCCTTTCGTGCAGGGCCGATTCCCAAGGGGTGCCGGGTCATTGGGGTGTCTTTGAGGATGTTTTCTGTGCCGGGAACGAAGCCACCTTTGGATTTTTGACCAAGGTGCTGGACTATGTAAGTCTGATTTTTCCGGATTCGGTCGTTCATTTGGGGGGCGATGAATGCCCCAAAACCCGGTGGGAGGCCTGCCCCCTCTGTCAACAGCGCATGCGATCCATGGATTTAGAGGATGCCCATGCTTTGCAATCCTGGTTTATGTCCCGCCTAATACAACATCTGGCGGCCAAAGGCAAATCGGCCATTGGTTGGGACGAGATACTGGAAGGAGGTTTGCCGGCCGGCGCCGCTGTCATGAGTTGGAGAGGCACCGAAGGTGGTAAAGCGGCTGCCAGAGCCGGGCATTCGGTGGTCATGAGTCCGGGCAAACCTTGTTACTTTGATCATTACCAACACGAGGGTCCCGATGAGCCTTTGGCCATTGGCGGGATGAACCGCCTGGAAGATGTTGTCTATACCTACGAGCCAGTGCCGTCTGATTTGGAAACGGGAGCCGTTGGTTGGATTCAAGGAGCCCAAGGGAATGTTTGGACAGAATACATGACGTCTTGGGACAAGGTTGAATACATGGTTATGCCTCGGATGACTGCGTTGGCAGAGGTCCTTTGGTCACCTGCCGTGAACAGAACGGTGGGAAGAGGTCGCACCTTTGAACATTACCGGGAACGGCTGCGGAACCATGCCGGGTGGATGGCTCGCCAAGGTTTGCATTTTGCTCCGCACGGGTGGTATCCAACAGGGATACCGGAACGGCCATCCCATTAGCGAATTGGTTGTTATGAAAAGGAGAGAATTTATCAAAATGCAGGGCCAAGGGTTGTTGGGTCTGGGTTTGGGAATGGCTTGGCCCCTAGGGGCCGTGGCGGAGTCTACCAAACCGATTGTGTTATCCACCTGGGATTACGGCCTAAGAACCAACGATGTGGCTTGGCGTTTGTTAAGCGAAGGGGGTTCGGCCCTCGATGCTGTTTTGGCTGGAGCTGAGTTGGCAGAAATGGATCCCGATAACGCCTATGTTGGCTTGGGAGGTTTTCCGGATCGGGATGGTATCGTGACTTTGGACGCTTCGGTTATGGATCATGGTTATAACATGGGGATGGTGGCCGGACTGGAACAGGTCCCCAGGGCATCGGCCCTGGCTCGGGCGGTCATGGAGCACACCCCGCATACCCTTTTGGTTGGTGACGGGGCCTTACAATTTGCCAAAGAACAAGGTTTTGAAACCATGAATCTCTTAACGCCTGCTTCCGAAAAAGCTTGGAAGCGTTGGTTGGAGACATCGCGATATCAACCTGGTGTTAACGTCGAAAATCATGATACGATGGGGCTTTTGGGAATGGATTCCCAAGGACGCTTGGCCGGGGTTTGTACGACCAGCGGTATGGCCTACAAAATGCACGGTCGTGTTGGAGATACCCCGATTATCGGAAGCGGTCTTTATGTAGATCCGGAGGTGGGGGCGGTGGCGGCAACCGGTCATGGCGAAGAAATTGTGAGGGCAGGGGGATCCCTGCTTGTTGTGGAAGGAATGCGCAGTGGTTTGGATCCCGAAGAAGCATGCAGGCAAGTCGCCCAGCGCGTCCTCAAGCAATTGCGCCACCGGGGCAAAGATCCGGCCCTGTACCAGGCTTGTTTTATGGCCCTCACCAAAAACGGACAATACGGTGCTTGCGCTCTTCAGCCAGGATTTACGTACGCTGTTCAGGACGCTGGACAAGGGAATCGCCTACGACAAGCTCCGCATGTCTGGTCCAAGCTTTGAGCTGGCTTGCTTTGATACCGACGCAGTTCGATTGGGCTGTGCAAGGGGTGTGGATCGCCTGGAACTTTGTTCTCAAAGGGACCAGGATGGCTTAACGCCCGAGGATGCCATGGTGGAGGCTGCCCTTCGCTATCGGCATCAGGGGCAGCCTCGAATAATTGTTATGTTACGACCCGATGCGGAGGATACCCTTTGGGATGAAAACAAGTTAAAAAACATCGTTGACCTTGTTAACCGTTGGAAAAACGAGGGGGTCGATGGGTTTGTAATCGGGTTTGCAGGGATTTCAAACATGCACGGGCATCTTGAAATAGCCCAAGAATGGCTGCAATCGATCTTGGCGATAGCCCCCCAAAAAGAATGGGTTTTTCATCGACTAATCGATCGTTTGCACGACCCCCTTCAAAGCCTTAAGATTTTGGAATGGATGGGTTTTCGTAGGGTCCTAAGCAGCGGTGGATCCAAAACAGCGCTCGACGGGTGGGAAAATCTCTTGGCTTGGCAGTCAGCTTTTCCTGGTTTGGAAATATTGGCCGGCGGTGGAATCCGTTCAAACCATGTTCAAAATTTGCTGATTCGAGCCCCGAACCGGGGGCTATGGCCCAAAGGAGGCCTGCACGCTTCTTGTATACTACCGGGGAATGAGTCAGCGGATGAAGGCGAATTGAATCGAATTTTGTTTCAAGTGCGGTCATGAGGTTCCTTGCAATTTTGGCCGGTTTTTTGGGGGCTTTTGCTGCTTGGGGTCGTACCCCTCCGTCAAGGATTGCAAACCCGGTAGCCTTGTTGGAACCGGCCCAGGTCTTTGACTTGAGGGGGAACGATGTAAAATGGACCTTTCAGGCCCAAGGATGGAATCAGTGGTTGCCCGCTACCGGGGGACCCCTTGGTTCGGTTACCTGGGATTTGGTTCGGAACGGGATCCTTCCGAATCCCTATATCGGCAAGAACGCTTTGGAGGCTGATTGGGTAGGGGATTGCACCTGGGTTTACCGAGCCGATTTTGATGTTACCAACTTATTGGGAGATTCCAGATTCATGCGATACGGCCATGACCTTGCGCTCGTCATGAGCGGTGTGGACACCTACGGTTCGCTGTGGTTCAACGGAAACCCTTTGGCCACTTTTGAGAATCCCCACCGGACGTATACGGTTCGATTACCCCTGCATTCTTCAAAATCAATCGAAAAGGTTCCGGCCTTGGAGACAGGTAGGAATATCCTTGAATGGATCTTGGAACCTCCCTTGCCGAGGGTTCAACGAGACGCCAATCGGTCAAGCCTACCCATACCCGGAGGTTTATGGCTTCATTCGCGCAAAGCGGCCTATCAATTTGGCTGGGATTGGGCCAGGGCCATGCCCTCCGTGGGTTTAAGCGGTGCGCTGACTTTGCAAATTATGGGAGACTCGGTGCTTCGACGCCTACGTCAGGGTTTGCATATTCGGACCCTCGCTTTGGATTCTGCCCATCGTTGGGCTCGCATGGAATGGGTCGGCGGTGATACGGGGCTTGACTCGTTAAAAGGTTGGCGTTGGGACCTCCAAGGGGATCAGTTTCACGCCGGTGGCGGTTTGGATTCTCGAAGATTTGTTATAGAGAATCCGCCTTTGTGGTGGCCGGCAGGTATGGGGCAGCCGACCCTGACCCAAGCCTTTTTTACGCTGTTCGATGCAGATGGTCGTATCCGTTTGAAAGAGACCTTGCGATTTGGAATCCGCCTCGTGGAATGGGTTCAGGAGGTCGATTCCGGAGGTAAGTCCTTTGGTTTTCGAGTGAATGGTAAGGATTGTTATATACGGGGAGCCAATTGGGTTCCTCATGATTTGTGGCCGCTGGAAACCGATACAGCTCGAAATATCGACTTGTTGAACAAGGCAGTGCAGGCCAATTTGAATTTACTTAGGGTTTGGGGAGGGGGGCATTATGCATCCGAAGACTGGATGAATCGCTGCGATCAATTGGGCTTGATGGTATGGCATGACTTTCCATACGCCTGCGCTATGTTTCCCTTGGATACCGATTATCGAGAAGAAGCCTTGGCCGAGGTCCAGGAACAGGTGATTCGTTTACGAAAGCATCCGGCTCTGATGCTCTGGTGTGGTAACAACGAAACCGAGGAGGGTTGGTTTAATTGGGGATGGGTGAAGGAAATGCGTTATTCAACGGTTGATTCTCTGCGGGTATGGCAGGCGTATCAGAATTTTTTTCGCCATGACCTACCGAGAATAATTCAACAGTGGGACGAGGGCAGGCCCTACCACCCTTCATCCCCGGCCAACGGATGGGGTCGGGACGTGGCCTATCGCGAAGGTGATGTGCATCAATGGGCGGTTTGGTGGGGTATGAAACCCTTTCGTCATTACGGTCAACGGATTGGTCGTTTTGTTTCGGAATTTGGTTTCCAAGGCTTTCCTACCCTTGAATGCATGCAGGAGTACGGTTGGGACCGCTTTGCTCATTTAAATGATTCGGTGTTACGAATTCATCAAAACCACCCGCGTGGTTTTGAAACAATCCGCGAATATTTGTGCCGTGATTATTTGGGGCCTTACAGCCAACGGGCCGATACGGCCTCGGATTTGGACTGGGTCTATTGGTCTGGCATGCTGCAATCGGATGCTATGGAGTACGCAATTCGTGCCCAGCGCCACGCCACCCCTCGTTGTGGTGGTTCCATCGTTTGGCAGTGGAACGATGCCTGGCCGGTGGTTTCTTGGAGCCTCTTGGACTATACCGCCCGTCCCAAACCGGCGTGGTTTGCGGTGCGCAGGGCCTTTGCCCCTGGTTTGGAAGGTGTGCAGGGGGGGCTTACAGATTCTATGTGGCATTGGCCTTGCACGATGGATCAAATTACCTACCGTTGGGAACCCGTCTCTGTCGATTCGGGTCGTTTGATTTTGCGTTCTTCGGTTCCCGTCCATCGCCTTTGGTTGCAATCGCCTGGTTTGGCTTGGGATGATAACAGTTTTGATTTGAAACCGCATACGGATTGCTCGGTACCATACAAAGGAAGCATCCACGACGTTCAGTCCATTGAAATTCACCGTTGGTGTCCTTCCAAACACGGTGTGGATCGATCGTTGCTCCCGTTTTCAAAGCCTTTAACCAAGCAACCTGTCAACAAGCAGCAGTCCGATTAATTAATTTGAATTAATAACCTTCGTATGAAGCAAGGATTTTCATTTTTGATGTTATGGATGGTGCAGCTGGGATGGAATCTTTCCTCCTTCGCTCAATCTTCATGGGTTCAACCGATGGTCGGAACCGACGGTCACGGGCATACCTTTCCGGGGGCGGTTTTGCCTTTTGGAATGATGCAATTGTCCCCCGATACCCGTATTGATGGTTCATGGGACGGCTGCAGTGGGTATCATTATTCGGATTCGTTGCTTTATGGTTTTTCGCATACCCATTTGAGTGGAACGGGTGTCAGCGATTACGGTGATTTTTTGTTAATGCCCTCCGCTGGTTCATGGGCCTTGGACCCGGCCCGGTATCGTACCGCTTTTCGCCATGAAGACGAATCCGCATCGCCGGGCCATTATTCGGTCGAATTGGCCAGCGGCATTGAGGTGGATTTGGTGGCAGGTCTTCGAACCGGCTTGCATACCTATCGGTTTCCCGTTAACAAAGAGGCTTTTGTGTTACTTGATCTTTTGCACCGCGATCGATTGATTGATGGCTGGATTGAAAGGGTGGATGCGTACCGTTGGAAGGTTTTTCGTCGTAGCGAGGCCTGGGCCAAGGATCAGTATGCCTATGCTTTCATCGAATTCTCCGAACCTGCGAAGGTTGTTATGGATTCAGCCTCTGTCAAAATGGTTTGGTCCTTTGGGGACACGAAGTCCTTGATGGTCAAGGTAGGCTTATCAGGGGTGGATGTGCAGGGGGCAGAATCCAATTTGTTAGCAGAAATTCCTGGATGGGATCGCCAACAACTTTCGGATTCAGCGACCGCTGTCTGGGACAAGGCTTTGGGGGTGGTGGAGGTCCAAGACAAGGATACTTCCAAAATCCGAACCTTTTACACCGCTTTGTATCATTGTTTTATACATCCCAGTTTGGCGAGCGATGCTGATGGGCGTTACAGGGGTCGGGATGGACAGATTCATCGAGCCGATGGTTTTCGGTATTATTCCGTTTTTTCGCTTTGGGATACGTACCGTGCTTTGCACCCGCTTTTGACCCTCATCGATCCTATTCGAACCCGGGATTTTATCCTGACTTTTTTGAAACAATTTGAGCAAGCAGGTCGCTTGCCTGTTTGGGAATTTGCTTCGAATGAAACCAACTGCATGATTGGCTATCATTCGGTTTCGGTCATGGCGGACGCTTTGCTCAAAGGCGTAGCGGGTCTTGATACCCAAAAGGTATGGGAGGCCATGGTTCATAGTGCTAACCAGGAATATGAAGGCATCGCTTGGTTGCGTGACCACGGGCACCTCTGTGTTGAGGCCTGTTCAGAATCGGTGTCCAAAAATTTAGAATACGCTTACGATGATTGGTGCTTGGCCCAAACGGCCCTCCTTCTTGGTGATCGCGATTCGTACCAAACCTACCTCCGGCGTTCCGGTTCTTGGCGGAATTTATTGGACTCGGTAAGCGGTTTGATGCGGCCTCGTCAAAACGGACAATGGTTGACGCCCTTTGATCCCCGCGAAGTCAACAATCATTACACCGAAGCCAATTCATGGCAGACTTCTTTTTATATCCCCCAGGATGTCTATGGTTGGATTGAGGCCGTGGGTGGGCCTCAACGTGCCGAGGCTTTGTTGGATACCTTGTTCGGGACCAGTTCCAAGACCAGTGGTCGAACCCAAGCTGATATTACGGGATTAATTGGTCAATACGCCCATGGCAACGAGCCTTCCCATCATATTGCCTACCTCTACCATTACTTAGGACGTCCCGACAAAACATTGCGGTACGTTCGCCAAATCCAAAACAATTTTTATTCAGATCAACCCGATGGTTTGGTGGGTAACGAAGACTGTGGTCAAATGAGCGCTTGGTATGTACTGAGTATGCTGGGTTTTTATCCCGTAACACCGGGTTCCAGCGAATGGATTTGGTCGGTTCCATCGCTGGATTCCTACCGAATCCATCTCCCCAACGGGCGGGCCCTTCATGTAACAACCGAATCTTCCTGTGCCCGTGGAACTCAATGGTCGGAAAGACTCATCAACGGGCGATCGTTCACCCAGCGGTTGGCGGTGGAGCATTCAACGATTTTGGAAGGGGGAACCTGGACCTACAGGCCCTTGAAGCTAGCCCCCGGAACCTACGAAGGCCCCAAGCGATTGGAGGCATCGAAATTCAGAACTATGCTGCCTCTCATTGAAGCCGAATCTCGAATTTTTGGCGATTCACTTCGTGTTACAATTCGGGTTCAGGGTTCTCAGCAGCAAATTCGGGTTGCAACAGGGGGTTTGGATCCTCGCAAGGAGGGTATACGGTACGCGGGTCCCTTGGTT
>RFOZ01000081.1 GCA_009926405.1 Cytophagia bacterium
CTGAATGGAACGAATTGGAAAGGGATTTGGGGTATTATGCCTCCTATCTCCAGGGAATAGCGCACGAAGTTCTGGACAGCGGTACCTCCAAATACCCGGTTTTCATCGCTTACGAGGATCAGCATTTGGATCTTGGGCGGCCCCTATTGGATCATCGCCAATTGGATACCCGCTGGAGCGTACGGGCTTCCGTTATGGAGGAGTTTATCAAGAAAGGCCTCTTGACCAAGGAACAATTTGGGACTTTCAAACAAAGCTGGAAAGACCCCAATGACTTTATGTGTGTTTTTGTGGTGAGGCCATCGCAACCCATGTTTGTTTATTTCCCGTACCCACGACCCGAAACCTTGGGACTGGACGAGCTCTAATGAATCGTTTAACTCAACCTACCAAGTGAAGGAAAACAGCGCGTCCTGGTTGAAGCCGTGGGAGATTCGTCTTTTTCCGGTATTTCTTCTTTGGAAGTTGCCACTGGCATGGTTGGCCGGATTGAGGATTACTTACCTCGACAGCAGAGGGTGCGAAATACGCATGAGGCATTCCTTTTGGAACAAGAACCCCTTTGGTTCCATGTATTTTGCGGCCATGGCCATGGGCGCAGAAATGTCCACAGGATTGCCCGCCTATACGCATTTGCGCCGAAGACGTCAAAGCGTTAGTTTGTTGTTATCAGGAATGGAAGCGGTTTACCACAAGAAAGCTGTAGGCTTGATTCATTTTCGCTTTGAAGGCATGAAGAGCCTTCTTGACAGCCTTGAAACCCTCCAAAAGAGCGGGGATACCTGCACAGCCTTGCTCGTCTCACAATGTTTCAATAAGCAAAAACAATTGATGGCTGAATTTCGTTTTACTTGGACCTTTAGGCAACGCTGATACCGGCCAGCCAGAGGGCATAACCTATGTCCACCCAACGTTTTCTTTTTGCACCAGGCATCTTGCTCAGCTTAGGAATCGCCTTGGCATTGGGAGGCTCCTGGACTTTTTTACAACCCCTTTTTATGAACCACGAATCAAAAGATTTGCAGGCTCTGGATCCAACGGCCCTGTCTCAGGGTCCGGACAGCAGCACGGAATGGAGTCAAAGGACCGACGAGGAATGGAAGCAACGCCTAAGCCCGGAAGAATACAGGGTCTTGCGCCTTCAAGGAACCGAACGGCCTCGTACCGGGGTTTACGATCAACATTGGGAGGCCGGAACCTATGTGTGCAAAGGCTGTGGGGCCGAACTTTTTCGTTCCGAAACCAAGTTTGATGCCGGTTGCGGTTGGCCTTCTTTTTACGAGGGTATTGCCAAGGACCGTATCCGTGAATTACGCGATATCAGCCATGGGATGATCCGAATTGAGGTGCGTTGCGCCCGCTGTGATGGGCATTTGGGGCATGTTTTTGATGACGGACCGCGTCCAACCGGTTTACGGTATTGCATTAATTCGGTGAGCCTGGGCTTCCAAAAGGCCAAGCCCTAAGGGCTGCGAGGGTTAATCGAGGGTTAGCGAGGGTTAGTGAGGACTAGTGTCCGTGTCCGTGTTCGTGGAGTTCCTGGTCTTGGAGTTCCTGGTCATACAGGCCGCCCAGGTCTTCGCAGTGGTACATGCGTCGGCCGCGGCGGTAGGCAGGGCCGGTGGCAGCCCCTTCGTTTTTGGCGCGTAGGGCCTTGTCCAATAATTTTTTGCGGAGATTTTCCCGAGCCGCTTGGGCAGCTTTGTCGGCTTCGTATTCGTAGGCGGTTCGGCCTTCAACGATGGTGTGCAAGGGATGGCTGTAAACCGAAAGAGGGTGACCGTTCCATAACACCAGATCCGCGTCTTTGCCCAATTCAATGCTACCAATGCGCTGGTCCACCCGCAGCATGCGGGCTGGATTGATGGTCACCATGTTCAGGGCAGATTCTTCGTCCAGCCCACCGTAACGGACGGCTTTGGCGGCTTCTTGGTTCAAGCGACGGGCCATTTCGGCATCATCGGAATTGATGGCCACATTGACCCCCATCCGGTGCAGAATGGCTGCATTGTAGGGAATGGCATCAATGACTTCGTATTTGTAGGCCCACCAATCGGCAAAACTGCTGGCGTTTACGCCGTGGGCTTTCATTTTATCAGCGACCTTGAATCCTTCCAAAATGTGGGTAAAGGTGTTGACCTTGAAGCCTACCGAGTCGGCCACTTTCATCAACATATTGATTTCGGATTGAACGTAGGAATGGCAGGTGATGTGGCGCTGGTTGAGACGAATTTCCTGAAGGGCTTCCATCGTCAAGTCTTTGCGGTGAAGGTGAGCTGCTTTCTGACGGTTTTTTTGGTACTCGATGGAACGAAGAAATCCGTCCAAGATGGTTTGTTCAACGCCCATTCGGGTTTGTGGAAAACGGACGGTGTTACGATCGCCCCAGTTGGACTGTTTGACGTTTTCTCCGAGCGCAAACTTGATAAAGCCAGGGGCTCCTTCAAACTTAAGTTGCTCGGGATCGGTAACGCCCCAACGCATGCGGA
>RFOZ01000082.1 GCA_009926405.1 Cytophagia bacterium
GAAACAAATTAAAATTCACAATTCAAGTCAAATATTTCTTGATTGGATTTATTTGCTAACGCATATTCGCCCACTCTTTTTTCGAAGAAATTGGTTTTTCCTTCCATCGAAATGAGCTCCATAAAGTCAAAGGGATTGGTCGCATTGTAAATCTTGGGCAGACCCAAGACGCCCAACAAATGGTCAGCAACGTATTCAATGTATTGACACATGAGGTCGGCGTTCATGCCGATCAACCGGACAGGCAAGGCATCCGTGACGAATTCTTTCTCAATTTCAACCGCGTTGGCGATGATTTGGTGAACCTGGGCTGGATCGAGCTGGCTGGTGAGATGACGGGTGTACAACAAGGCTGCAAAGTCCCGGTGTAGGCCCTCATCGCGGCTGATTAATTCGTTGGAGAAGCTCAAACCGGGCATGAGCCCCCGCTTCTTGAGCCAGAATATGCTGCAAAATGATCCAGAAAAGAAAATGCCTTCGACCGCTGCAAAGGCAATCAGTCGCTCAGCAAAGGAACCCTGGCTGATCCAGCGCAAGGCCCAATCGGCTTTTTTGCGAACGCAATCCATGTGGTCGATGGCGTGGAAAAGGTAGTTCTTTTCGGCCGGGTCCTTGATGTACGTATCGATGAGCAAGGAATAGGTCTCGGAATGGATGTTTTCCATCATGATCTGAAAACCATAGAAGCAACGGGCTTCGGGGTACTGAACCTCGTTCAAGAAATTGATGGCCAGGTTTTCGTTGACAATTCCGTCACTGGCCGCAAAGAAGGCGAGCACGTGCTTGACAAAATGCTTCTCGTCGGCGCTGAGCTTGTTCTCCCAATCGGTTAGGTCCTGGGCCAGGTCAATTTCTTCGGCTGTCCAAAAACTGGCTTCCGCCTTTTTGTAAAAATTCCAGATGTCGCTGTGCTGGATTGGAAAAAGGACAAAGCGGTCTTTATTCTCGACGAGAATGGGTTCAGTCATGGGTAAGAAATTTGTCTGTTAGGCCAAAAAAGCCTCCCCGGTGGGTTGGCTTTTTCAGTACCCAAAAATTGAGAATATTTCCCTGCAATTATTCACAAAGTTTGGGGCAATTATTCACAAAGTTCGTGGATTTTTACACAAAGGTTTTTTTCAGGAATTAGTGAACAATTTCAAAGTTTTGCGATAGGGGATCCCAACGATGCCTTGCAATTTTTGATAAGCTACAGGGTCCAAGGGCTCTTTTTAATCGTAAATTGGAGCGTAAATGTTCATTAAATTATACAAGTCCTTGATCCAATGAATTTACTCATCGCTGGTACCCTTGCGTCTCCTTCCTTGAACCGTCGGCAACGAAGTTCTCAAAACGCATCCAACAGGCGTTTGGCCGATCGTCCTGTCCTATGGTTGATATGCGCTCTGCTGGGCCTTGCCCCGTTGCTGGGCCATGCGGCATCCGAAGGACGCAAGAGCGGCTCCAAACCGCCCAAGGCCCGTTACACCAAGGAACTCACCCTGCTGACGCAGTGGCTGACCGGGGATTTTGATAACACCAAACAAACCAGGGTTGACACAACGGCAGCACCGGTTGAAAGCCACATGGTCAAAATCTGGGAAAATTATTTTTCGGATGCTGTTTGGATGTACGAAGAATTTCAATCTCCCCCGGGACAGGTCGTTTCTCAACGTATCTATCGATTCAAAGATTATACCACCGGTCGTTACGAGGCCAAAGTATACACCCTGGATCAATTTGCTGATTATGCCGGTGAATACAAGAATTTGAGACCCTTTGAGTCCATGACTCCGGACGATCTCAAAGACCATCCGTATTGTGTCGTCTATTTTGTGCGCAAAGGGGAAACCCGGTTTAGCGGTAGCACCGTCGGCAATGAATGCTACCTCAACCGAGGCAAACATCACTACGTGACCAACCAACTGGATGTGTACCCAACCCGGGTTTCCAGAACCGAACGAATTTTTGGTTGGGAAAACGAATTGGTTAGCGGGCCCGCTCCGGACGCCAAGGGATCCGAGCTCCGACGAATTGTTCCGCCCAAGCCCAAGAAAATCAAAAAGCCTCCTGTCAAAAAACCCGCTGCGAAGAAGCCTGCACCCCAAAAGTCGGGGAAGGATTCCAAAAAGTCAAGCAAGTCCAAATCCAAAGAACAACCTTTGGAAGACCCCAAGAGCGAGACCGGGAACTAAAACCAACGCGGCTTACCTCTCCGCGATTCGGGAACCTTCGTTTTCCCAGGATGGTCGCAATCGTTCCGAACGAGCCGCAAGCCATTGGTGCAGGCTGTAAAATAACACAAAATGCAAAAGGGTTGCAAATTCCAGACCTATCAGGTACCAAGGCCAGGGACCAATCAGAAAGGGGTTGTCCACCAGAGGTCGTTTGGCCAAGTACATGTAGTTGGAGCCTAACAAATAATTGATTGTACCCATGACCGGCAAAACCAGCTGGGTGTACCCAAAGATTTTGAGCCAACTGTGCCGGCGGGG
>RFOZ01000083.1 GCA_009926405.1 Cytophagia bacterium
TTCTTCGCCTTCGATGACCCGCAAAAGGTTACCGTGCCGGTTCATGTCAAAGACGATGATTGGCAAGCGATTTTCCTGACACAACGCAAAGGCGGTCATGTCCATGACCTGCAAGTTTCCAATCAAAGCTTCGCTGTATTGCAGCGTCTGGTAGCGAACCGCATCGCTGTGTTTCTCGGGATCTTTGTTGTAAATCCCATCCACCCGGGTGCCTTTGAGGATGACATCGGCATGAATTTCAACCGCCCGCAACGAAGCCGCGGTATCGGTGGTAAAATAAGGGTTACCGGTTCCTGCACCGAAAATGACCACCCGGCCTTTTTCGAGATGCCGGACGGCACGACGACGAATGAAGGGTTCGGCAATCTGTTCCATTTTGATGGCGGACTGCAAACGAGTTGAGATTCCTTTCTTTTCCAAAGCGGCCTGCAAAGCCATGCTGTTAATCATGGTGGCCAGCATACCCATGTAATCGCCTTGGGCACGCTCCATCCCTCCGGATTCGGCCTGAACACCACGGAAAATATTCCCACCGCCAACCACAACGGCGATTTGAACTCCGTGCTTTACACACGCTTCGATTTCGGATGCATAGCGATCCAAGACGGACTGGTCAATACCAAACTGTTGGGCCCCCATAAGGGCTTCACCGCTTAGTTTGAGCAAGACCCGCTTGTACTTCATGTCCGAAGGGCTTAGGCGCCGATGGAAACGCGATGAAAGGCTTTCACCGTCAAACCGGCCTGTACCTTTTGCAACATTTGGGCAATGGTTACCGCGTTGTCTTTGACAAAAGCTTGGTTGAGCAGGGTTTGGTCTTGGTAAAACTTGTTCAACTTGCCCATGGCAATTTTCTCCAAAATCGCTTCGGGCTTGCCTTCGGCGCGGGCTTGTTCTTTGCCAATTTCAATTTCTTTCTCGATCAGCGAGGGATCAACATCGTCCTTGTCCACAGCAATCGGGCTCATGGCCGCGATTTGCATGGCAACGTCTTTACCGGCCAAGGTAACAGCCTCGTTCAGTGCCTGGTTAAGGGATACCAAAACACCCAATTTGCCATTGCTGTGAATGTAGGTGACAACCCCTTCGCCCTCCAGAACTTCAACGCGGTTAACGCCGATTTTCTCGCCGATTTTGCCGGTGTATTCAACCAACAAATCAGAAACCACCGCACCGTCCATGGTCGTTGGCAGAAGAGCCTCCGCTGAAGCCAATCCATGGGCCATGCAATGCTCGGCCAATTTGCGGGCCAAGGAAGTAAAATCCTCGTTCTTGGCAACAAAATCTGTTTCGCAGTTAAGCTCCAGGAGCAAACCGCGGGTTTGGGCATCGTTTGTCAGGGCAACCACGATTCCTTCGTTGGCCTGGCGGTCGGCTCGACTGGCCGAAACTTTCTGGCCTTTTTTGCGAAGGATAACGACAGCTTCCTCAAAATCACCGTTGGCCTCGGTCAAGGCTTTTTTGCAGTCCATCATGCCGGCTCCGGTTTGCATGCGGAGTTTGTTTACATCGGCGGCGGTTATATTCATGTTGTTATGATTAAGGCGGGAATTGGTTTTGGTTTGCGCTCCTCAACGCGAGGCTTTGTGGAGCCGATGCGATGCGAACGGACAGGATTGATATAAAAAGTAAACCGAAGGATGAAAAAACGTGCCTCTTAAAGGGCAGGATTTTCCTCGGTTGCTTCGGCACTCTCAGCGTTAGCAGGGGCTTCGACGGGTGCTTCAGCAGCGGCTGCAACTTCTTCGGTCGCAACGTCCTCGGCGCTGTCCTTATCGTACTTGCGCTCTTCCAGACCTTGGGCGACGGCATCCATAATTGCTCTGGTGATCAAGGCGATGGACTTGGTAGCATCGTCGTTGGCAGGAATCGGGAAATCCACCTGGGTGGGATCCGAATTGGTATCCACCATCGCGAAGGTGGGGATGTTGAGCTTCTGGGCTTCCTTGACCGCAATGTGCTCGTTCTTGATGTCCACGATGTAGAGGGCGGCTGGAAGGCGGTTCAATTCTTCGATACCACCCAAAACGCGCTGTAATTTTTCCTTTTCACGGGAAATCATCAGGCGCTCCTTCTTGGACAACGTGGCCATGGTTCCGTTCTGCTCCATTTTGTCGATGTTGGACATCTTCTTGATGGATTTGCGAACCGTTGCAAAATTGGTGAGCATACCACCCAACCAACGCTCGGTCACGTAGGGCATGTTCAGACGCTGAGCTTCGGACTCGATGATTTCTTTGGCCTGCTTCTTGGTGGCAACAAAGAGAACTTTGCGGCCAGAGCGTACGATGGAACGGATGGCATTGGAAGCCTCCTCGAGTTTGGACTGGGTATGGTTTAGATCGATTAAATGAATATCGTTCTTCTCCATAAAGATGTACGGAGCCATCTTGGGATGCC
>RFOZ01000084.1 GCA_009926405.1 Cytophagia bacterium
TGGGTGATTTGGAATATTCGGTCCGTATGGCCCGTTATGGCGTTGTGGCTTGCCGGGTATCCCTTTCCGATCCAGAAGCCAAACCTCAGTACGCCAAGCTCAAGCCAGGCATGAGCATGGAACAGCTGGACTTGGAACAAGCCCTGGAACTTTTCAAGTTACCGCGCCAATTGTCGCCGTATATGGATAAGCCGGTCAAGGTGGCCTCCGGTCGTTTTGGACCCTATGTTCAGTGGGGCGATCTCTTTGTTTCCATCTCCAAAGAATACGATCCTCTCACCTTGACCGATGAAGAAGCGGTTGCCTTGATTCAAGCCAAAGAAGCGGCCTTGGCGGCGCGATTGATCAAGGATTTTCCGGATAGCGGTATTCAAGTGCTCAACGGTCGCTTTGGTCCTTACATCACCCGAAACGGGGAAAATTACCGCATCCCCAAGGGGGAGGATGCTCATGCGGCCGATGAGGCTCAATGTGTCCAATGGATTGAGCAATCACCGCCCCCCAAACCCCGAAGGGGAGCCGGGTCCCGCACCGCTGCCCGAACCACCGCCGCGGCTAAATCCCCCGCCAAACGCAGCACAGCCGCCAAAAAAAGTCCGGCCAGATCCCGCAAATCCAAAGGTTAAGGCCCGCAGCCTGCCCAAGGCCTTTTCAAAAATTTGGGGAAAACTCCCTTGCTAGGACAGGAGGGAACCAAGACGAATTTCCCGAAATTCGTCGTTGGAATAGCCATGACTCCTTCTGCTCAACCCAAAGACCGCGAATTGCAGGCAATGATTGACTTGCTGGATGATACCGATCCGGAGGTCATTGCCGAGATAACACAGGCCTTTATCAAACGGGGACCGGCCGTAATTCCGGTTTTGGAGTCTGCTTGGGTAGGACCCTTGCCTCTCCTGGCGCGGGAGCGCATCGAGGATTTAATTCACCGCATTCAATGGGCCCAATGCAGTCAGGCCCTGCTGGATTGGAACCAGAGCGACCAAAAAGATTTGTTATCTGCCTTGATATGGATTTCTAGAATTCGTTACCCGGACCTGGACGAAGAAGAAGTCCGGAATCGACTGGAGGCCTTGCGTATTGAGATTTGGATGGAGGTGAACGAGCGTATGACTGCACTCGAAAAGGTGCGCGTCATCAACCATGTCCTTTTTCGCCTGCATGGTTTTCGGGGCAACACGGCGAATTACAACGATCCTCAGAATTCATGCCTCAACAAGGTTCTTGAAAGCCGCAAGGGAAATCCCATCGTTTTGTGTTGCATCTACTTGTGGTTAGCAACCCGCCTGGATATACCGGTGGTGGGCGTCAACCTCCCGCAACATTTTATTTTGGCCTATTTGGACGAAGTAGCCGAGGCTTTGGGTCAATACAAAGCCCTTTTTTATATCAACGCCTTCAACAAGGGCATGGTTTTTGGCGAAAAGGAAATCGAACGTTTCCTGGAATTAATTCATTTGCCTGCCGATCCGCGCTATTTCAAACCCTGTACCCATCATGATATCGTGGTTCGGGTTCTTAACAACCTCATCCATGGATATTCCGAAGCGGGCAAGCAAGAAGCGGTGACCGAGCTGGTGGAATTGCGAGATCGCCTGATTCAAACCAATCCTTGGGCAGTTGATTTGGACGAAGGAGAGGAGGATGCTGTCTAAATTGGACCAAAACACCGGGATGCTTTAACGCATCAGACGCAGAAACCACGAAGCCAATTTGGTTTTGAAGGGGGTGTAGGGGGGATAAAAAAGAGAAGCGATGTTGGGGCGGTGGGGATTAACCATCACCGGTTTGGCATGCGAAAAGGCCTGAAAACCGTATTCCCCGTGATAAGAACCCCAGCCGGAAGCACCAACCCCGCCAAAGGGAAGATGGGGGTGTGAAATTTGTACAATAACATCGTTGAAAGTCAGGCTACCGGAGCTGGTTTCTTGGGTCCAACGGCGTTGGACCTCCGGGTTATCTGCAAAAACATAAAGGCTCAACGGTTTGGGTCGGCTGTTCACCAAGGCCAAAGCTTCTTCCAAATGATTCACCCCAACCAGGGGTAGAATCGGCCCAAAAATTTCTTCTTGCATCAAACGCATCCCCGCTTGAACCCCCGACAGGATGGTGGGCTCCAATTGCAAACTGTTTTCGTCCCAGTTTCCTCCG
>RFOZ01000085.1 GCA_009926405.1 Cytophagia bacterium
TAAGTGCGAAACTCGCCTCAAGATGAGTCTTCCATGAGAGTCCCTGTAGACGACGGGGTTGATAGGCTGTAGGTGTAAGGTCTGAGAGGATTTTAGCCAAGCAGTACTAATTGCTCGATACTTTTAGAATGGATTGTGTGAGGATTCTATCGTTGTTCTTGTTTTCTTTTTTTCATATGTCAGGGTTATACGCCTATTGCTTCGGTAATCGTGCGGACAACTAACCAATGGTGATTATAGCGTAGGTGCACACCTCTTCCCATCCCGAACAGAGTCGTTAAGCCCTACTGCGCTGATGGTACTGCAGTAAAATGTGGGAGAGTAAGTCGTTGCCAGACTGGTTCAAAAGCCCCGGCCCTAACAGGTCGGGGTTTTTTGTTTTATAGCCTTGGCCTATACAGGTCGGTACTTAGGATTGATTAGGCATGTAGGCCACCAACCCAGAGGGAATTTTGGGTTCGAACGAGGTGGATTTTGGTGGCATGTTTTCGCCTCGGTCCGCTGTTCGGAACACTTCTTCGGGTGAAGGAGCCCGTGGTACCACGATGAACTCGGTTTGGGCTTGGTGAAGGATGCTACGAAAAGTTTCCAAAGGAATGTTCATGCTTCCAAAATCCAAGCGAGGGTCGGATCCTGGGTCCCCAATACCGCATATAGGCCCTAGTACATTTTCTTGTAACCATTGGACATCCGGTATTTGGGGTTCTACCGAATGCAAAGGCTGTAGGAGCCAGCATGCTTCGCGGTGTACCAACAAAAAGTGCCCTGCAGGTAGGTATTGATAAAACATTTGCTCCAGGGAACAGGGCTTTAGACGGAACAGGGCCTTGAGTTGATCAAGGATATCCCAGAAGGGTAATGGACTTTGATCGTTGAGGATACGCCGGTAAAAAGGGTACACTCTCAGATCACGATCCGAAACCAGAATCGATAACATTGGGCGTATTCCATGTTGAATTTCAATTTTCTGGCAGGCGCCTGCCCGGTGATGACCATCGGCAATATAGAGCGAAGGTAGTTTTTGAACGGAGTCCACTAGGTGTTTAATCGTGGTAGGGTCCTGTATTGGCCATAAATCAATCCGTGCGCCATCCTTCATAACATAATGATAGACATCGCTTTGCGACCAAACGGCTGACAGCGCATGGTTCAAGTCAGGACTGAAACGGTAGGATAAAAACACCGGTGTCCATTGACAGTTCATGGAGTTTTGCCATCGTTGGATGTCCATCGCTCGATCAAGGCGAATGTTTTCGTGTGGCAAGATGGTCCTGCCAACCTCATCCGCATTGCAGAGGCCGATCAATCCTCGCTGGGTATGCCCCCTAAACTGACATTGATATCCCACCAAAAGTGGTTTTTCAGGTTTGCTGGTCCAAATCTTTTGGTCCAACATATCATTAAATGCTCTCAGGGCCTCATGGGCAATGGCTTCGATCGTCAGAGGATCGTTTCCTTTGTTAGGATTTAGCGGCGCTTGAATCCTTTGGATTAGGATTTGAAAGGTTTCTTCAAAAGATTTAGGAAACCTCGCTTCAAATGGAAAAAAAGCGGGCATCGTTTAGCCCATTGGAAAATGTTCCAGGATTCGTTGGGCCATTTCCAGGCCGATTCGCTCTTGGGCTTCGAGGGTAGAAGCACCGGTGTGTGGTGTTGAACTAACGGAAGGGTGTGCCAATAATTCTGAGTTTACATCGGGTTCTTTTTCAAAAACATCCAAGCCGGCATAACGAATATGGCCTTGGTTGATAGAATCCAAGAGCGCGTTTTCATCAACAAGCCCCCCTCGGGATGCGTTAATGATGCAGGCCCCTTGGGGCATGGCGGCCAATTCTCGGCTACCCAGGATTGGTTGATTCAAGCCAGGGACGTGAAGGCTGAGGTATTGACACCGAGGCAGCATCGCCTCAAAGTTGCTGACTTCGACACCGTGTTTTGTTTGCATTTCTTGAACCAAGGACGGTTCTTTTTGGAAAAGAACATCGTGGACCAGGACCTTCATTCGGAATCCATGAGCAATGCGGGCCACTTCTTGGCCAATGCGACCAAACCCCACCAAGCCCAGGGTCTTGCCAAAGAGTTCGGTGCCCGCTGCGTAGGATGCCTTGAGTTGGTTGAATTCCTTTG
>RFOZ01000086.1 GCA_009926405.1 Cytophagia bacterium
CAGCGGCTGGCTGACCTTGTTTTTGGCTGGCTTTGCGGGGGGGCTGCTCGCCCTGCTAACACCTTGTGTTTTTCCAATGATACCCTTGACGGTTTCCTATTTTACCAAGCAAGGCGGAACCAAAGGGCGTACCTGGACCATGGCCTTGGGATACGGGCTCAGCATCGTCGTGATTTATGTAGCCTTGGGCATGGGGGTCACCCTGCTATTTGGTTCGGATGCCTTGAACAACATGGCCAGCAACATCGTCTTTAACCTGGTTTTCTTTGGGATGCTCTTGGTTTTTGGGTTTTCCTTCCTGGGGGCCTTCGAAATCACCTTACCCTCGTCCTGGACCAACAAAGCCGATCGCCAAGCCGACAAAGGGGGCTGGGGAGGTTTGTTTTTCATGGCCTTCACCCTCGCCCTTGTTTCGTTCTCGTGCACCGGGCCCATCATCGGTACCCTCCTGGTCGAAGCGGCGGTTCGGGGTTCGCTACTGGGTCCGGCTGTTGGGATGCTGGGCTTTTCCCTGGCCTTGGCCCTGCCTTTCACCCTCTTTGCAGTATTCCCCAACTGGCTCCAACAATTGCCCCGGTCCGGGTCTTGGATGAATTCTGTCAAAGTTGTTTTGGGATTTTTGGAACTAGCTTTTGCCCTCAAATTCCTTAGCAATGTGGACCTGGCCTACCATTGGGGGATCCTCGACCGCGAAATATTTCTGGTGTTATGGATTGCCATCTTCACCCTTTTGTCCCTGTATCTTTTGGGTTTCATCCGTTTTTCCCACGACAGCCCCATGGCCCATTTGGGTTTGGTCCGCATGACCTTGGCAATCGCCTCGATAGCCTTTACCTTGTACTTGGTACCGGGTCTTTGGGGAGCTCCCCTGCATGCTGTCAACGCCTTTGTTCCGCCGCTGGCAGGTCAAGATTTTGTGTTAGGAACAACACACGGTCCTTCTTCCGGAACCGCTTCGGATCAACCCGTTGCCAAATACAGCGATATCCTCCACGCACCGCACAATCTTCCTTCCTTCTTTGATTACGAAGAAGGCATGGCCTATGCCCGTCGTGTCAACAAACCCGTTATGTTGGATTTTACGGGGCATAGCTGCGTGAATTGCCGAAAGATGGAGGCCTCGGTATGGGTCCTACCCGATATCCTGGAACGACTTCGCAACGAAGTGGTCCTCATTTCCCTTTACGTGGATGACAAGACGCCGCTCCCCGCCTCGGAACAGTATCGTTCTGCCTTCAGCGGGCAGTGGATTGATCAATTGGGGGCCCGTTGCAGCGATCTGCAAGCGTCGCTATTCCAAACCAATTCACAGCCGTATTATGTTTTGCTGGATCACGAAGGCAAATCCTTGGCGCCGCCGGCTTCCTACGATCCGGACCCTGCATTGTTTCGTTCCTTCTTGGATGAGGGAATCCGCCAATTCAAAGAAAAATCAGCAACGCGCTAAGGCATGAATCAACAACACACGCCTTCCGAGGCCATGAAAGCCCTGATAAACCTTGAACTGGATCAGATGCAACGGATTCACCAATCCTTTGTTATGGATCAAGGACTGCATCACCAAATTCTAACATCAGCCGGACTCATCGCCGAGGCGCTCCGGACTAAAAACAAGATTTTGTGTTGCGGAAATGGTGGGAGCATGAGCGATGCCATGCATCTGGCCGAAGAGCTAAGTGGAAAATTTCGAAACAACCGTCCGGCTTTGGGAGCCTTGGCCCTGAGTGATCCGGGATTTTTGACCTGCGCAGCCAATGATTTTGGCTACGAATCCGTCTTTGAACGAGGGGTTGAGGCCTTGGGGCGCCCCGGCGATGTTTTGGTAGGGATATCGACTTCGGGTCGTTCCGCCAATGTGTTACGGGCTTGCCGCAAGGCGAAGGATCTAGGCATGATGGTTATCGGCTTGGGTGCCGGCGATGGCGGGGACTTGGCCTCGGCCTGTGATATCTGTTTATGTGTTCCAACGGAAGGTTACGCCGACCGGGCCCAGGAACTTCATATCCGTATTATTCACCTTTGGCTGGC
>RFOZ01000087.1 GCA_009926405.1 Cytophagia bacterium
CCCCTTGGTGCATGCCGGTCAACCGGACTCGGCTTCGGTCCGCAAAGCCATTCCTCAATTGGTCCGCCTCAAGGCCTTTCCCACCACCCTCCTGTTGGATGCAGGAGGCCGCATTCGTTATGTGCACACCGGTTTTGATGGACCCGCCACCGGGTCAGCCTTTGAACGTCAAAAGGCTTTGCTTCAAAACAAAATCAACGCCCTCCTCGCGGAGTAATTGGAAGTGTAGTTTTGCGGGCGATTTTGGAGCAGGAAGTTTGGAATACCGAGCGATTGTTGGAGGAATACGCCCGTACGGAGCGAATTCTTGGGGGAGTTTCATTTCTTAACCAAAACGAGAAGGTCGTAGGCCGTCCTTGTTGGGTTCAAGCCCAAGGATTGGCAGGGTCAGCCCGGTGGTGGATGGCTGCGGCGGCCCAGAAGGCTGGACTTCGAGGTTTGCAGGTGGTTTTGTTGGCGGATCGTGAAGAAGCGATGTACGCCTGTTCCGATTTGGAAGCCTTGCTAGGCGGTGCCCATGTTTCCTTGTTTCCAGGTTCGTACAAGCGAAAATTTGGGGATAGCGAAAAGGACCCGTATTTGGTTTTGCAAAGAGCCGGGGTTTTGGGCCAGATGAGCCTTCGCAACAATGAAGCTACTCATTGGTTGGTGACCTGGCCCGAGGCCCTGATGGAAGAGGTGGTTATTAACACAACCCTTGCTCGTAACACACTAGAAATCAATAAAAACGAAGCTGTCAATCTGGATTTTTTGATTGAATTGATGAGCGAAATGGGCTTTGAGCGGGTGGATTTTGTGTACGAACCCGGTCAGTATGCCATCCGGGGAGGGATTTTGGACGTCTTTAGTTACGCATCGGACTGGCCGTACCGGCTTGAACTTTATCGCGATTGCGCCGAGCGCCTCCGCACCTTTGATCCCGAATCTCAGTTGACCGTGAAGGAGATCGACAAGGCCGTGATTCTGCCCAATCTACAGGCCGATTTGCTGGAACAGGGCCAACAATCCTTGGTCTCGTATTTTCCAACGCAGGCGGTGTTATGGCACAGCAATTGGTCCATGCTCATGGCCTCGGCCGAAGAGCGTTGGAATGGGGTACCCGATGACTTGCAGCGATGGTTGACCAGCCCGGACGAGTGGTTTGATTTGTTGATGGGTTTCAAAAGAGTTCTTTTGGAAGCGGACGGAGGACAGGACCCCCGGACGATAGCGGCTTATCAGCAGGGCCCCCAACATCAATGGACCTTTCATACCACCGAACAACCCGTGATGCGTAAGCAGTTTGACCGTTTGGTTGCCACGGGTCGGGACCTGTCCGAACAGGGTTACCGACTTTTTCTGTGCGGCGATAACCCCAAGCAAATGGAGCGCCTGGATCAAATTCTGGAGGATCTGCAGGCCGGCTTCCGTATGCAACCCTTGCCGCTGGGTTTGCATGCCGGCTTTACGGACCACGACCAAGCGGCCGTTTTTTGGACGGAGCATCAGCTTTTTGAGCGTTTTCACAAATACAAGGTCCGGGGACGGACCTCTGCTTCCGAAAAGTTGACCCTCAAGGAAATTCTGGATTTCAAACCGGGAGACTACGTGGTGCACATGGATCACGGGGTCGGCAAATACGCCGGCATGGAGAAAATTCAGGTCAACGGTCAGTGGCAGGAAACGATACGAATCAGCTACCGGGACGATGATTTGCTCTATGTTAGCATTCATTCCTTGCACAAGGTTTCGCGCTATTCTGGCAAAGACGGAACCCCTCCCAAAATTCACAAACTGGGATCCGATACGTGGGATAAACTCAAAACCAAAACCAAGGCCCAGGTCAAGGACATCGCCAAGGATCTGATTGAATTGTACGCTCGTCGGAAAGCATCCAGGGGCCATGCCTTTCCCCCGGATAATTACCTGCAGCACGAGTTGGAAGCGTCTTTTTTGTACGAAGACACCCCCGATCAAAGCAAAGCCACCGAAGCCGTCAAA
>RFOZ01000088.1 GCA_009926405.1 Cytophagia bacterium
GGTTGTATTTGCCCCCGGATTACCAAACGGCCCTTAACAAGCGTTATCCGGTGTTATATATGCACGATGGTCAAAACCTCTTCAATTCGGCGACTTCGTTTGCAGGAGAATGGGAGGTGGATGAATGTTTGAGTCGCCTCTTCACCGGCGGTGATTACGGGGCCATTGTCGTCGGAATCGACAACGGAGGGTCGCAGCGCATCAACGAGTACAGCCCGTGGGTTCATCCGCAGTACGGTGGGGGACAAGGGGATGCGTATGCGCAGTTTATTGTTCAATACCTGAAGCCTTACATTGATTTGCATTACCGTAGCGATAGTACCCGGAACGGAACCTGGATATGGGGATCCAGTATGGGGGGATTTTTGTCTCAGTACGCGGCGGTTCGTTACCAGGAAGTTTTTTCGCGGGCCGGCGTTTTCAGCCCCAGCCTTTGGTTCGACAATCGGATTATGCAGCAACCTTCCCTGGAGGGCTATCGTTGGCCGGTTCGGTTTTATGTGATGGCCGGGGCTTTGGAATCTTCGTCCATGGTCGCCCAAGTGCAGCAACTCAAAGATGCTATGGTTCAGGCGGGCTTTCCTGCAGGTCTTGTCCATACCGTGATTCGTTCAGATGGGCAGCATGCCGAATGGTTTTGGCGCAGAGAATTTGAACAAGCGTACCGTTGGTTGCAAGGCCAGGGCATGGCGTCGGTCGAAGAACCAAAGACGGAATCCAGCCAACTGAGAATTTTCCCGAATCCTGTCCAAGGGCGATGCAGGGTTGATGGGGCTTCACATCAAGACACTCCGCAGGCAGGCCATCTCAAGGTGCGCGATCCTTTGGGGCGAACGGTGCTTTTCTGGACAGGCTCCTTGCCCCTTGAATTGAATCTTACAGCCTATCCCAAAGGGCTTTATACCTTGGAATTTATCACATCAGAAGGTGGAGTCTTTCGTGCCCGACTCCTCCATGTGGATTAGGAATCGGGTTTAAGATTCCAGTTCAAAAAGGGTATTTGACTTTTTCTAACACATATTGAGCGACCTTCCTTCGAAGGTTCTTAAGATTCACGGACGGGGTTTTGGTAAATCGACGCAACCCCATGAGCATCATGCGTTGTTCATCGTTTTCGGGCAATCCCATTACGACTTCTTTGCCGGAGGCCAGGCATTTCTCGGCGGCATGATAGGCCTGAAGGGTCACCAGGATTTCCCGGGCTGTCCGTTCTTGATCGGACAGGCGATCGGCTAGACGATGCGTTTTGAGGATGACGGATTCAAGGACATAGACTTCCATGGCCATATCGGCCATTCTCATGAGGGCTTCTTGTTCTTCGGCCAGTGCTGTTCCGTAATGTTGAACGGCTGCTCCGGCGACTAAAAGGCTGGCTTTTTTGAGTTGCATGAGGATCTTGGTTTCGGGGGCCAAAAATCCGGTAGGCTCCTCCGCCCCAAAATCGGGTATCTCCATTAGCTCAGCGGCCACTTTACGAGCCGGTCCCAAGAGGTCCACATGGCCTTTGAGGGCCTTTCGTAACATCATATCAACAATGAGCATCCGGTTGATTTCGTTGGTTCCCTCGTAAATACGAGAAATACGGGCATCGCGGTAGGCGGCTTCCATCGGTGCATCGGCCGAATAGCCCATGCCTCCATAAATCTGGACCCCTTCATCGGCTACCAGGGCCATGACTTCGGAGCCGTAAACCT
>RFOZ01000089.1 GCA_009926405.1 Cytophagia bacterium
AGCCTGGTTTTCTACATCAACCGCACCAAAGCCAGGAAAAACGGGGAATGCCCCATCATGCTCCGCATCAACATCAACGGATCCCGGGTTACAATGGCCCTCAAGCGCCACTTGGACCCTCAAAACTGGGATTCGGGCCGCAACCAAATGAAGGGCCGAACCGACCAAGCCCGGCTCTTTAACGATTACCTGGACTCCATCCGGGTTCGGGCCCACAAGAAGTACAACGAGCTGTTAACGTCCAAGGAAGAAGTCCTGGCCAGTGACCTTAGGGACGCCATTTTGGGCATCCAGACCGCAAAGAGCCGGAATCTCATCGAAACCTGGCAAGAGCATGTCAACGGACTTAAGCAGCTAATTGGCAAGGAATCCTCCTACGCTACCTATCAGAAGTACAACACGGCCAAGAACCACATGCAGGTCTTCTTGCGAAAGACCTACAAGGCCGAGGATGTTTCCATCAAATCGGTGGATCACTACATGATTACCCGCTATGCCCACTACCTCAAGACCGAAATGGGCTGCAATTACAACACGGCCACCAAGTTCCTGCAGAACCTCAAACGCATCACGACCCTGGCCATGCGCCACGGTTGGCTGGCCAAAGACCCCTTTGCCGGAATCACCCTAAGCCTCAAGGAGGTGGACCGGCCCTACCTAACCGAGGCCGAGCTGAAGAAGCTGATGGAGTTTCAGTCGCCATTTGAAAGGCTGAACAAGGTCCGGGACTTCTTCGTCTTTTCGTGCTTTACGGGCTTGGCCTACATCGACGTCAAACAGCTAAGGCGCTGCGAAATCGAACACAACGAAGGCAACTATTGGATTCGCACACGCAGACAAAAGACCGGAGCTCGAGCCAACATCCCTTTGCTGAACATCCCCATGGAAATCATCCGCAAGTACAGCATCCTGGAGGCACTGCAACCGGAAGACCTGGTTCTACCCATGCCGAGTAACCAAAAAATCAATGCCTACCTCAAAGAGCTTGCGGACCTCTGTGGAATAACCAAAACCCTGTCCTTTCATATCGCGAGGCACACGTTTGCCACCACGGTGACCATGATGAACGGCGTGCCCATCGAAACCGTCAGCAAAATGCTTGGCCACAAGAACATCACGAGCACCCAGCATTACGCCCGCATTGTGGACCAAAAAGTAGGCGAAGACATGCAGCTACTCTCCCAGCGTTTGGGGACCCGACTCACATTGGCCCATTAGCGAACAACGACGAACAAATAAGGATGGCACAGCGAACAACCGAGAACAAAGACGGACCGGAAAAGGGCTTTGTCCTTCGGTCGTACGGTTACGGTGAGCTGGCCTTACTCTATTTTCCAAACAGCACCAAGAAAAGCGCCACAACCCAATTGCGAAGATGGATACGCCGTAACGAAGAGCTCCGAAGGACGCTCAACCAGCTGGGTTTCGCCGATCGTCAGCGCATTCTCACCCCGCGACAAGTGGAGGTGGTTGTTCAATTTGTGGGGGAGCCATAAAATTTCGACCCCCTCCTGTGGGTCGAGGGTATTGGTCCAATGGTCCAAGCCCCTCACGCACCCCCATTAATCCCTGAGGCAACGAACAGATAAACCGTATGAACGGCTATCGCTGATCCTTACAACGTTGAAGTTGGCATAATACATTAGTCTATACCAAGCTAGGGATCCGGAAGTAGACGCA
>RFOZ01000090.1 GCA_009926405.1 Cytophagia bacterium
CACTCCAAGTAGAGTTGACAACTTTTTCAAGTGCAGTCGGCTTACAGGCTTATCGTTCTTCTCCATTTTGCAGACATACGCCGTGTCAACATTCAATACAGCGGCAACTTGCCGCAGGACTAGGCCTTTGCTTTCACGTAACTGTTTCAATTTTTGTCCAAGCATCGAATGTGGGGCTTTATTTGTCCTTAGGTGGTCAAAAATAGCCGTTTAATTTACTCAGTGTGAGCCCAAGTTGTAATTTGTCTGCCAAATCAGGTCAACTGCAGTAAACCCGTTGGAATATCCACTAAAAAACAAAGTCCCTACGGAAAACCGAGGGACTTTGACCGGAGAACACGGTGAAGGTTAACCGGATTTGGAGTAACCATCCGGGATTTTGGAGGGAATTAGTCTGAAATGGACCTAGAATGGGGGTCTTTTAAGGACAAATTCGTTGCTGTTGGACGGGCTTTTGTCGATGATGGCCTTTTCTTTCATGTATTTGATGTAATTGCGGGCCATTCTATCCTTGACGTCCATGGCCTCCATAACCGCTTGGGTTAGTTCGTTCATGGGAATCGTCCGCCTTGTAGCAAAGATTTCCCGGGCAACATCGGTAAGGTCGTGGACCTTTCGGGTTTCGGCGTCCTCCTTACTTTTCTCGCCCATAAATACATGCCGCCCCTCGCGCTGGTCCCACCCGAATTGAATCAATGGCACATCCAGGGGTGACCCGTCGCGCACCTTCAGGGCCTTGACCACACTGCAGCGGTTGTCGTCGTCCTTCTCGATAAGTAGGATACCAGCCGCTTTGCGCTGTACCTCGGAGCCCAGGTGCCCCCTCAGCTTCATCCCTGACGGTGCCAGGTGCAACACACAAACAATACAGGTTTTGTAGATGGCTGCCAGCCTGAAAAGCTCCTCAATCAGTTTTACAGAGCTTTCCTCGTCATTGACCCCGCCCAACAGATCCGCAATTCCATCGATGACCATTAGGTGAATCCCACCGTACTCATAGTAGAACCGGTCCATGGACTCCAAAATCAATTTCATACGCTCATTGCGTCCTATTCCCACCAGGCAAAAGGACTTAAACCAAGCCGGCGGACGTTTCAAATCAGCCCGGTGAAGTATGTAGTTCAGGTTTTTGTAGAGCTGGAATTCCGATTGTTCGGTATCATACAGCAGAACCGCCTTTTGGTCGGGATTTTCTTGCACCGTGGTTCCCAGGGTATCAACGCGGGTGCCCACCGGCTTGATGGCCCCCGAAAGGATGCCTCCCAGGTAATTGGTTTTACCGCTACCCTCCGAACCGGCAACACATAACAGGTTTCCGGGTGACCCTATGGTAACATCGTTGATGGTGATGATGGGAACCGGGGCTTGGGGCGGTTTATCAAAATCAATCTCACAACTGCGAATGACCGACAGGGTGTCCTCGTAGAGCTGGTCCAACATTTCGACAAACAGCATCATTAGGTCCTCCGAACTATGCCCCTGGGCGAAGAAATCGGATATATCTTTTTGACTGGGTTCCCCGGAAAGTGGTAATCGCAGTTTCTTGACCTGGAAGGCTTTGTGCTCTTGTACCAGTTTATCCATGGCCTTAAGACCGGTCTCGTCCACATCGTAGAGAAGGGTGATGTGCTTAAAACGATAGCTTAGACT
>RFOZ01000010.1 GCA_009926405.1 Cytophagia bacterium
CCGATGCGATGAGTCCGCAGCGTCTGAGCGGGTGAACATTCCCGCGCAATAGACACCCGACCGCCCGATATAACTCTGCGCCGTGGTATATCCACGTCCCTCAAACGCCGTATATGATCGCCCATCCTGCGCAAATGGGTAGGTGTCAGAGACCACCACCCGAGCCAGAGGCCCATCGACCACTTGCCGAACGGCTTGTACCATAGCCGTTGGAACCGGAGCCAAAGCGCCGGATCCGCAATCCAAATAGATAATTTGGAGACCCAGCTGGGTTCCAGCCAGGGCCGTTACCGCTGCAATCTCGGGTTTATCCGCCGGTATTGGCTGGGTCTGGGTGATGTAGTGGGCCGTGGTGCCCTTGCCCCCATCCACCAAGAGATAGCCTGTAGGCAAGATCTTCAGTCCCGAATTTCGGAGCAAAACAGCCGCCTGAACATGGTGACCAATGAGGTATTCCGGATTGCGGCCCGATATCAAAGAGAGGAGCAACAAGGCGTCGGCCTTGGAAGAGACCTGCAGCATGGAACCCGGGAACAGGACAACGGGCAGGTTGACATGCTCCGCTAGCCAATCCAGGGTTTCTTGGTAGGCCGTCGTGGTCTGCAGACTCCCTCCCACCAAAAAGCCTTGAACCGGTCCTCGATCCATTTCAGGCAAGAGGGTTTCCCATTCCTTTGGACGAAAACGATCCGGATCCAACAAGACCCAAATGCCCGGATCCCCGGAATTACGCTGGCTTAGGTTAACTTTGGAGCAGGCCATGGTTTACCCAAAGATACCTGCTTCAGACGCATTAGGAACCTTGAAGGTTGTGTTAAGGCAGGGTCTCGTCTTGATTTTGGCCCTAATAAGTTTCTCGGCCGGAGACACACCTACGCTCCAATTAGGCTGGCAGGGTCTTCCCAAAGAATTCAGAAACGCTGAAGATTGGAAAATCGCAGGACAAACCCAAGGTGGCCTGTGGTTTTATCTCCGCTACCGCGGACAGTACCAATTGGAATGGAGAGACACTCGCAATCAGTTTCGCAAACGCATCCAATTGCCAGCCTACATGGTCAGCAATGTTTTCCTCAAGGTTGTCGAAACCGGTGGTAAAACGACCCTGCTTTTTGACCTCTTCAATGCGGAGGGCGGAGAGCATGGATTTTTTGGAGCCTCCCTGCATCCCGACAGTAGCGCGATAGGCCAACCCATTTTGATTGCAGAGGTCAAAAATCTTGGAAATCGGGACCCGGCCAGGTATCAAGTGGTCAGCGACCCCCAATCCTCGGAATTATTGATCCTGCATAATACCATGCGAGCCAAAGTCCTGGAAGTGCAGGCCACGGTTCTCAATAAAAGCTTGGAAGTGGTGGATACGCTTAGCCATCTTGTCCGAGGATTTGGGGATAATCCTTTTCGAGAACTCTTTTTTGAAGCCTGTTACGATGTTCGACGGGTTGGTCCTCGACGTCTAGGCTTTTTGTTTGATTTCAAAGATCAGGCGAGGGACCGCAAGCCTCCTCAGCAAGGGGTGATGCTTATGGATTGGGGCCAAAGAAAAGTTCATGCCTTTGAACTCAAAGCCCCGTCGGTAAGTTTACAAATCCTGGATTTGGCCTCTACGGGTGGGAGTGATACCGTCCTTATCTACGGTTTTGCCACGGGACAGGGAAACAGAACCCCTTTAGCTGTTCTTTGTTATGGTTTTCGTTTTTACGGACAAGAGCCTTATCCCCTCGATGTGAAAGTCTCAACCCTGGGAGCAGATTTTATTCGTCAAAGTGAACTCTTGTCCAATGTTTCAAGGGCCTCCAATGTTCGACACCTTCCTGAATTGCATTTACAAACCCACCGCGATCGCTCGGTGACCCTGGCTTGGCGTCGAAGGTATCGCAGTTCGGAAACCTTGGTGCAGTACACCCAGGGCATGCCTATCTACCGGGAAATTGTACGACACCACGCCGAGGAATGGGTTTTGGCCCGTTGCAATCCCCAGGGTGAAATTCGATGGAAACAACTCCTTCCGATGAATCTGATTATGCAGGAACCCGGTGAACAGCTCGAAAGCCAAAGCCTGGTCTTGGGGCCGTCGGTTTGGTTAACGGGCTACCAAACCCTGAACAACAAAACACGCCCTTTTGTCTACAAAATCCAGGCGGATGGTTCGGTCATCAACGGGGATTTGGAGGGCCGACTGGACGAATTGCAGATCACCTGGAGCCGACCCTTGAGCGCAGACCCCAACACCTCGCTGTTTCCTTCCAAACGCGGTGGACGCGAAGGCCTGCTTTACCTCCATCATGTGGCCCCATGATTTCACTTTGGTTTTCTAGGCTCTTTGCTCCTTGGAATTATTTATTGGCCGCCCCGGTGGCCGCTTTGTTTTTTGTCTGGAGTGCCTGGCAGGGTCCAATTCTGTGGGCAATTCCTTGGAAGGGATCGGTCCCTTATTCGGTTTGGACCTTGGCCATGGTTTGGGCTGGCATTGCAACGGTTTTGGTCATGACCGAACGGTTTTTGCAGAATCGTCTCAAAGCTGGTGATGGCTATGGTCCTGGATTTTTGGTTTGGGTTTTGGTGATTTGTTCAACGGATGCCGGGCACTGGCCATGGGCCATGGTCATGGGAACCCTCAGCTTGGCCTTGTTTACGCTGGCCTGGTTGCATTTTCAAAACAATGAACATGGTCTTTCCCTGTTTGGCGCAGGGGTGGCGGCCGGTTTGGGGAGCTTGTTTTATGCACCGCTCCTGGCCTTGCCTGTTTTTGGGGTCTTTGCTTTGGGATTTTGGCACCAAAAGTCGCTGCGAAGAAGCGCTGTTTTTTTGATGGGGATGGGACTGCCTTGGTATTACCGAGCTGCCCAAACAATGCTGGCCGGGAAGGACCCTGCTTTGGTTTGGTCGACGAACCTGAACCCCGCATGGTTGTTACCGACCACCCATGGTGGAATTTTAACCTGGGACTGGTTGTTTTTACTTGGTTTGGCCTGCGCGGGTCAAGCGTTTCGATGGCTACAACCCGCCGAATTCCAACCCTTCTTGCGCACCGTATTTTCCCAGGCCTTGTTTCTCTTGACCGTCTTGTTCTTCTTTGCATGGGTTTTCGATTCGGACCCTTGGGTGCTTTTGGCGGTATCCGCCCCGGTTTGGTCCCTTTGGGGAGGGGCTTATCTTCAATTTCGGGATACCCCTTGGGTTAACGATCTGTTGGTTTTGGTTTGGCTGGTGCTTTGGGTGCAAAAAACAACCTTTTAAGGCCCACCGCGTGCAGGTTCACCAACAGCAGGCCTAAATTTGGGTCTTATAAATTCCTATTCTATGAAAGTCGGCATTGTTGTTTTCCCGGGTTCGAACTGCGATGCCGATACCCTGCAGGCCTTTGGGTCTTTGGCAGGGGTTGATGCCCGGCTCCTGTGGCATAAGGATACCGATTTGCAAGGAAGTGACTTGGTGATTTTGCCGGGTGGTTTTAGCTATGGGGATTATTTGCGTTCCGGTGCCATCGCACGATTTGCAGGCATTATGGAATCTGTCCGGCGTTTTGCAGAACAAGGCGGCTATATTTTGGGGATTTGCAACGGGTTTCAGGTTTTGACCGAAGCGGGCTTACTGCCAGGCGCTTTGCTTCGTAACACATCCCGGCTTTTCATCTCCCAAGATGTTTATCTACAACCGGTTAGCCGAGTTGCAGCCATGAGCAAAAACCTGGATACCCAACGAACCTACCAAATCCCCATTGCTCACGGAGAAGGCCGATACTACACCGATACTGATGGCTTGAAATCCTTGCAGGACGGAGACCAAATCATGTTTCGTTATGTAAATGCGGCAGGCCATCGCGATGAGGCCTCGAACCCCAACGGTTCGTTGGCCGATATAGCCGGTATCTGCAGCCCCAACGGTCGGGTTATGGGCCTCATGCCCCATCCCGAACGGGCTGTAAATCCGTTGTTGGGACTGGAAGACGGTCTACCCCTTTTGGATGGCCTTATGAATTCCCTCACCCTGTAGCCCAAGGGCTTCCATCGTTTTGGAAACCGCAGCGGCCGGGCTGTATTGCCCGGTGCGCACGCCTTCCTCAATCGTTTGACCGACTTCCGAACCCCGTCCCTCCCCCATGACCGCCCACAAGGTCTGGTTAAGTTTGCGGCGGTATTGATGAATCCTTTGTTCGGACCGCTTGGCTCGCAACCATGGGTCAAAACCAGGGAGGTTTTGAAGCGTTTGAAGCGTTGACCAAAAAGCATCCAAACCCGTTTCTTTTAGGGCGCTCAAGGTTAAACAAGGAACTTGCCAACCCTCCAAAGCGTGCGGTGGAAACAAGGCCAAAGCCGAACGATAAAACGAACAGGTCTCGAGGGCGGCGTCTATACCATCACCGTCAGCCTTGTTGACCAAGACGGTGTCTGCTGCTTCGACAATGCCCCTTTTGATTCCTTGCAATTCGTCCCCGGAGCGTCCCAGCAAAACCAAGAGGGTCCAATCCACCAGGTTCGAAACCTCCGTCTCGTTCTGACCGACCCCAACCGTTTCCACCATGACCCAATCAAATCCGGCAAATCGGCATAAATCCATCGCCTCCTGGGTTGCGCGGGCGGTTCCGCCTAGCATGGTACCGGCAGGCGAAGGACGAACAAAGGCCTGATCGCGGGTTGCCAAACGCTGCATACGGGTTTTGTCCCCCAGAATGCTCCCACCACTTTTGGCAGAGGACGGGTCTATCGCCAGGACAGCGACACGATGACCTCTGTCCAAGGCTTGGCATCCCAATAAATCAATCAAAGTGCTCTTCCCTGCTCCAGGGGGTCCGGTCACCGCCATGGACCAGCCAAGGGGGTTTGGGTTGTCCCTTTGGACCAGGGTACGGTCCACCTTGTCCATCAAAAAATCGGCCGCTTCCCGATCCGAGGCTCGACGACTCTCGACCAAGGTGATGGAACGAGCCAAAGCTCGACGGCTACCCTGCCTCAAGTCGTCCAGCAAGCGGTGAATTTCTGTAGAATCAACCATGGGTGGGCTGTTCTCCGGGCGATGGACCCAAAATCTGGATCGCTGCCTCCGATAATCGAGTTCCTGGGCCAAAAATGGCCTGAACACCGGCATCGTATAAAGCGGCATGATCTTGGGGGGGTACAACACCACCCAGAATAACGCGGACATCGTGGGCACCGGCCGCTTTTAGCTCCCGAATAAGGTCAGGAATTAAGCTACGATGACCAGCTGCAAGCGAAGAAACCCCAACCCAGTGTACATCGTTTTCCATCGCCTGTTTTGCACATTCAGCCGGTGTTTGAAACAAAGGTCCCAAATCCACATCGAAACCCAAATCTGCAAAACCAGTCGCAATGATTTTGGCACCGCGGTCATGGCCATCCTGACCCAGTTTGGCTACCAAAATCCGTGGGCGGCGGCCGTGTTCTTCAGCAAAGGCGCGAACGGCAGATTGGGCTTTTTCAAAATGGATGTCGTGGGCCATTTGTTGGGCATATACGCCTTGAATGCTAAAAGGCTGGGCCGTATACCTTCCAAAAATATCCTCCAAAGCCCCAGAAATCTCCCCCAAGGTTGCCCGGAAACGGGCCGCCTCCACCGCGCGTTCCATGATTCCATACCCATGCGGTTGTTGATCATCGCGACCCTGGCCGCCGTTTGAATGCTCCGAAGCCATGGCAAGGGCGGCTTCCCTCAAGGCCTTCAAAGCGTTTTGAACAGCAACCTCATCGCGATCCGCTCGAAGGGATTGAAGGGAATCCAACTGAGCCTTGAGGACTTGCTCGTGGTCCACTTTGAGTAAGGGGATTTCGGGGGTGACCAAACCCACCAGAGGCGTGTAGGCGTTGACCCCAACGATGGGATCGGTTCCGGAATCAATGCGTGCTTGTTTGCGAGCAGCAGCCTCTTCGATGCGTCGTTTGGGCAATGAACTTTCCAAGGCTTTGGTCATGCCACCGGCCTCCTCAATTTCATGAATTCGATCCAATGCTTGCCTAACCAAGGATTGTGTTCGTTGTTCTAACAAAGGAGACCCACCCAAAGGATCAACCCATGAACATAGACCGCAATCGCGTTGCAGGTACAATTGGGTGTTACGGGCAATTCGAGCGGAGTAGTCGGTTGGTAGGGCCAGGGCTTCATCCAAGGCGTTGGTATGAAGGCTTTGGGTACCTCCCAAAATGGCTGCCAAGGCCTCAAGGCAGGTTCGAGCGATGTTGTTGTAGGGATCTTGTTGGGTAAGGCTCCAACCCGAGGTTTGGCAATGGGTTCGAAGCGCCATGGCCTTGGGGGACTCAGCGCCCATGGCCCGGGTGATTCGTGACCATAACAACCGACCCGCCCGAAGTTTGGCTATTTCGGTGACCAAATCCATGCCCGTAGCCCAAAAAAACGAGAGACGGGGGGCAAAATCATCCAAACGAAGACCGGCACGCATTCCAGCGCGCAAATATTCCATGCCGTCCGCTAAGGTATAAGCCAATTCCAATTCTGCCGGGGCACCGGCCTCGTGCATATGGTAGCCCGATATGCTTATAGAATTGAACCGAGGCATGTTGCGTGAACAAAAGCCAAAAATTTCGGCAATGATTTGCATGGAGGGGCCCGGTGGGTAGATGTAGGTGTTCCGCACCATGAACTCCTTGAGGATATCGTTTTGGATGGTTCCGCTCAAGCGATGGGCGGGCACCCCGCTCTCCTCGGCCGCAACAACAAAAAAAGCAAGTATGGGAACCACGGCGCCGTTCATGGTCATGCTGACGGACAATTGATCCAAAGGCAAATCTTGGAACAAAATCTTCATGTCCTCGACCGAATCGATGGCCACACCGGCCTTTCCGACGTCCGCCAAGGCACGGGGATGGTCCGAATCGTAACCCCGGTGCGTGGGTAGGTCAAAGGCCACCGAAAGACCCTTTTGACCAGCGGCCAAATTGCGCTTATAAAACGCATTGGACTCGGTCGCCGTGCTAAAGCCAGCGTATTGACGAATGGTCCAAGGTCGTTGAAGGTACATGGTGGCGTAGGGTCCACGCAAAAAGGGCGGTACCCCAGCCTCCCAACCAGCCGGCAAGACCGAGCGGGGTTCATCCAAACCGAGGTCCATTTTTGACAAGGGTTCACGGTCCCAAATCGCTTCAACATCGGATGTACGTTCGGGATTGGAACCTACAGACCCCGCAGACCGGGCCTGCCACCATGCCCATACACCTCCGCTGGCTTCTATTTCACCCAGAACAGTGCGGACTTCGGCCCAGGCGGCCCGTTCCACATCCTGAAGGGTCCCCGAGCCAGCGGCCAATTGCAAACCTTGAGCCAGGGCCGCTTCATCTCGTAACAACAATTGGACATTGCGAGGCAGGCGACGAAGGTCCTCGGGCCCGGCTCCTTGCAATTCGCCTACCAAATCCGGCAAAAAAACGATCGCTGCTCCGCCCAATACCGCTGAGAGCGTTGTGGTCGTCATTTGCAAAAGACGATCCGCATCGTCGTTGGCTGCTGGAAGATGCTTTGCGTTGTTACGATAGACGGATAGGCATCGATGAGGGGTGATACCGGCACACAAGGCTTGGAGGCCTTTGGTTGCCACCCCCTGCAAAGCGATTTCCTGTATAAACAAAGTACCCGGATTCCATTCGAGCGAAATCGGAATCTTTAATCCGCTTTCGGTGCGACGGGCTTCCTCCAACCATTCGCCCGCCAAGGCCAGAAGCAAGGCCAGAACCGTTGTGGATTCCAGGCCTTGTCCCTCGAAATCTGAGGCCCTCAACAGCACAGGGCTCGCCAACGGCCATTTGGAATGCCGTTGAAGGGCCAACTCCAAGGCCCCTCGTAATTCATTATTAAAATCCAGTTCATGGCGGGCCTGCAGCAACGATGCAGTTCCCCACAGACGACCCTGTACCGACCACAAGTCCGTCGGCCTGTGGTGATGCTCCGCCCATTGGCCTAGCAAGCCCAAAGCTTCGCTGTAATCCCAATCCCGAAAATCAACATGCAGATAATTCCATTCGATGCCCGTGGAGGCGGCCAAAAAATCAGAATACGTTGGGAAGGACCCTCTTAAACCCACAGCATCCACACCGGAGGTCACTGCTTCCAAAAACTGTTGGTTCCATACCGTAGGACCATCCCCTTGAAGGTTGATCCAAGACCCAACGGCCCAACCCCCGGATGAAGGCACTTTCAAATCAAGCTGAAAATCAGGTTCAGCAGATCCCGATCGGTAAGGTGCTACGTTTGAATTCGCAAAACAGGGTACGCTGGCCTTTGTTGGATGGGAATCTTCCCACTCTTTTTGCCAAATATATTGATGCTTTTGGGCCGCTTCTTTTTCGAAATCATCCGGGCCCCAACGGTCCTGCAAGCTTTGATAAAAAGCGAGGGGTAACCGACCTGCCATGGTTCAATCGGCCACGACTTCGCGTACCTCGGGAACCATACGCCTCAAAAGATTCTCGATGCCTGCTTTGAGTGTTAAGGAGGAAGATGGGCAACCATTGCATGCCCCACGCAAAACAACCCTTACCTGCCCTGTCACCGGGTCAAAGGATTTGAGTTGAATAGCTCCGCCGTCTTGTTCAACCGCAGGCTGTATATAATCCCGAAGAATTTCGTCAATTTTGGCCTCCAAAACCCCGCTGCTCTTGAGGCCTTGGTCACTCTCCCCTCCTGATGAAGCATCCAAGGAAGTTCCAAAAGAAGAATCAAGGGTATATCGATGGGATTGATGCGTCCAGGCCTCCGCATCAACAATTGGTAGGCCTGCATTAAGGTAATGCATCATAAAATCCCTGAAAACAGGAATTAGTTCGGCCCAATCATCATCCGTTGCCCGTGTTAAGGAGACAAAATGATTGGAAATCATCACCGAGGACAGAAACGGAAATTCCAAAAGACCGATTGCCAAAGGACTCAAGGTGTTGGGTAGATTCCGATCCACTTCCAGCAAATGACCCGGTAACAAAGCCCGGTTGGTAATCAACTTGATAACCGACGGGTTGGGTGTTGATTCTGCAAAAACTTGGACCGGTCCGCCGGCATCTATTGCATTTTCCATGTATTGAGATACTGGGTATTGAATTGACCTGTAAGGAAATTAGGGTCCTTAAGCATTTGGAGATGAAAGGGAATAGTGGTTTTGACCCCTTCAACCACAAACTCCGAAAGAGCGCGCTCCATGGTCGCAATAGCTTCCTCCCGGGTTTGGGCCACGGTTATCAATTTGGCTATCATGGAATCGTAGTAGGGCGGTATAACATATCCCGAATAAATGTGGGTATCCACGCGAACTCCGTGTCCACCGGGAACATGCAACGTTGTAATTCGTCCCGGAGATGGTCGAAAATCGTTGAATGGGTCCTCTGCATTAATTCGGCATTCAATCGCATGCATGTTTGGTATGTAATTTTTTCCGGAAATCGGAATGCCAGCAGCGACTTTGATTTGTTCTTTGATCAAATCATAATCAATGACCTCTTCGGTCACGGGATGTTCCACCTGAATACGGGTGTTCATCTCCATAAAATAAAAATTGCGATACTTATCTACCAAAAATTCAATGGTACCGGCCCCTTCGTAATTCACGGCAAGGGCCCCACGAATCGCAGCCTCACCCATACGCTCCCGCAATTCATCGGTCATGAAGGGAGATGGCGACTCTTCAATTAATTTCTGATGCCTGCGCTGAATTGAACAGTCCCGCTCACTCAGGTGGCATGCTTTGCCAAATTGATCCCCTACAACCTGTATCTCGATATGACGAGGCTCTTCAATATACTTTTCCATGTACAGCCCATCGTTCCCAAAGGCCGCAGCGGATTCCATACGGGCGGATTCCATGGCCGGCAGAAGTTCTTCTTCTTTCCAAATGACCCGCATTCCCCGACCACCGCCACCGGCCGTGGCTTTGACTATGACTGGATACCCAATTTCGGCCGCCAATTTAATTGCCTCGCTTTCCGAACCTAACAGGCCATCCGAACCGGGAACGGTTGGAACACCGGCTTTTTTCATGGTTTCTTTGGCCGTGATTTTATCCCCCATGGCCCGGATAGACTCGGGAGTGGGCCCGATAAACTTAATGTTATAATCCCGGCAAACCTCAGCAAATTTGGCGTTTTCGGACAAAAAGCCATAGCCGGGATGAATCGCATCGGCGTTGGTAATCTCGGCAGCAGCCAGAATTTGAGGAATATTAAGATAGGAATCCATCGAGCGAGGGGGTCCTATGCATACCGCTTCGTCTGCAAAGCGAACATGCAAGCTTTCCCGATCAGCCGTTGAATAGACCGCTACGGTTTTGATGCCCATTTCTTTGCAGGTGCGAATAATGCGAAGGGCTATTTCGCCACGGTTGGCGATAAGGATTTTCTTGAACAAGGGGTCTTTGTTTGGTTTAGGTTGCCATTCAAGGGTCAGGAATTAATCCTGAGCCACCACAAACAAGGGCTGATCAAATTCTACCGGAACGGCGTTTTCGACAAGGATATCAACCACCGTGCCGCTAAATTCAGCTTCAATTTCGTTAAATAACTTCATGGCTTCAATAATGCACAGCGTCTGACCTTTTTGGACACGATCCCCTACCTTAACAAAGGGATCTTTGTCCGGGCCGGCCGAACGATAAAAAGTACCCACCATGGGGGCTTTAACCGAGGTACCCGCCGGCATGGCGGGGGTAGCGGGAGCAGCTGCAGGCGTTGCGTCAACGACGGCAGGCACGGAATGGGTGGGGGCCTGCATCGCAGGCGGTGCGGACATGGCCACTGCGGCCTGGGCCTGAGCTCCTGTTTTAATATGAATTTTGAATCCTTCTTTGTCGATTTCCACTTCGGAAACACCGGATTTGGCGACGAAGCGAATCAATTCCTGAATTTCTTTGATTTCCATTGGGTTTGCTTTAAAAATTTAAAAAACAAGGGCTTCGGCTAAACTACTTGACACGCTCTACATAATCACCGGTCCGGGTATCGATTTTGATCTTGTCGCCTTGATTCACAAAAAGGGGAACCTGCACGGTGGGGCCTTCGTCAATCACGGCAGCCTTTAACGCCGTACCCGATGCCGTATCCCCCCGCAAACCGGGTTCGGTATAGGTCACAGTGCCTTCGACATGGTGGGGCAATTCACAGGTTAGGATCGTCTCATCTTCGGTATTGACCAAAACCAGGCAAACAGCGCCTTCTTTCAAAAACTGAGGTGCGTTGATTTTGAACTCTTCCAAAGAATTCTGTTCAAAAGATTCGGCATCCATAAAATGGTAACCCATATCGTCCTTGTAAAGAAACTGGTATTCCCTCGTTTCGACCCGCACCGGGTCTATTTTGGCACCGGCGGGGAATGTATTTTCCAAAACCCGACCGTTGGTCAGACTTTTGAGCTTGGACCGCACAAAAGCTGCACCTTTACCGGGCTTGACATGAAGAAATTCCACAACCTGGTAGATGTCGTTGTTGAATTTGAGGCAAAGGCCGTTGCGAAATTCGGAAGTGGATGCCATAAAAGAGTGCTTTTGGGGAAGAAATTGGGAAGTTAGTTGTTTGATTCGTAGGCCCATTTAAGCCAAATGGAGCCCCAGGTAAAGCCGCCACCAAAGGCCGCCAAAATTAGATTGTCACCGGGGTGTAGTTGTTTTTCCCATTCCCATAAACACAGCGGAATGGTTGCGTTGGTGGTGTTACCGTAACGGTCAATGTTAACCATCACTTTGGATTCAGGGAGACCCGCGCGATCCCGGGTGGCATCAATGATGCGCTTGTTGGCCTGGTGGGGAACCAACCACGCGATATCATCAGCCGTAAGCCCGTTCTTTTCCATTATTTCAGCAGCCACATCGGCCATACCGGTGACAGCGAACTTAAAAACGGTCTTGCCCTCTTGGTGTACATAATGTTCGCGTGCATCAACGCTGCGATGCGATGCAGGATTCAAGGATCCCCCGGCTTTTTGGTAGAGGTATTGTCGGCCTGAACCATCGCTTTTGAGCAAAAAATCCATTATTCCTAGACCTTCTGTGTTGGGTTCCACCAAAACAGCCCCGGCCCCATCCCCAAAAAGGAAGGCCGTTGCCCTATCCTCGAGGTTAAGAATGGAGGTCATTTTGTCGGCTCCAACCACCACAATCCGTTGAAAACGACCGGATTCTACAAAGGCCGCTGCGGTACTCAAACCGTAGAGAAAACCCGAACAGGCCGCGGATAAATCATACCCTACCGCATTCACCGCCCCGACTTTGTCGGTTATGATGTTGGCAGTTGCCGGAAACAGCATATCAGGGGTCGCCGTACAACAAATCAATAAATCAATATCGGAAGGCAGAAGGTTCTTTTTGTTTAAAAGTCCTCGTACGGCCTCCACGGCCATGTCAGAAGTGGCCAGGGCATCGTCGTTAAGCCAGCGACGTTCCCGAATGCCGGAACGGGTATAAATCCACTCGTCGGTGGTATCGATGTATTGCGTCAAATCCTGATTGGTCACCACATGCGGTGGAACCCAGGCGTGGACGCCGGTGATAGCTGCGCGTGCACCTAACATGGAAGGGAGGGCCATGCCTACCGGTGCTGCTTAGGCCTGTGTGTCAATAACAACTTTGCCTTTGTAATACATCTTCCCTTCGAACCAATGCGCCCGGTGAAACAAATGGGGCTGACCGGTGGTTGGGCAGGTGGCCAGGGTAGCGACGGCGGCATGATCGTTGGCACGGCGCTTGTCACGACGGCTTCTGGAATGGCGGTGTTTTGGATTTGGCATGGCTTAAGAAAAATTGATTTGTTTGAGTTGTTCCCAGCGAGGATCGGTTTGATCGGTTGCGGGGGTTTTGGATGCGGCCCCCTCGGAAAGGGCCTCAAAATTAGACGGGGCTTGGCAAGGAAGCCCGGATTCACCACAAACAGCCCTTAGGGGGAGATGAAGGTGAATGTTTTCGTAGAAGTAATGGGCCAAATTGAGGCGGGTCTCCCCAAGCGGCAGATAAAGAATTTCGTCGTTGGATTCAGCAGGTGCCTCTGTCAGCTGAACCACCAAAACCGATTCGTCTTCGACCGGCCAAGCCAAAGGCTCCAAACAGCGGTCGCATGGCAGGTCCATAGCCCCCTTCGAAAGCACGCGGACATCCATCCGATTCCCCTGCCGGAAAAGGGTACAATCCACTTCAATATCTGCTTTTTTTATTAAAGAGGCTTCAAAAAGCCCGAAAAAATCCCCATCCAGACGGTAATGATAGCGATGCTCGCCGTTAGGCAAGGAGGTCAGTGCTACATCAAAAGCGGATAGGGTTTGAGCGGTTTTCATGGTTGGGCCGCAAAAATACAAAAAATTACGGGGAATTTGCCCTAGTTTTCCTCGGATTGCTCCAGTTCTTTGGGTTTGGGAGCCCTTGGGAGGGCATTTTTTTCCAAATCCGCTTGGTCCAATCGGGTGCGAATTCGGTCCACGGTGGCGTAAATAGCGTGCAGGAGGGAGGAAGAATCCCCCTTCCGTAGGGCTGCTTTGTCAAAAGCCGGGCCATGATCCGGGGAGCAACGAACCAAGGGAAGACCACCGGTGAAATTCACCCCTTGTTCAAAAGCCAGGGTTTTGAAGGGAATCAAAACCTGGTCATGGTACATCCCCAAAATGGCATCAAAGCGGCTGTAAGAGGCGGTTCCCCAAAAACCATCCGCCCCATAAGGCCCAAAGACCAAGTCTCCCTCATCCCGCATTTGGCGCAGGGTTGGAATCAGGATATCTGCCTCTTCCCGGCCGAGCAAGCCCCCATCCCCCGCGTGGGGATTGAGACCAAGTACAGCGATTCGGGGTTTTGAAATTCCAAAATCCATTTTGAGGGAGGCGATCATGTCGTTGATTTTGGTTCGCAGAGCTTCGGCTTGTATGCGGGCCGGCACTTCCTGCAACGAAATATGCCCGGTTAAGGTCGCAACGCGTAAATCGTCGGCCACCATCCACATCAAGGAACGGGCCTTGGAGGCATTGGGCAGGGCCGAGCGAACAGAAGCCTCCAAGAATTCGGTATGTCCTGCAAAGCGAAAGGTCTCGGACTGTATGAGGTTTTTGTCAATCGGCAACGTCACCAAACCCGCCGCTTTGCCGTTGATGCAGTCCTCGGTCGCTCTTCGAAGGGAGATTTCGGCAAACCGAGCCAAGGTCGGGTCGGCTTCGCCGGGACGCAGGCTCAATTCATCTTGCCAACAAACAACGAGGTTGAATTTGCGCGGTTGGGCCTGGGATGCATCGGCAACCGTCTGGTAATTCCAGTCCTGAAGGCCCATCTCTTTACGGTAAAACCCTACGACACGGCCCGATGCATACAAAACAGGGGTGCATTGGTTCAGCATGCGGGGATCCGAGAAAATTTTGAGGAGCAAGGGCAAACCTACCCCGTTCAGGTCACCACAGCTAAAGGCCAATACAGGTTGGTTCATATGGATTTGGGGTTAACACGCCTGCGGGTGTTGGATGGCCCTCTGGAGGCTTGAAGGGCGACCGCATGAGCACGCAAAAATGCGTACAAAAGGCGCACGCCGTGACCCGTTCCGTGGCGACCTCGGTACCCGCTTTCTGCATCAAGAAACGCAGGGCCTGCAATGTCCAAATGAACCCAGGGATAATCTGTAAAATGTTCCAAGAATTTGGCCGCCGTGATGGCGCCGGCTTCTCGGCCACCGATGTTTTTGAGATCGGCGACCGGCGTTTTGATCATTTCCCCGTATTCATCCCACAAGGGCAAGGATACGAGGCGTTCGTAGGTAGCCATTCCCGCCTCCATCAAAGGCATGATCAAGGTGGCATCGGCGGTCCCCATGCACGGGGTCCCGTGGTTACCCAGCGCCATTACTGCCGAACCTGTCAAAGTGGCCAAATCCACCACCAGGGAAGGCTTGTAGCGTTTGGCATAATGCAAAGCGTCGGCCAAAATGAGTCGCCCTTCTGCATCGGTGTTCAAGACCTCCACGGTGGTACCATCCGAAATTCGAATCACATCGCCGGGCGCATAGGCATCTCCACCGGGTCGGTTATCCGTCGCCGGGACCAAGCCTACCACATGCAACGGTAATTGATTGGCGGCAATGGCCTGCATGACCGCCCCAACGGCCGCCGCGCCTGCCATATCGCATTTCATAGAATCCATGCTCCCGGGCGTTGGCTTGAGGCTGAGCCCGCCGGTATCATAAACCACTCCTTTGCCAACCAAAACCACCGGAGCCCTGTTCACCGCGCTTCGATGCTTGTATTCCATCACCGTGAAGGTCGGTGGCCGTACCGATCCCCGATTGACGGCCAGGAGGCCCCCCATTCCCTCTTTGCGAATACGGGCCTCGTTCCAAACAGTTACTTTAAAGCCGTATTGACGACCAGAACGCTTAAAGGCTTGAGACAATTCAACGGCCCCCATGGCTGACTGCGGTTCGTTGACCCAATCCCTGGCTGTGAAAACGGCCTTGGAAACTTCGAGCAATTCCTGAAGACGATCCTTGGGCAGGTTCTCGGCATGAATGCGCAAAGGTGCAGGCCTGCCTTCTTTGGGTGTTTTGCGGTATCGATCGAAGCGATAAGAAGCCAAAATCAAACCTTCAACCAAGGCTAGGTGAGCATCCATGCCAACCTCCGTGCCGGTCTTCAGGCTTTTGATTTTTTGGGTCCTGCATAATCGTTCCAAACGGTAACCCGCCATCCGAAGGGCTTCATGCCGACGATGCATGGCTTCGATGCCGTAAAGGTTCTTTTGTTCCTTTAATACATAAACCCAAACAGCCGCAGGGGCCAGGGCGACCTGTACCCACTCTCCTTCAGGGTAGCCGGCATGTTCTAAAACCGATTTCCAAGCAGGCTGCGCAAGGGAACGCAAGGCCTCGACCTTTTCAAAAACGATGGCTGAAGCAACGGATGCTCCAGCCTTAGAAGACAAAAAAACAGGTATCATAACATTTATTTTAATAAGTTAGGCGCCCAGCCATTTTTCAAGCAAGAACCCGGCCACGAACGACAAGGCAGAGGCCAATGAACCCAGAACCAGGGTTTCTCGCATGCTCCGCCACGGGGTAAGAGCGGTCACACGGCTTTTGAGCCAGCCAATCCCCATAAAACCCACCGTGGTCAAGGCAGAGGCAATCCAAAAGAGGGTAAGGGAGGCCGGCTCGTGAAGGCTCATTGGGTCCCAAAGCACGTGGAAAACAAATGTTAGAAGAGGTATGGCTCCGACCAACAAAAAGGAAATGAAGGTTGCAGTCCCACAAGCCAAGGGCGACCGGTCATCTTCGACCATGCCCAATTCCTCTTTCATCATCACCTCAACCCAACGCTCCTTATCTGCTGTTATCGTGTTTACCACCTGCTCTAACAAATCGCCTTCAAAGCCCTTGGCTTGGTAAATTTCTCGAATTTCCTCTCTTTCTTTTTCGGGCATGTGATCCACTTCCCAGGCCTCTACCTCCCTTTGCTTCCGGTAATGATCCCTTTCGGTTTTTTTGCTGAGATAGGCACCTACGCTCATCGCAAATCCATCGGCAATCAAGTTGGCTAATCCAAGGATTAAAATAACGGCCGTTGATAAGCCCGCCCCCACGGCCGCCGAAACCACCGCAAAGGTGGTCACGGAACCATCGATACCTCCGTATACCAGCTCTCCCATGTAACGGGATAGGGACGACGGCATACCGTTATCGGTTCGGTGCAGGACCGATTCATGATGATGCGGTTGAGTACCACCCGGAGGAACGCGCTCACTCATGTTTCAAAGATACCGACGAGAGCTTTGTAAATCCCCTATTTTTGACCCAAAACCATCTTTCTAAACCATTCCTATGACGGTTGCAATTGATTTTGACGGTGTCCTCCACGGTTACAGCCAAGGCTGGCAGGATGGACGAATTTACGATCCACCGGTCTCCGGAAGCAAGGAGGCTCTGGAGGCCATGAAGGCCCAGGGATGGAAAATTTATATTTACTCAACCCGCAGTAACAAACTTTATCACAAGGACAAGGTCAAAGACCAGGAGCAAGCCATGAAGGCATGGCTTGATGAACACGGGATTCCCTTCGACCGCATCTGGGGCTTTGGAAAACCCATGGCTGAACTCTACATCGACGACCGCGCCTTGACATTTCGAGGGAATTGGGAAGAAACGCTTCGGGAAGCCCAGCAATTTTCGCCTTGGAATCGCCCTCCTAAAAATCAACAATAATCCCTATCGTTGGTAGCAATTGCCCAGCGGTATTGGGAATAGACGACCCCTGGTAACGCGTGGGATCGGAAGGGTCGGTAATCAATGCACCGGTCGCCCGGTCCCGATCGGCCACCAAGAAAGCCGGACCCTGGGTTTGCTGATTCAAAGCGTTTTGGATATCGAGGTAGAGATTCAGGGCCCAGCCTTTGAATTCCCATTTGCGATCGACCCGCAAGTCCAATTGCATGGTGGCACCGCTTCGGTTGGCATTAAGTCGGGTATAATCCAAAAAGGGTCGGCCCAATTGATCCCAAACCACCTTGCGTAAGGAACTGGAATCAAAAGGCGTAAAAGGAGGCCCCCCGACATACCGATACCTTAGACCTATTTCCCAATTTTTGGCGAAAATTTTGCCCCCGGTCAAGGTCAAAAGCCAGCGATTATCCCATGCAGAAGGCGTTGGTTCGGTGGGAACACCGGTGGTTAGCCGATTTTCAAACAAGGAACGAACCCATGTTACGGCCATAATACCATAAAAACCTTTGTTTAACTTTTGTTGAAGCAAAAGCTCCATTCCATAGGTCTTCCCAGAACCTTCCGATAAGGCCGGTTCATTCCCAATAATTCCAAAATCTGCCCCAAGGTTCGCCAAGCTAATGCCACGATCCTGCAAGACCGGAACATGGCTATATCCCTTGTAAAAAGACTCAAGGGTTGCGCGAAAAGTTTTTCCACCAAAGTACTCCAAGCCTGCCACCCAATGATCACTCCCCATATAACGCAGTCCGTTGGTACGATTCACCAATTCCCCATCGGTGGCTGTTTTGAAGCCCAACAAAGTATAGGCAGGCAATTGATAATAAATGCCTGTGTTGGCATTAAAGGTCCAGCGAGGCGCAAAATTGTAGGACAACGAAAGCCGAGGCGAAAACTGATCCAGCAAGCGCGAAGTTGAAGGAGCCCAATCGCAGGCATCGAAACGCAATCCGGCGCTGGTTACCAAAAGATTGCCAAAATAAGAGCGTGAAACCTGGCCGAACAAACCCATCCGATTAAACCGCAATTCCGACTCAAAGCTTCGGCTTACAAGTTGAACGACCGAGGAACCTGCAGAAGAATCCGCAACCAATTCTTTGGAATTGTTGCGAACCGCATAACGCGAACGCTCTAAGCTCAGCCCATACGATATCTTCAAACCGGATTGGCTTCTCAATTGATGCTCAAACCGGAACCTGTTATCGCTCTCTTGGGAAAGGTAATCCTGGAGACGGAGGCTGTCCTTGTTGTTATTGATATGCTTGTATTGAACATTGTTGAGCATGTTACGACTCAACACAAAGGTCATGACTCCTGATTTTGCAAAATGTTTGTATACCAAACCGTTGGTATAATTCCACTGGGTGGTCACTGGCAAATAACCCAGGATGTATCGTTGTTGATCAACCAAGGCCGTATCGACTTTGGGATTCAAATTCGGATCGTAACTTAGGTTAAGGGATGTATTTAATTGAAACTGATCAATCGCGCCTAGACCAATAAAATACAATTCGTTTCGATCATCAATTCGATGCTTTATTTTGGCCTGAAAGCCGTTGAACGTCGGCAAAAAAGGCAATCCGATTGCCGAAAACAAAAACTGCAAATAGCTACGGCGTGCTGAGACTACGTACGAGGTCTTGGAACCCAAAGGCCCCTCGGCAATAAGACCGATATCGCTGGCCCCAACAATGGACCGAAAAGCTGCCCGATCGGTTCGGGCATCCTTTTGACGAAACTCAAAAACCGAACTCAAGGCATTGCCTCGGTTGGCAGGGAAGGCCCCTGAATAAAAATCAACTTCGCGTATCATATCCACATTAATAATCCCTACCGGTCCACCCGAACTGCCTTGGGTCGCAAAGTGATTAATCACTGGGACCTCCACCCCATCCAGAAAAAAACGGTTTTCGTTGGGTGCACCTCCCCGGATAATGATATCGTTTCGGAAACTAACCCCGGACGATACGCCCGGTAAAGACTGGATAGCCTTGGATAAGTCTCGGTTTCCCCCTGGATTTCTTTGAATTTCTGCAACCCCTATATTCCGTAAAGACAAAGGGCTTTCTTCGGTCCTCGAAAAAGCCGAAGATTGGACTTCGACTGCTTGGAGCAATCGACTATCGGTTTCCAATTCGACATCCAGCAAGGCCACTCGAGCGTCGCTCACTTGAATTTCAAAATAGGTTTTGGGCTTGTATCCCAAAAAAGAAACCGTAACATTGTAAAACCCGCGTTCCAGGCCTTCCAGGGTGTAGATCCCCAGCTCATTGGTCGTAGTTCCACGGGTGGTGCCCACCAAAACCACGTTGGCAAAGCCAATGGGTTGACCTGTCAAGGCATCCCGAACCTTCCCGGTGATTTTTCCGTTTTGGGCAAAGGCCGAAGGAACTACACCGCAGAAAAGAATGCACAAGAGGACCCAACGCCCACGAATTAACTTAAAATTATGATTGGTTGTCGAGGATTTCATGGATTGTGTTTTGTTTGGTTCGGTAAAGTTGCCACCAGGGGATACCGGGTACCTCGTGGTGTTCCCAATGGTACCCAAAAAAATAACAGGTCACAAAGGCCCAAAAATGGTTGGCAGCCATGCTTCTGGAGCGGTGTTCGTTGTCCGGAACTCGGCCAGTGGACGGATCGCTTAAATGGGGACGATAGGTGCCAAAATAAAAAAGCTGCAATAGGCCCAAGATCGAAGGCAGAATATAAAACTGTATCATCGAAGCCGGATCGACCCCCATAGCCTTCAAAAAATTAAACAAAAGTGCGCATAACAAAACCTGGGTCCAGCGAACGTAATAGGTGATAAATTTCCAAAACCAAAGAAAAAATCGAGGGGGGCCAAAATCAGGGTCTTGGTCGGTTCCAACAAATCGATGATGACGATGGTGTTCCGGTAACATTCGAGACCAAGAATTAAAAGCAAAGCCCCATAGGCAGAAGCGACCCACCCAACGATTCATTGCAGGTCGGTGACTCACCGTTCCATGCATAGCATCGTGGGCCGTGATAAACAGACCGGTAAACAAAAAAGTTTGCAAGGCCATTAAAAGCCAGAGAACCGGATCCAACCATGACCACGATTTGCTGGTGCCCCAAACCAAAAGGGTCGCCCATGCTCCCATAATGAGAAATGCCAGGCCCAAACCCCAACCTGCACGTATCCTTCGTTGAATCAACGAACGGAATTCCGGGTCATGCCCTGGGAAAACAGATTCCCTCAATTCTTTTCGATTTGATGAAGTAAACGGCCTGACAGGGGCGAAGTCCACGGCAAAAACCAATCGACCAAGCGCCCTTTTTCGTCAACCAGGTATTTCTGGTAATTCCACCAGATTCTGGTCGAAAAAGCCCCGTTGAGACGTTGGTTGGTTAACCATTCCAGCACGGGGTCTTTGCTTTTCCCCCGGAGGGTTCCTTTGGCTAAAAGCAGAAATTCAACGCCAAAATTACGCTGGCAGTGTTCACCGATTCGAGCCCCGCTAAGGGGCTCTTGCCCGATAAAATCGTTGGTCGGGATACCGACCACAACCAGTCGGCCTTTGTATCGATTTTGGAGGTCCTGCAAGGTTTTGAGTTGAGGGGCCAGGCCACAGCCCGTGGCTGTATTCACCAGCAGAACTTTGCGACCCCGAAAGGTCTCAAAGGCTACGGAGTTCCCGTAAAGGTCCAAGGCCTGCAATTTGTAAAAGTCCATCGTATTGGTTTTGGGGGAGCCGGCTTGAGCACCACTGAACAGGTAGGTTGCCAAGCCAAAAGCGCTCAGAACCACCAAGGATAGCAAAAATGTTTGCTTTCTCATCTGTCGTTGAAACATCATCACAGGACTAAATTACTTTTTAAACAACGCACAAGTTGGGTTTGTTTGCTGCACTAGGCGAAGATGTTTAATTTTGAATCATGCTGGGGAAATTTATGCGGTTCTTGCTGGCCTTGTGGTTGACCACGTTGGGGTTAACCATCCTCTACCGCTGGGTTCCTGTCCCCATGACCCCCCTTATGGTCTTGAGATGGTTCGAGGACCCTCAACCCGGTCAGGAACATCGTTGGTATCGCGATTGGGTGCCTCTGGAAGAACTGTCCCCGCATTTGGTTCAGGCCGCTGTCGCTGCGGAGGACCAACACTTTATGAATCACAACGGCTTTGATCTGGATGCGATCCAAAAGGCCTATCGCCGCAATCAAAGCGGCCGAAAACAAAAACTCGGCGGGTCAACCATTTCACAGCAAACGGCCAAAAATGTCTTTCTATGGCCTGCCCGGAATTATTTACGCAAAGGCTTGGAAGTTTATTTTACTCTGAGCATTGAGTTACTGTGGCCCAAGAAACGTATTATGGAGGTTTACCTCAACAGCATCGAAATGGGTCCTGGTATCTACGGGGCCGAGGCCGCTGCCCAAGCTTATTTTGACAAACCGGCCTTGCAGCTTACCCGAAGAGAAGCAGCCCTCTTGGTGGCCGCCTTCCCCAATCCACGCAAACGCAACCCTGCCAAACCAACGGCTTATTTGCGCAGGCGGGCCTCCAAAATTCAACGGTTAATGCGTCAAATTGGCCCTGTCGAACTGGAACCCGTCCCAGAGATTCAAAAGCGGTGAAGAAGATTGACCGCTACCTTGGAAGAATGTACCTGGTCAATTACGCAGGTGCTTTGGCGGTCTTTGTCTTGATTGCCATCGTTTTTGATCTAACCGAAAAGTTGGACGGCTTCTTAAAACATTCGTTGGGGGTGGCCCAGGTTTGGAACGAATACTACATCCATTTCATCCCCTATTACGCCAACCTGCTGAGTCCGCTTTTTGTTTTCATTGCCGTCATCTTTACAGGGGCTCGCTTGGCCGAACGCAATGAAATCATAACATTGCTCAATGCAGGTTGGTCGTTTGGCCGGATAAGCCGTCCCTTTTTGGGTGTCGCCCTTCTGATTGGCAGTATCAATTACGGCTTAAGCAATTTTGTCTTGCCCCCTTCCAACCGGGCCCGAATCCGCTTTGAGAGCCAATACCTTCGGGATCCGGGGTACAGCCATACCAGGCACCGTCATTTGCAGACCGCTCCGGGTCGCTTGGTCTATTTGGAATCGTATTCACACAGCGATAGCACCGGCTATCGGTTGGCCATGGACCGCTTTGTCGGGGGGCAGTTAATCTCCAGGCTAAGCTCCGAACGCTTGGTTTGGAAAACCTCTTGCCAATGCTGGGAACTAACCCAGGTAACCAAAAAATCATGGAATAACCATCGAATGAAGGTAAGTTCCTTTGATACCTTGTACCAAAAAACAGGCTTCGCACCCAAAGACTTTGGGACCTCCCTGGCGGCCGATGCCTTTTTGTTGGACCGCCATGAATTGTTAGCCACCATTCGAGAATTGGAACGCAAAGGAAGCGAACCCACCGAGGCCTTTTGGGTAGAGCATTATTCCAGGTTAGCCATCCCTTTTTCGGCCTTGATTTTTACGATGATGGGGCTCAGCCTATCCACCCAAAAAAAACGAGGCGGAATGGGGCCGGCCTTGGGCTGGGGTCTGGGTTTGTGTTTTGTATTCATTGTTATGCAAAGGTTCAGCCTCACCTTTGCAATCAAAGGAAATTTTCCGCCTTTAATCGCCGCTTGGACCCCGAACATGCTCTTTGGTTTGGCCACGGCCTACCTTTACCGAAAGGCCCCGCGCTAGAGACCTGCACTTTATGGGAAACCTAACAACGGACCAAGTCACGGGCTCCCGGTTCAAGGACCTGGCTGAAATGCATTTTATCGTCTTCATCTGGGGTTTCACGGCGATTCTGGGCAAGCTGATTCAAGTTGAAGCCCTCAACCTTGTCTGGAACCGAGTGGCCATTACAGGATTTCTTTTGGGGATCTGGGCTGCCTATCGTGGGATTCCATTGCGGGATTCCAAAACCTCGATTGGACCTATGATGGCCACCGGTCTCATTATTGCAGCCCATTGGGTCACCTTTTACCATGCGATTCGGATTTCCAATGTTTCCTTGACCCTGGCCGGATTGGCAACCTCCTCGTTTTGGGCCAGTCTACTCAAAGCTTTGTATGCGGGCAAAAGACCGGTTTTAAGAGAATGGCTTTTGTCCTTCATCGCTTTAATCGCCATGCTCCTTCTCACCAGGGTGCAGCAATTTCCTCCTTATGCGTGGTGGACTGCGTGTGTATCTGCTTTCCTTGCAGCTTGGTTCGCCATTATCAATGCTCGATTTACCCAAAAAAATGAACCCTTACGGGTTGCATTTTGGGAAATGTTTGGGGGATTGTTGGGTATTTCGGCCTGGATAGTTTTGGAAACCCAAGGGTGGGCGTTGTTGCCCGGCCTCCAAGAATCATCTAGTTCCGCCCTGTGGCCCTGGCAAATACCCACCCGCAGCGATTGGTTTTGGCTGGGGCTGTTGGCTTTGGTTTGCACCTGTTATCCCTTTGTGGCCAGTATTCGACTTATGCGTCGGATTGATCCCTTTAGTTTTGTATTATCAGTTAACATGGAACCGGTTTACGGGATCTTTTTGGGATGGCTACTTTTCCGAAACACCGAAGAAATGTCCCCGGCTTTTTACGCGGGCACCCTCCTACTCATCGGGGCCGTTGGCATGGACGCCTGGGCCCATCGTTACCGGGAACGTTTGGATCGCTGACGCAGATACCCCTCCAAGACATTGTTAAATCCATCTTGGCAATCGGCCTCCACCAAGTCAATTTGGAGCTGACCGCAACGCAGTCTTAATCCGTTCGTAAAATCGTTGTAGGCCTGAACATACGCTTCCCGGTATTCAGCTGGGTTCAATCGCATTTCTTGACCCGATTCGGGATCCACCAGTCGATAAGGTCCTTGATTCCATTCAAAACGAGCTTCGGTTTTTTGGTCTAAAACCTGGAATAACAAAACTTCGTGTCGGTTGTAGCGTAGGTGCTGCAAAGCAGAAAGAAGGGCATCGGGTTGCAGCCCGGGTTCAAAACAATCACTAAAAACCATAAGCAGACTCCGTGATGGCATGGTTTCAGCCAACTCATGAAGGGATTCAACCAAAGCTGTTTTCTTCCCATAATCTTCCGCTTTCGCCTTCAAAGCTTTTTGGAGATGCAACATGATCGTGTGGTGATGTGATTTGCCCAAACCCGGCCTGACCAAACGTTGCAAATGATGATCGCAGAGCAGGAGCCCATAAGCATCTCGCTGTCGGCGAAATACGTGGGTCAATGCGGCAACCGTACGCAGCGAAAATTCCCATTTACTGGTACCCGTCGCAGGATAAAACATTGATGCCGAAGCATCGACCAAGAGATGTGCCCTCAGGTTCGTTTCTTCTTCGTAGCGTTTGGTGAAAAACTTATCCGTGCGAGCCAAAAGTTTCCAATCCAAGTGTCGGGTGGATTCGCCGGTATTGTAAAGACGATGTTCTGCAAATTCAACCGAAAACCCATGATGGGGACTGGCATGCAGTCCCGTCAAAAAACCCTCGACCGCCTGGGCAGCCTTAAAATCGAGAACCCCTGCTGATTCAAGATCAGCAGGGGTCCACGTTTCCTTGGAATCGAACGACATCACGGGTTCATCCTAGGGGTGAATCATTTGGCTTTGGAACGCTTCTCAACCCAATTCACCGTATCCAAGACCAAAGCAGAGGCCGTAAAAATGGAAGAATACGTACCAACGATCAATCCTAAGAGAATGGCAAAAGAGAAACTCTTGATGACATCTCCTCCGAAAAGGAACAAAACAACCACGGTAATCACCGTCGTAAAGGCCGTGATAAGGGTGCGGCTCAGCGTGGTATTCAGAGCCCCGTTCATGATCTTGAGGTCGGCTGTTAGTTTGCGGTCCGCCAAATCTTCGCGCAGTCGGTCAAAGACAACCACGGTATCGTTTATGGAGTAACCCACAATGGTCAAAATGGCCGCAATAAAGGCCTGATCAATTTCCATCGAAAAAGGCATCCATTTCCAGCCCAGGGAGAAAACCGCTAGAACAACCAATACATCGTGTGCCAAAGCCACCGTTGCACCCATGGCGTATTGCCATTTGCGGAAGCGAATAACAATATAAACAAAAATCGCAATTAAGGCAAAGAGAATAGACCAAACCGCGGAGGCTTTAATGTCATCGGCAATCGTGGGTCCAACTTTTTGGGAACTCATCAGGAATTGGTCCTTGAAACTTGCTTGATCGGGGGTCGTCGTATACAAACCCCGCAGGCCCTCCCACAATTTGTTCTCCACCTCCAAATCCACCGTTTCGCTGTTATCCTGGATTTTGTAGGTCGTGGTCACCTTGAACTGACGATCTCCTCCAAAGGTTTTCACTTCCGGTGCGGATCCAAATTCACGTGTCAATGCCGTTCTCAATTCGCCCGCACCCCGATCGTTATCCAAAGCCACAACGTAACTGCGGCCTCCTTTGAAATCCACACCAAGATTGAAACCCTGGGTCGCCATGGAAATTAATCCAGCAACAATCACGGTTAGAGAAACCCCGTACCATAGACGCCTCTTGCCAAGAAAATCAAAGTTGAGTTTGTTAAACAAACCCAGAGACCAAGCATTGCCAAAAGAAATGGTTTTGCCTTTGGTAACATAATATTCCATGATCATTCGGGACAAAAACAAAGCCGCAAACAGCGAGGTCAGAATACCCACGATCAAGGTGGTCGCAAAACCTCGGATTGGACCCGAACCAAAGACATACAAAACAATACCTGTCAAAATCGTTGTTACGTTGGCATCAATGATCGAAGAGTA
>RFOZ01000091.1 GCA_009926405.1 Cytophagia bacterium
GCAGAACATCCCCCCGTCATGGTTACCGTGTAGTTGAAGGTTCCCGATACCGAAGGCGTACCGCTAATGGTTACGACATTCGAAGCCCATACACCACCTACACCCGTTGGCAAACCCGTCACCGTTGCTCCCGTTGCACCCGTCGTACCATACGTAATATGGCTCAACGCCGTATTAATACACAAAGTACGATTGTTGCTGCCCGCACCCGATGTCAACAAGATTGTATTATCCACCCGGATTTGCCCCGTCGCCGTATTCACCCCTGCTGTACAGCCTCCTGTCATCGTAACCGTATAATCAAAAAATCCAGTCACCGTTGGGGTGCCGCTAATCGTAACCACATTGCCACTCCAGTTGCTTGTTACCCCCGCCGGAAGACCAGCCACCGTTGCGCCCGTTGCGGTTGTTGTCCCAAAAGTGATGGGGGTCATTGCGGTGTTCATGCACCTGATTGTTCGTACCCGCACCAGAGCTCAATGCAATGGTGTTATTGGGCAGTACCGTGATCGTGCCCGTGATCGTATTCGTCCCGCCCGTACAACCACCCGTCATTGTCACCGTGTAGGTAAAAGTGCCCGCCACCGAAGGCGTGCCCGTGATGGTCACCACATTCGCTGACCAGTTCCCCGTAACACCCGCAGGAAGACCGGTAACCGTCGCGTGGTTGTAGCGTAGGTGATGTTCGTAATCGCTGTGTTGATACAACGCGTCTGAGCATCCGTGCCCACGGCCGAACTCCTCGCAATCGTGTTGTTCGGCTTCACGGTTATGATACCCGTCGCTGTATTGGTGCCGCCCGTACACCCGCCCGTCATCGTCACCGTATAGGTAAATGTACCGGTAACCGAAGGAGCACCACTAATTGTAACTAAATTCGAACTCCATGTCCCATTGACACCTGGCGGAAGACCTGTAACTGTTGCGCCCGTTGACCCGGTCGTTTGAAAACGAATAGTTGGTGAAAGTGCAGTACCTATACAAGGTTCTCGATTAGAATTTCCAGCTGAAATGAGTGTTATTGTGTTATTTGCCAAAACGCCAATGACTCCCGATATGGTGTTATTTAATCCGGGGCATCCTCCAACCATCGTAACAACATAATTATAAGTCCCCAATGCCGTGGGTGAGCCGGAAATAATAACTGAATCATTTCTCCAAACCGCAAGGATACCTGCTGGTAAAGTCGAAAAAGTAGCGCCCGAAGCGCCTCTTGTTGAATAAATTATATTAGAAATCGCTGTATTTACACAAACGGTTTGGTTGTCTGTTCCTGATCCAGAAATTAGAGTTATAAAATTATCATTCACTACAATTTGCCCCGTTGCTATGTTTGATGAAACACAGCCACCTGTCATTTGAACTGTATAATTAAAAGTACCGGTAACTGTTGGCGTACCTGATATAGTAAATAGATTGTTATTCCAAACACCTTGAACACCCGAAGGAAGACCGTTTGCAGTAGCATTGGTTGCTCCAATTGTATTAAAATTAATGTCTACCAATGAAGTTCCTAGACAAATCGTCTGATTTGCAGGAGCAGAATTAGCATCAAGCTCGATTTGATTGGCATTAATTAAGAGGGTACCAGTCACGCTATTTGTACCCCCCGTACAGCCTCCCGTCATTGTCACCGTGTAGGTAAA
>RFOZ01000092.1 GCA_009926405.1 Cytophagia bacterium
TTAATGTTCATTGGAGGAGGATCCGGTTCAACGGCGGGAGGCATCAAAACCTCCACCTTTACCCTCTTGGTACTGGCCGTTTGGTCGACAATCCGTAACAAAAGACAACTGGAACTTGGCGGACGCTCCATTCCTTTTGAACTCCTGAACAAGGCCTATACCATTTTCTTTTTTTCGGCGACCTATGTCTTTGGCTGCACCTTTGTTTTGGCGGTCCTGGAACCCACGATTCCTATCCTGGACTTGGTGTTTGAAGAAGTTTCGGCTTTTTGTACCGTCGGCCTCAGCAGGGGCCCAACCATGGCCATGGGTTCAGAAGGCCGCGCTATTCTGATGTTATCGATGTTTGTAGGCCGGGTAGGAACCCTCACCCTGGCCTTTGCGCTGGCTTCCAAAAGCGAGAACCAGAATTACAGCTTTCCCAAAGCCCACGTGCTTATTGGTTAGGATTGGCGAATGGCTTCGACCGGATCCATGCGTCCGGCACGGATTGCGGGCAAAACACCTGCAATAAGACCTATAAAGGCTGAAATAACACAGGCAGTGGTCACGTTTTTCCAAAGAAGAACCAATTCTTGGTCCAACCAGGCGTTGAGGACCGCAACGGTCAATGCAACCCCTAGAAGGCCAAGGATGCCCCCCATCAAACTTAGAACCACTGATTCAATCAAAAACTGAAGAATCACAAAGGATCGCTGCGCCCCCAATGCCATTTGAATGCCAATTTGAGGGGTCCGCTCGTAAACAGAAACAAACATGATGTTGGCAATCCCAAAGCCACCCACCAACAACGAAAATCCGCCGACCAACCAGCCGATAAGGCCCAAGGTTGCAAAGGTGTTCTGAAGCTGGTTGGCAATCAAAGAAAGTTGATTGAGCGCGAAGTTGTCTTCTTTGCGAGGGGAAAGCCGGCGAATGGCCCTCATGTTTCCCTTCAATTCGGCTTTGAATTCAGAAGCGGGGACGCCGGGTCCTGGTTTTGCGATCAACAACGGGTAAAAGTCCTCAAATCGATTGCCTTTGATTTTTCGGAGCCATTGCAAAGGCAGAATAACCACCTCATCCAAACTGGTATTGGCTGAATTATTTCCTTCCATTCGAACAACCCCTACAACCAAGGCATTTTGACCCATGGCGCGGATGTTTCGACCAACTGCTTTTTCGGCTGATCCAAACAAGTCCTGGGCCAACTGGGCGCCCAATACCACCCTTCGAGCACCGGACGCGGATTCCCCGGGTTGAAAAAACCGGCCCTGCTCAAGTTCAAAGGATCGCAATTGAGGGTAATCATGGGAAACCCCGTAGGCCTTGACCTCTTCACGTACCCGGCCAGTCGTCGTCAATTTGTCCAATTCCAAGTCCACCATCATCGCCACCTTGGCTCTGTTACGGCTCCGCTGCTGCAATTCGATAAACTCTCGATACGATGGTTGAGGCCTGGCCATGTATTTCCACCAAGGGTACTCCGAATTAAAGCCCCACGGCCACTTTTCCACATAAACGACCTCGTTTCCCATGCTCGCCAAGGAACTCCGAATTTGTAATTCCCAGGAATCCACCAAGGTGAGAACGGTGATAACCGTGAAGATTCCGATTGAA
>RFOZ01000093.1 GCA_009926405.1 Cytophagia bacterium
CGGAAAATCCTGGCCTCTTCAAATCCCTTAACCTGCCGAAGGGCTTTGGTCTGGACATCTTCCGGAAGGGAGGTTGAAAATCCATTCACATAAACCTCAACGGTGTTCCAGCCTTCGGGTTCTATAAAAAGCTGATGACGTTCCCTTTCGGCAAAACGATTGATTTTGTCTTCTATGCTGGGGCAATACCGGGGGCCTATTCCTTGGATTCGGCCCGTAAACATAGGCGATTGTTCAAAGCCCTCCTGCAGAATTTCATGGACCCGTGGGTCGGTATAGGTTATCCAGCAGCTTCTTTGTTTTTCCAGGGGTTTGCTTTCCCGTCGAAAAGAGAATTTACCCGGTTTTTCGTCCCCTTTTTGTTCCTCCATCAAGGTATAATTCAGGCTTCGCCCGTCTACCCTTGGCGGGGTACCTGTTTTCATTCGTCCGCTTTCCAGGCCTTCGGCTCGTAATTGCTCGGTAATACCATAAGAAGCCGATTCTCCGGCCCTTCCTCCGCCCAATTGTTTTTCCCCCACATGGATTAAGCCGTTCAGAAAGGTCCCGGTTGTCAAGACCACCCGTGGGGCCCTGATCGCTAAACCCAAGCCGGTTACGACGCCCTCAACTTTTCCGTTATTCAAAATCAACTCTTTAACAGAATCCTGTCGGAAGCGGAGGTTAGGGATTTGCTCCAACCGAAAACGCCAGTTTGCCGCAAACATAAAACGGTCGTTTTGGGTCCTTGGGCTCCACATCGCGGGGCCTTTGGAGCGATTCAGCATACGAAACTGCAAGGCCGAGAAGTCAGAAACCAATCCCGATAACCCACCCAAGGCATCGATTTCCCGGAGAATTTGACCTTTGGCAACGCCACCCATGGCCGGATTGCAGGACATTTGGGCAATGGTCTGCATGTTCATTGTAACCAAGAGCACCGAAGAACCCATGTTAGCAGCTGCTGCCGCTGCCTCGCAGCCGGCATGACCCGCACCAACAACAATGATATCGTAATCCCAATGTTCCACGTAGAACGCCTTAAATGGCGTCGCAAAAATAGGCCTATCCCTACCTGCTCACGACGGAATTATCCCATCCGCCTATATTCTTTTAATAAAGATGTTCCACGTGGAACGTTGCCTATTCGGCAGAACGCATCGCTAGAGCCTCCTCTTCAAGGGTGCGCATTTGCTTCTTCTGGGTAGCAGACCGATCATCGTATCCCAAAAGGTGCAATAAACCGTGAACCAAAACCCGATGCATCTCGTCTTCGAAAGTGGTTTTCCAAAAAGCCGCCTGTTCTCGAATCATACCCGGACTTATACAGCACTCTCCGTTCACAACCTTGGCTGGCTTATTCAAGGCCAAAGGCCTCGTCTGAACCCCTTCTTGATAATCAAAGGTCAAAATATCGGTATCTCCCTCGTGGGCCAGGTATCGTTGATTAAGTTCTGCCATCCATGAGGAGGAACCAAACGCAAAAGAAAGGCTCTCAATTTGAGCGCCGTGGTGATTGGCCACCCGTTCCAACCAGCTCTTAATCCTACGTCGTTGCCGGGGCAAAGGGGTCCCATCCGCCGAAACAAATAGAATCATCGCTGTGGG
>RFOZ01000094.1 GCA_009926405.1 Cytophagia bacterium
TGTGTACGGGGGATGTCAACGCCTCCCGGGCTTTTTAGGCTCGTTCCGATCGGAGGCGTATCGTATAACAACAAACACCGGCTGCAACGGCCGCGTTCAAAGACTCGGCTTCCCCGTAGGATGGAATTGCCCACAAATAGCGACACAAGGCTTTGGCTTCCAGGCTAAGCCCTTTGGATTCGTTGCCAATCATCAGCAGGCCGCCTTCTCTTGGAAACGTTGTTTGATCCATCGAAACCCCTCCGAGTTCGGCCCCCACAACCCAGGGGCCGTTGGTACCAGCCAATTCCTGAATTTCGGAAGATTGGGGACCAAAGTTCTGTTCCGAAAAGCCGGTAATCCGGGAAAGATTCTCCTTGTTCAGGGGTGTATAGTGCACCGGTACTCGAAAAACCGACCCCATGGAGGCCTGAACAACTTTGCTGTTATAACAATCAACCGTGTCAGGGCTGCATATTAATCCGCAAAACCCAAACCAATCCGCATTCCGCAAGAGGGTTCCTAGGTTCCCAGGGTCTTGAATGCGATCCAAAACCAGCCACCATGGTGACAAACTTGGTTTCTTTTTGGAAAGAAGGTCTCGGTGAACCTTGCCAGTCTTGTTTGCAATTCGCTCATCCTCCGTGGGTTCTCTGAAGAATCCCAAAACAGCCGGGGGGCTGTTAAGCCTTGAAATTCTACCCATTTCGGCCGTTGATGCCCAACCGATTTTTTCCATGAACAGATGAAGGGATGGCAACAGGGAGAAAGCCTCCTCTTCTTTATTGCCCAAATGTCTGGAATCCAATACGATAGCTGTTGGAATCCATCCGCAACCCAGGGCCTCCAAAATCAACTTGGGTCCCTCAACCAAGACTTCGGGTTGCAACTTACCCAAAGGCCGTTGAGCGAGGGCCGCCATGGCTTTAACTTCGGCTTTGCTCCAATGTCTGTTTTCCACCCTTCAAAGATACTCTGCCGAACGAGCCTGCTCGTTTTGCCCATATTGCTAATCCTGGGCTCCTGCACGGTCCAAAAAAGATTGCCCGAGGGAAATGTCTGGCTTCGAGGTTATCGTTTGGAAGGCGTACCCCGAACCCAGGCCAGGACCATGGAGAAATCCTTAAAACCAGCCCTGAACCGCCGTACCATAGGCCTGTTTCCTTGGCGAACCCATGCCTTTTTGGGCATGCGTCAGGGTCAAACCACCCGATTTCGCAATGCCATCCTGACCCGTTTTGCCGAAGCACCGGTCCTGAGCACGGCCGAAGGTTTGGATATCAAAGCCGAATTCTTAAGAAAATCGCTCATGGACCAGGGTTACTTACGGGCTTCGGTTCGTTCCAAGCGAATCCTTGAATCCCGAGGAGCTATCGAATCATTCTATTTGGACCCCGGTCCCGTCTATCTGCTGGGTCAATTTCAAACCCGTTGCCCTTCCGCTGAATTGAGGCTTGTTTTGGAAAACCTGCTAGACCAAAACCCTGACCGATTTCCACGCAATGGTCAGGCCTACCAGGCAACCTCGCTCAGCCAAACCCGTAACTGGCTTTCGCAACAGTTCAGGGACCTGTCTCTTATA
>RFOZ01000095.1 GCA_009926405.1 Cytophagia bacterium
TCCTACCTGCTCAAGGCCAGGGGTCAAAGGGTGGCCTATATCGGGACCAATGTTCCTTACCCGGATTTGGCTATCCTGGACCAACAATATCAACCGGACTTTACCCTCTTTGCGTTGACCTCGGCCATTGCCCAGGGCTCGGTGGGGGAATACCTTGCCAAAGTCCGGGCTGACTTTCCCCAATGTACGCACCTGGTTACCGGACCCTTGGCCGTCATGGCCGAAGAGGAGGTCGCTTGGGATGGCCCGTTGAAGCTAATTCGCGATTTTCGTGAACTGATCGCCTTGGTGGAAAGAGAGGCGCAAGCCTCTTAAGTTTTAATCAGGGTCACCTTCCATCGGTGTACTTTTGAGTCCATGCTCGAAATCGTGCTCGAACCCGTTCTTCTTGCTGTTGGAACGCTCCTAGGCCTGGTGGGCATGGAGGCATTGGGATGGTTCATCCACAAATACCTGATGCACGGCCCCTTGTGGTTTATTCATCGGACGCATCATCGGCCTTCGGGCAAGGGTCTCGAATGGAATGACCTCTTCTCCTTGTTGTTTGGGGGATTGGGAACGGGTCTTTGGTGGTGGGGTTTGGAGGATAGTCCCCTTGTTCTCGGGACAGGAGTTGGAATATGTCTCTACGGTGCCTTGTATTTCATCATGCACGATGGTTGGGTTCATCGCCGCTGGAGGGTACCCATGCGATCTCGGTTTCCTTACATCGAGGCCATGATTCGGGCCCATCGGGCCCATCATGTTTCCTTGAAGGCCAAGCCTTCGGAGTCGTACGGCTTGCTTTGGTTTCCAAGCAAATTCCTCATCAAGAAACCCTGAGGCCCTATCTTTGACAAAAACCAACCTATGCGCATCGTAACCCTGTCATTATTCGCCGTTTTGCTTACCCTTTTGTCCTCCCCGAATGCTTCCGGTCAAGCCCCAACGGAGTCCCTTCGTTACCCGGATACCAAAAGGGTTGACCAATTGGACACCTACTTTGGGAAAGTCGTTGAGGATCCCTACCGCTGGTTGGAAGACGATCGGTCCGAAGAAACGGCCGAGTGGGTGAGTCGGCAGAACGAAACCACCTTTGGATACCTCAAGGCGATACCCTACCGCGCAGACGTGCGCAAAAGGCTGGAGAAATTATGGAATTACGAGAAATACTCCGCCCCGTTCAAGGAAGGGAAATACACTTACTTTTTCAAAAACAACGGTCTGCAGAACCAGTCTGTGCTGTACCGTGAAATTTCCGGGAGCAATGCAAGCCCTGAAATTTTTCTTGATCCCAATAATTTTTCCAAAGATGGAACCTCATCCCTCGCGGGTATTCAATTTTCCGAAGATGGCTCCCTCTGCGCGTATCAAATCAGCGAAGGTGGATCGGATTGGCGCAAGGTGGTGGTCATGGATGTGCTCAAACGGAAGCTTTTGGGGGATACGTTATTCGATGTTAAGTTTTCGTCCCTATCCTGGAAAGGGCAAGAAGGATTCTTTTATTCCAGCTACGACAAGCCCAAAGACGGCTCCGCGCTTTCGGGCAAAACCCAGCATCACAAATTGTATTACCATCG
>RFOZ01000096.1 GCA_009926405.1 Cytophagia bacterium
AGGAAGTAGTTTCCTTTCTCCAACTTGCCGCTGGAGATGTTGCTCAATCCGACCACTTTGTTGTCGTCGTCTTTGAACATTTTGATGACCTTGGAGCCGCTGATGGTTTTAACCACATAGTAGGCAGCATCCACGGCTTGCAGGTTTTGGCTGGCCAACCCCGATTGGATTTCTTTGGGAAGCAGGGTGATGCGCTTCTCGAACTCCGCACGGGAGCGCGAACCGGTAGCGGTCGCCACCGCGCGGGATTGGTTTTGCATTTTGCGGAACAACTTGCGTTTGTCGTTGGCTCCGCTGAGTTCAAGCGCCTGAAGGAAATCGTCTTCCGACATGGCTCCAAGCAGGTTGTATTCGCTGTTTTCGATTTGTCCGAGGGTTAACATGATGTTGTTGTTTGAGGATGAGGTTTAGGGTTTAGATGATTTCGATGTAGGAGAGCTCGCTGCCTGCATCGCTTGATGCAGAAGCAAATTCTTCGGGGTTGAATGCCGTTGGAGATGAAAGAGCCGGTAGGTCCGGGTTGTATCGGTCCACCGAAAGGGTCATGGGCTCGCGGTAAAGCGATGGCTCACCGAAGCTTCCGATGCCATGCATGCTGAAGTCCGAAAGGCCTGCCAACAAATCTCTTTTGAGCAGCACTTTCACACCGGAAAGCATGCCGGCAGCGCCCACACCGGTAGCGACCATACGCATGTTGGCGTCTTTGAGCATGAGGTTACCGGCCGCGCCCACGCCCAGCAGCACCAGGGGTCGCGCCATGGCTTTGGCATTGAATCCGGGCGTAGTTCCGTCCACTTTGAGGACTTTGTCGATCATCTTGCCGCCCACAGAACCCAGGACGACGCCCCCGGTGAGCATGGCCAAGGTTTTAATTTCACCCATAACAGCTTGGCCACTGATTTTGGAATTGGTATTGCGTTTCGTTGCCATTTTTTTGTTTTGATAAGGTTGAGTTTAGAGGAGTTTCATGGATTTGACCGGTAGTTTTTTGCCCGTCCCGCTACGGCCACGGACTTTTCCGGCCACGGATTTTTTCTTGCGACCCGTGCTGGATTTGTACCCCGCAAGCCCTGAGCTGCGCTTATTGGGTTTTACCATTTGGTAGATGCCCATGGCCAAAAGCCCACCGCCAACGATGGCGGGTATGGGATTTTTCTTGATGAAATTGATGATGCCACCGCTCGATGGGCTATCGGCCTGTGAGGGGTCTGCGCTGCGTGCGTTCATAGGTGTTTCATTGGGGTTGTCGCTGTTTTGCATTTCGGTTAGAGCGGATGATGCCGTTGGATCGTTGGCCACTTCGTTCGATAAATTGTTGACATCGATGTTTTCGCCTTTGCCGATGAGGCCTGCCTCCTTGAGGATGTTGATGGTCGCTACAATGATGGGCGCAGCAGCAGCCACAGCCGATGCCGTAGCCGCTTCACCCAAGCTGCCCAAATACGGGCTCTCCAGCATTCCGTTGAGGTTGCCGGCCTTGCCTTTGAGAATGGCATTTTGCAGGGCACTACGGCTGCCTTGCAGCTTATC
>RFOZ01000097.1 GCA_009926405.1 Cytophagia bacterium
TTCCATAGACCGTCGGGGGTTCGTGGTTCGAATATGGACGACAGGAACAGGGGTCGGGGTTGACCTGTTGCCCTTAATTGCAGGTAACGGGGAAAACCGACGTGCTTACTGTCCCTGATTTGAAGTATAAACCTGCCCCCGTTCGTGGGTTTCAGGTCGCCCGTGCTGGTAAGTTCATACTGCGTACACAGGGTTTCGACTAATTTTGTCGCCATAATCATCTTTTTTCCGACCGAATTGCACGAATTAGACCCCCGTAGCAGTTCGGTCTTTTAGTTTAAAATGTAACCTGCGTCAAAAATATGCAAGTTTGTCGGACGTTTTTTTCCAGTTCCGACCGTTAGTGGGTTCTTTGTGTAAAACGTCGCAGGTGCGTCGGTCGGGGAACACCGTAGGGGGCATTCCGCAGGGGTTTTTTTTAGCAGGTGTCGGGGTCGGTGTCGGGGTCGGTGTCGTCCGTTTCGTAGTAGTCCGAAACAGTTGCAGGACGTGTCCCCCAGTTGTCCAGTCCGTCCGTCCTAATTAGGTCAAATTCGTCAACGCCACGGGTCGGGGCTGGTAGGACAAACTGCGACAAACGAATAACGAAGTTCAACCGTTGGGACGGGGACAGTTCGTCCAACAGTTCGGGTAAACGTTCGTATTCCAAAGTCAACACCTGCGACAGTTGGAATTTTAAAACCTTTGTTATTCGGTTGGGTGTTCCCTTTTGACGACCACCCGTTTTCAGGCGACGAACGTGGAAGTTTCTATTTTGTTCCATAGTAGAAATAAGAAACGGACGACCGTTACCGACCGTCCGTCCTGCGTAAACGCCAAACGGTTCGACCGTGTTCCAATACGTCGACCGTTCAACACGAAATTAGTTCCGTTCAAAGTAAGTTGCAACCGCCCGACGAATTACGTCCCCCGTCGAAGTTCCCGACGTTCGTGCTTCGTCCTGTACGGTGTTGAAATAGTTTCGGTCGATGTAGGCGGAAACTTTGCGTTTCCTGTTGGGTTGACCCGTTACAGGTCGCAGGGTTTTTTTCATTAAGCGGCTTTTAGGAATGCGGTTCGAAGTTCGTTCAATAGAACGACGGTGTCGACGGGTTGGAATAGTTCGTTAGACAGTTTCGACTGTTCCAGTATGTATGCCCGTGTCCGTCGTACGTGCCTGTCCGTTACGTACTTTGACGCCACCGACAGGAAAACGTCAAGTCCGATACGGTCAACGATGTCCCGAACACCTACGACGACTGCGACCTGTTGGACAATCCTGTTGTACGTTCCAGTTCCGCCCGTTTCCCGTTGTCGTCGTTCGTTCAGGGAATAGAAAAGGTGTTCTAAACGGTCAACGTCGAAAGCCAGTTCCGTTTGATAGTTCCCGTGAAACAGTTTCCCCCGTAGGTAGGTGTCGTAAGTTGCCGAATACATTTCCGTCCCACCGTTCAACAGTTCGTTAAACGTCCCGTTCGTTTTCGTTGTTTTCCGAATGTAGTCCGTTTTCAATAAACGAAGTTCCGCCCGTAGGTAATTACTGTCAGGGAC
>RFOZ01000098.1 GCA_009926405.1 Cytophagia bacterium
CTAAGGCCTTTCACCCAATCCCCTTTGCTCAGCCCCCTCAAACGCTTTTCTCAACAACAAAAATTTCGCTGGTCGCCACATCAGGACCACCACCTGGTCATGCAATGGCGCAGCAACCATGATCAAAGCGAAAGTCTTTTGTCAGCGGTGACCAATGGTCAACGCGTGGAATCCCTTGGCAACGAACAAAACAGCGAACACAACGTGCGCCTGGATTGGGTTCACCAGCCATCCCACAACTTCAAAAAATACAAAGGGCGGCTGCGCTTGTACGGCAGTCAATTTGACAAAAAACAAAGCCTCGAAAACGCAGACGGCCCTCTTTACAGCGATGGCTTTGAACAGCGTTACCTCAAAGCCGAATGGCAAGGTATATGGACCTCATCATCGCAATCCGAATGGGTTTACGGGATGGGAACCGTTCGCGATGCGGTGCGTAGCGAGCGATACGGGGGAGATATGCAAGAAAGAACCAACCCGGTTTGGTATGTGTTCCAACAATGGGATCATAAGTTGAATGAACGGGCTTCGATGCTTGCAGCGGTTCGCTTTGACCGTTACCAACTCTTTGGTTCGGCATGGAGCCCCAAGCTCGCCGTACAATGGTGGCAAAATCCTTTGGTCAATTGGAAACTATCCATCGCAAGAGGCTTCAAGACCCCTGATTTCAGGCAATTGTACCTGAATTTTATCAATCCCGCTGCAGGCAATTACCGGGTTCTGGGAAGCCTGAACGCCCAAGAAGTTATTGCCGCTTTGGATTCAGCCGGGCTCATTGCATCACGTACCAATGAGTTTGCCCTGCTTCAAGAATTGAGGCCGGAATATTCGACTTCGATTCAATGGGGGCGCACCCGTTACGGCCGGAGCGGGATCTTGGATTGGCGCTGGGAAAGCCATTGGTTCGGACACCTGCTCGAGAACATGATTGACAGTCGACCGGTGGCCATCCAAACAGACGGTTCCCAGATTTTTTCGTATCTCAATATCAACCGTGCCTACACCACCGGTATCGAAAACAAACTAAGTTTGGAGCATCCACGTTGGTCTGCCAACCTGGGTTGGCAAATGCTATGGACCGGCCGGCCGGAGGATTGGGTTCGCATTCGTAACAAAGAAGTATACACCCGAGGAGAGGATGGATTCAGCCGACTGATGCGGGCCTCCGATTACCGGGGCTTGCCTTTTCGCTCCAACCAACAAGTGCAGGTTGGCTTGACGAGGATCGTGAAAAGGAGTACTTACCTCCGTTGGCAGACCACCTACCGTTCCTCTTGGTTGACGGCCGATACCGACGGTAACGGGCTCTACAATCGTCAGGATTTGCGGGCTTCCGGATTTGCGGTGCATCGGCTGGTGGGAGGCGGGCCGATCGCCTGGAACAAATCCGGGGTGGTGCTCCAATTGCAAGCCGGGATTGATAATCTATTCAATTATCGCGATGCGTTTTTTGTACCAAACCTTAACCCCCGTACGTTGTTTATCCAAATTGAATGGCGC
>RFOZ01000099.1 GCA_009926405.1 Cytophagia bacterium
GCGCTCTTGCGTTCGAGTCCTTCCTGAACACCGGTGCCGGCAAGGCTTCCTCGACCATGGCTAAGCTCGGTGCCAAGGGCGTGGTTGCAGCCCTCAAGGGCGCTGCCACCGGGATGGAAAAGCTCGACAACGCGATGATGTTCTTCCCCAAACTCTTCGTCCGCGGAGGCAAGACGGTGGCTGCCGAGATCAAGGCAATCTCGAACCGTGCAGACATCTTCAAGTCGACACCGGTGCTTACAGCCGACGAGGCTTCAGAAGCCGGCCTCAAAACCTTGGCCGATACTTCTCCGGGAGCCCCCATGGAGGTCGAGGTACCGAACGTCCTGACACCGGAGATGAAAAATGCCAAGGCGGTGCTCGAGAAAAAAGCACCGAAAGATGCCAAAGGGCTCACCAATGACATCGAAAATGCCGTTGAACACGGATTCGAGACAGCCGGACCCAAGGGAGTGAAGGTCGGCCATGGAGCGAATGCCTCCTATCTCGAGGTTGAAAATCCGGCCAATGTGAACCGGGTGTTCACCTACAACGAAGGTCGGAATGCTCTCGTACGGATGCAAGACGGATCCACTCTTATCTTGGCGGAAGGCAAAGTGATTCAGAAAATCCCAGCCAAGAATGCCAAGGAGGTCAACAACTTTCTCGGGGCCGAGCAGGGCAAGGCCGATGATCTGGCCCTCCAGCAGATGAAGAGGAATGCCGAGGACAATGGTATCAAGGTCCAAGAACCCAACTCGAGCTCGAAAGATCCTCAAACCGAGTTCAAGGTCAACTCGGGTCCGGAGTGCGGGAACCAGAACATACTATTCTATGCAGGCAAAGCGATCTGACTAGTCAGGACTTCATCCACCATCTTTCCACCATGGGTCTGGTGAACCGCTTTTTTATTTGAAATCAGCTTCTTGCTAAACTTATCCCCCAAGACGGTGGAAAAGTTTATTTTATCCACCGTCTTTTCACCAGCCATTCACAGGCTTGGTGGACAAATTTGGTGGATAACATCACAACAATCGTGTCCCAGGGGCCGCACTTCGACCCTTGCTGCATGAGTCCGGTGGATAGGTTGGTGGAAAAACCCCGCATTCGGGACATTCCGCCCGATCCCGGAATTTTCCACCAAAACCCCGATTTCATCCACCACCGGTTTTCAACCACTTTTTTTCGATAAAAATACCGCTTTTCAAAGGGTTATCCGGTTATCCACCAGATTCACAGGCCTATGACTACTATGATCTTTATATATATATCTTTTTATGAGAGATCTTTGCCACTCAAGGTGGGTGAATTAAATGAAGTTTAGTATTCAAAGGGACCAGCTTTTAACCGCATTGCAAAAAATCTCCTCGGTCATCGAAAAGAAACACACCATGGAGATTCTGGGGAACATTCTGTTTGATACCCGGAATGACAAGCTGACACTGAGCGGAACAGACCTGGAGGCAGGGATTCAGGCAAGCCTGGATGCCA
>RFOZ01000100.1 GCA_009926405.1 Cytophagia bacterium
GCGATTTCGGCCGCTAGGATTTCAAAATCGTCCAAAACAGGCTCAAAAAGCGGGTCGCTTTCCAAGCTTTGCCGAAGGTGGCGTAGACCATTCCCCAGCAAGTGGGCATGGTCCGCCCGCAGAGAACCAATCAGGCTTGAAATTTCTGCATTGCCAACCGGTTGGGATTTTTCATCCGACACACCTTGGCCGTTGACCAAAAAACTTAGCAGGGCCCAGCTGTCCCAGCCGATGCTTTGGGCGACCTGTTCAACCGTCAAACAATCGGTTACGGTCGGAGGGGGCACCCCTAGGCGTTCCAATTCGGCCCCGGCCGTTGGCAAAACCATAAGCAAATCGCAGATATTGGTATCAGGCTGCCATGGAGGCAGGATGGGAGACCGTAGGCTCATCGAAGGGTGATTTAATACAAGACCCCTGAAAGCTCAAAAGGTTTTGAGGAGGACGGGTTTGTCGCAGCCTGCCCGGTTCCTCGCTTTACCTTTGTGTCTTTGATTTCTTCCTGGCCAATCCACTCCTCCATCGCATGCTTTCGAATGAACCCATTGCATCTGCCGGCCTAGGCTGGCATGTTTTGGAGGTAGGCACTGGAGCGCCTCTGGTTATCCTGCACGGTGTTTTTGGCTCCGGTGATAATTGGATGAGCATTGCGCGTCGATTGGAGCATCAATTCAAGGTTTATTTGCCGGATCAGCGCAACCACGGCAAATCCTTTCGAACGGATGAATTTGGGTACGATCTATTGGCGGGCGATTTAAGGGATTGGATGGACGCCCGGGGTTTGGATTCTGTTCATTTAATGGGTCATTCCATGGGCGGAAAGGCCGCCATGCGCTTTGCCGCCCTCGCCCCTGATCGACTCAAGAGCTTGGTTGTGGTGGACATTGCGCGCAGGGCGTATCGCCTGGACGCCCACCGCTCCATGTTGGAGGCGATGAAAGCCCTGAACCTTGCGGCCTGCACCACCCGTTCCGATTTGGATAGGGCCCTGCAACCCACGGTGCCCGAGGAAGGAACTCGGTTATTCATTCTTAAAAACATCGAAAGGGACTCGAACGGGGCCTTTCGTTGGCGCATTGCCTTGGATCCCCTGCTTCGGTCTTTGGAAGCGATCGGGACCTCGCTGGAAGAACATGCGCCGATTCAAATTCCTTGTTTGGTGTTACGGGGTAGTGAATCCGGGTATGTAAGCGATGCCGACTTTGAGCAAATTGCTCGTTGCTTTCCTCAAAGTCGTTTGGTCACCATTCAAGGCGCCGGGCATTGGGTGCATGCCGATCGTCCCAACGAATTGACCGATGCCTTAATGGAATTTTGGAATCCTTTGATGAATGGGTAAATCAACCC